>JBIOJB010000097.1:0-10889 GCA_044450465.1 Candidatus Dormibacterales bacterium | reverse complement strand
TTCGAGCAGGCGATGCCCGGCATCGCCCCGTGGTTGGGCTCGCTGCCAGAGGTGGCAGCCGCGCTGGCGGCTGCGGACGCCGCGTCGGCGAAGCGCGCGTGAGGGCCTTGATCAGTAGATAGACACGTGGTGCCCCGGCCGGATTTACTCCGGCCGTGCTCCAGGCGGGCCACGCTTCCATGCGCCTCCAGGCGTCGTGCAGGAGAGGAGGGGGTTCCGCGGGGGAGGACGAGCTCACCCGCGCCCTCATGCAGCGGCCGGATTTACTCCGCCCCTGATCAAGAGGTCGAGGGTTGCCCTAGGCCGGATTCACTCCGGCCGAAACATTGCGTGCCCCTTCCAAGCGCCTCTATACAAGGTGCTACTCGGAGGGGGCACCACGTGTCTATCTACTGATCAAGGCCCTCACGCGCGCTTCGCCGACGCGGCGTCCGCAGCCGCCAGCGCGGCTGCCACCTCTGGCAGCGAGCCCAACCACGGGGCGATGCCGGGCATCGCCTGCTCGAAACTGCCCACTGACGGCGACCACGTCAGCTCGCGGCGTGACCACGAATCGTCGTAGTGGTGAGGCTTGCCGAGCACGTCTACTGCGTAGACACCAGGCCAGACCCCGCCCACCTTCCGCGACATCGTCTCCCTGGCGAGCGCGCCGAGGAAGGCGACGTCATAAGGAATCCCACCGATCTCGGCCGTGAAGCCGACCGCGCGGGCAGCGGTCTCGAGGAGGTCCCGCCAGGTCGAGTCGAACCCGCCGATGAGGTAGGTATGGCCGGGCCGGCCGCGGTCGGCGGCAGCGAGGCAGGCCCGGCCGACGTCGTCCGCCGAAACAAACGTCTGCGGCGCTCGCCCCCCGCCTGGAAGCCGCGAACGCCCTCGAACGAGATCTGCCATCAGCGCTGGGACCATCCAGTCGTCACGATCGCCGAAGATCCGGGCGGGCCTGACGATAACGACCTCTTTGTCGTGGGCGGCTTCTTGGAGCCACGTCTCCTCGAAGAGCTTCAACCGTTCGTAAGCGTGTTTCGGTCGGACCTTCGCCTTCTCGTTGATGCGCGCGAAATGGTCTGGCCCGTACACGTCCGCGGTGGACACGTGGACGATTCGGCGCACGCGTGAGCGCTGAGACGCGGCGACCACTCGCTCCAGAATCGGAGGTGGCCTGCGCTGGAATCGAAGCCTGAGCGAGGGGGACCACGTCTGGGCGCAGCTGATCACCACCTCGATTCCGCTCATGGCATCGGCCAGCGTGGCGTCGTCCGCGTCGCTCTCGACCTGGATCACCGGGACGTCGTTGGCGAGGGCGCGCGTCACGTGATCTGCCAGGAACTCTCCCGCGCCAATAACCAGATGCAAGGCGCCAGCGATTAAAGCACGGGAGGACGGTCAGGCCTCTTCGGGCCGAGGCCGGCCGCTGCGGCGAGCTTGTGCTTCAGCTCGGTCGCCTCAGGGTGAGAGCTGCCGAAAGAGCGCCGCGCACGTTCTCGACCATCTTGTTAACGCGCCGGCTGAGCTCCCACCAGGCAGGAGGGTCGGGTGGGATTGCCTGACCGATCGACACCTCAATCCTTCTGAAAGGACGCAGGACGTCGGTGCCCCTCACCGCGACCGGGCAGATCGGCACGCCGGCGTGAAGCGCAAAGTGGCCGATTCCGGTCCGCAGCGGTCGGAGGGCACGGCCTCTCGAGTACCTGCCCTCCGGGAAGATCAGCACCACACCCTTTCTCTCCAGGACCTGGTAGACGGTCCGGAGCCCCACCTCGTCGAGCTCGCCCCGGTGAGGCGAGATGGGAAAGACGCCGACCAGAGGCAGAAGCCTGCGTTTCCAGCCGCGATTGAAGACCGTCTCGCGTTTCGCCATCGTGTAGATCACCGGCGCTTCGGGAAAGAACGGGATGATGAACGCCGGGTCGAACCAGGCCTGGTGGTTGGCGGCAATGATGTAGGGCGGGGTTGGAATGTTCTCCTGCCCGCTCACCGACACTCGAAAGAACCGCAACACGATCCACAGCACGAGCCGGCGAACGAGGCGGTAGAGCCTCGGCGGTTGGAGTGGCGCCGGGTGGACGAGCGGATCGATCGGACCCTCGACAAGGGCCCGGTACTGCGGGCTGGTGTACCTGTCAGGTGGCGAGGAATTTACGGAGGACGCGGTTGAACTCCTCTGGTCTTTCGGCCTGTGGCGTGTGGCCTGCGCCTTCGATCACAGCAAGTTTGGACTGCTCGATCAACGAGTGCGCCCGCGCCGCGTGCGCAACCGGAAAGAGTGGATCGTCCGCCCCCCAGATCAGCTGAACAGGAACCTTCAGCTCGTTGAGGCGGGCTGTCACGTCGTAGCGGGCCCCGAAGATCGCCTGCGGCGATACCAGCGACCTGACAGTGGCGAGATACGCGTCGTGATAGCCATCCGCCGCATAGAGCTCACGCAGGTTCTCAAGGTACTGGTCGTCCATCGTCACCTTTGGGTCTGAGCTGGAGCCGGTGTAGCGGCCCGCCACGCGCCTGATCACAGCCGGTGGTGCCCAGGCCAGAGCGTCACGCGCGAACTTCATCATGGCTTCGCCGACGCGCGGGATCGTGACCAGCCCGTACGACACCCTGACCTTGGGTCGGCCGAGGCCGAGCGAGTTGATCAGGACCAGCTTGCGAACCAGCTGCGGGTGCTGGAGGGTCAATTCGAGCGCGATTCGGCCTCCCAACGAAGCTCCGACGACTGCGACCGAGCGAAGGCCGCGGCTTTCAAGGTACTGGCCGATGAAACGCGTGAAATAGGGAACTCCGTAACGAGCTCGAGGCTTGTCGCTGCGGCCGAAACCCGGCAGGTCGGGTGCGAATACGTGGTTCCGCTCCGCGGCGGCTTCGAGGTTGAATCGCCATTCGATGTAGCCCGACGATCCGAGGCCGTGAATAAAGAGGACGGGCGACCCCTGGCCACCGTGCGTGTGGTGGACGCGAAGCGACCCCATGTGCAGCCACCCGGAATGCAGAGTTTTCGCCGGGCGGTTCGGCAACGGCTCGATCACTGGGTCGGAAGGATACGGGCGGGGACGGGCAGGCCGATCACCTTGGTACCCGAGATGAACCGGCTGACCCTGGTGCCCCTGATGACAGTGATGGCGCCGGGGCCGGTGGCGTGCCACCCACCGTCACTCCAGATCGCGGCGCTGCGCTCGTCGATCCCGAGCAGCTTGAGCTCGGGTGCCGCCGCCTGGGCAGACTCGATCCACTTGTGACCGAATGTCTCGAAATGAGGCAGCACCGCCGTGCCCGGCAGGAGACCGAGCGCCTCGACTGGCCGCCGATTGACATGGTTGGGCCACCGAGCTCGAATCAGCGTGTGGCTGCCCAGCACCATGGCCCCCGCCGACGATCCCGCAAGCGCCGCGCCGCCGCGCCAGGCCTCGAAGATGGCCGCCCACACAAGCGAGCCGCACAGCACCTTGGCCACCAGGCCCGGATCCCCACCGACCAGGTAGAAGAAGCCGCCGCCGCGCGCGCGGCGGGCGAGATCGGCCGAGGCCGCGTCGGCCGGCTTGAGGACGGGCAGCTCGCGCACGCCGAGGCCGAACTGCTTGAACCACCGGATCGCGTGCGCGACGGAGGCGGAAGGGTCCTGTCTGGCGGCAGCGGTCGGAATGACGAACGCCGGCCCCGGTCCGGCCGCACCGGCCAGCAGGCGATCCTGCTCTTCGTTGCCAGGGTTGAACTCGTCTCCGCCGACGAGCGCGAGCAGTCCGGTAGACACCGCCCCGTAGCATATGGCGGTGCCTGACGACTCCAGGGTGCGCGTGAGAATCGCGCCCAGCCCCACCGGCTTCGCTCACCTGGGCACCGCCAGCACCGCTCTCTATAACCTGCTCTTTGCGAGGGCCCACGGAGGCACGTTCGTCCTGCGAGTGGACGACACGGACCAGGAACGCAACCGCCCGGAGTACGAGCTGGTCATCTACGAAGGCCTAGGCTGGCTTGGCCTCGAGTGGGACGAGGGCCCAGACAAGGGCGGGCCCGACGCCCCCTACCGGCAGTCGGAGCGGCTCGACCTCTACAAGCAGGAGGCCGCCAGGCTGATCGCCGAGGGGAAGGCGTACCGGTGCTTCTGCACGCCGGAGGAGCTCGACGCCGAACGCAAGCAGGCTCAGGCCGAAAAGCGCGCCTATAAGTATTCGCGGCGATGCTTGACCAACCCGCCGCCGGGCCGGACCGATTTCACCGTGCGGTTCAAGATTCCGGGTGGCGAGGTGAAGTTCACCGACCTGATCCGCGGTGAGATGAGATTCGACGCGGACCTGATGGGAGATTTCATCATCGTGAAATCGGATGGGTATCCGATCTACCAGTTCGCGAGCCCCGTCGACGACGCGGTGATGAAGATCACCCACGTGATCCGCGGCGAGGAGCACCTGTCCAACACGCCGTATCAGCTCCTCCTCGTCGATGCGTTGGGCTACGACAGACCAGTCGCATTCGCGCACATGCCGCTGATCCTCGCCAAGGACGGCACCAAGATGTCGAAGCGCAAGCACCCCGAGATGAACCTGATGCTCTACCGCGAGCAGGGCTACCTGCCCGAGGCGCTCGTCAACTACCTGGCCCTTCTCGGGTGGAACCCAGGCACGGCGCAGGAGATCTTTTCATTCGACGAGCTCGTACGCACCTTCAGCTTCGACCGCGTGCAGCACGCCGGCGCTCGCTTCGACTGGGAGAAGCTGAACTGGATCAATGGTGAATACATTCGAGCTCTTGACGACGAGGACCTTGCGCAGCGGCTCGGACCCTATCTTCCAAAGCTCGACCCGGCGACCATCAGGCAGGCGGTGCCGGCCCTGAAGACGCGCCTGCCGAAACTGGCGGCGGCAGCCGAGCTTCTCGAATATCTCTGGAACGACCCGGCGACACCTGCTCTCGAACCTGATGCCAGAGACCGCGTGCGTGCAGCCTCGCTCGTGCTCGAGGGCGCAGCGTGGACGCCCGAATCGATCCACGAGATCCTGATGCGCGAGGTCGAGCGCTCCGGCCTTGGCCCGAACAAAACCTTCATGCCGATCAGGCTTGCGGTAACCGGAAAGAAGATCTCGCCGCCAATCGACTACACGTTGGCGCTGCTGCCAAAGGATGTTGCGATGGCACGTCTGCGCCGGGCGTCGGGAGAGATCTAGCCGGCCGCCGCCTTCACCATTCGGCGCGCCAGGGATGGCGCCTCAGGCTCGTGCTTGAAGTAGACGTGAACATCGACGTGGGCGGCGAGCGCTGATTTGACCTCCGCGACCCAGGGTTTCAATGACGCCGCGCTGTACTTGCGCCGCAGCCGGTAGTACGCGGTCGGCCCCAGGTCGACGCGCGGCGCCCTCGGCCATTTCTCCTCGTCGGTCACGACCAGGGCGGCTCGGTGGGAGCTGAGCACCCGGTACGTCTCATCGCAAAACCACGAATCGTGGCGGAATTCCACTGCAGCAGGCCTGGCCAAAGCGTCGAGCAGAGAATTCAGAAGAGCCGGGTTCAGCTGACGCACCGGAGGAAACTGGATGAGCACAGGTCCAAGGCGCTCGCCAAGAGCCGAGAGGCGCTCCCCCAGGATCTGCGCCAGTCCCGCCCGGTCGAAACCTTCGGCCGAATAGGTGAGGCCTCGATTGGCCTTCATGCAGAAACGGAATCCCTGCGGAGTTCCCGCCTCCCACTTCTCCAATGTGGTCGCGGGCGGCATCCGGTAGAAGCTGCCGTTCAACTCGACGCCGTTCAGCCGCTGTGCATAGAAGGACAGCATCTTCGCGCCGGCAAGCCCCGCCGGATAGAAGCGCCCCTTCCAGCTGTCGTAGCTGAAGCCGGACGTCCCCGCGTAAAGCGTCTCAGTCCACTCCCGCCGGCTGCCTGGCCCGCATCACCCGTTCGTGAAGCTGGCCGCAAGCGGCGTCGGCCTCGCGCCCACGCGTGTCGCGAAGCGTCACGTTCAAGCCCTGGGCTTCCACCAGCTCCTTGAAAGCTCTGATCGCGGCGCGGTCGGGAGCTCGGTACGGCGTGTCCTCGACCGGGTTGAAGGGGATCAGGTTGACGTGCGCCAGCTTCCGCTTGAGCAGTGCGCCGAGCTCTCTGGCATCGCGCTCGGTGTCGTTGACCCCGGCGAGCAGCACCCACTCGTAGCTGACGCGGCGTCCGGTGGTCTTGGCGTAACCCTCGGCCGCCTGCACGAGCTCCGTCACCGGGTACTTTCTGTTGATTGGTACGAGCACGTCGCGCAGATCATCGCGAGCCGCGTGAAGCGAGATGGCCAGCGTCACCGGCAGCCGCTCCGCACCGAGCTGCGCGATGCGCGGGATGAGCCCGCTTGTCGAAACGACGATGCGGCGAGCGCTGATGCCGAGAAGCTCTGGGTCCATGAGCAACCGGACCGAGTCGATCACCGCCTTGTAGTTCGCCATCGGCTCTCCCATGCCCATGAAAACGACGTGGGAAAGGCGCCTGCTTTCGCCGGCCAGCAGCCTGGCGGCATCCAGAGCCTGTTCGACGATCTCGTGCGCCTTGAGGCTGCGACCGAACGGAAACTTGCCAGTCGCGCAGAACGGGCACCCGATCGGGCAGCCGGCCTGCGAGGAGATGCAGAGCGTCGAGCGCGCGGCGTAGCGCATGACCACGGCTTCGACCGAATGTCCACCGTCCAGCTCAAAAAGCGTCTTGGTGGTCAGGCCGTGGTCGGTGTTCGACACGGCCACCGGGCGCAGCGAGCTCGCCCGAAAATCGCGCTCGAGCGCGGCCCGAAGGCCATGGGGAACGTCCCGCATGGCCGCGAACGACGTCTCACCCCGCCCGAGCCAGCTCGCGATCTGCCGGCGCCGGAAGGCCGGGGCTCCGTTGGCGCGGAGCCATTCCTCGAGCGCCGTCGCCGGAAGCGAGAGGATCGCGGGCCGGGAATCGTTCACATCGTGGACTGTAGCGGGCACAGGAAACGGACCGCCCTGCGGTAGGTCGCTGTTACGCCAGGGTTCCATAGACATCCTCGCCATCAAGTCGCTCGGACCGCACCAGGCCGTCGTCGACCAGTTTGCGAAGATGCGCCAGAAGAGTCATCTCTGCAGCAGCCATCAGCTTTTCGTCGAGCTGTCCGTACACGCGCCTCGTGAGCTCGGGGGCCGTCCCCGCGGCGCTCCTGACCTCGGCCAGCACCTGGGCCTCGCGCTCGAGTCGGTGACAGCGATACTCCTCTATCTTCGCCATCGCATCTGAGATCGGATCCCAGTGTCCGGGAAAAAGCAGGCGCGGCTTCAAATCTGCAAGGCGGTCGAGTGAGCGCAGGTAGGCGGCCACGTCTCCCTCCGGGTAGGTGACCATCGAGCTCCCGCGCCCGAGGATGAGATCGCCTGTGAAGACAGCACCGTCACCGGGGAGGAGAAAGCACAGATGGTCAGCGCTGTGGCCGGGCGTATGGAGGGCCGTGATCTTGAGGTTTCCGACCATCACCTGGTCGCCGTCGCCAAGCTCGGGGTAGCGCCGGATCGCGGCGTGGTGCGGCCGCGCGCAGCGTTCGGCGAGCGGCAGGTGATCGGGATGCGCGTGGGTCACCAGGACGACCCCGATGGTGGCGCCAGCCAGCCTCTCGTTGATGGCGGCGAGATGAGTGTCGTCGTCCGGTCCGGGGTCGATCACGGCGGCGACCGGGCCGGCATCGATGATCCACGTGTTGGTCCCAGGCCCGGTGTACGGACCGGGGTTGGGCGCGACGACCCTCTGGACCGTGGGCACGCTAACGAGCGGGGTAGGCGGGCAGGTAGATGTCGGCGGCGCCGCCGCGCGTGTCTAGCCAGCCGCGCAGCTGAGTGTCGACGATCAGTCGCAGCAGCGGCTCGCCCATCTCGGGCACGGCCAGAGGTATCCGCTCCCCGCTCGATTCCACGTGAATCTTCCACCACCCGCCGACTGGCCGCGCGCTCACGCTCAGCGGGTCTCCCAACCAGTCGCGCGCACGGGTGAACGCCTCGACCAACACCGGCTCGGCGCCGAGCACCACGGCGTCCGGAGGCAGGTCGAGCGTCGCCCCCGACAGGGCGAGGTTCATCACGGCGCCCAGCACGACCCGCCGCACACCGTCCTTCGGCTCCATCGCGGCGATTTCGAGGGCTGCCGCCCGGTGGGCCACCTCCTGCGCCTGTTCGTAGAGTCCCTCGAGCAGCTCGGCCCTGCCGAACGCGGCCTGCCTGGCAGACTCCTGAAGCGCCAGCACCGACGAGCGCAGCTTGTGCCCCAGCCTGCCCAGCAGATGGTCGCGATGCTCGTGGGCGATCTGCTGGCCGAGCTCGACGCAGCGGCGGGCGGCGCTGGTCCCGCCGCGGTCGGCCCAGCCGACCAACTGCCCATGCAGGGTCAATGGCTCCCACGGCCCGCCGGGCGGCGGCCAGTCGACGTCCGCGGGGCCGTGGCGTTCGTGGCCGGGCACCGATTCCAGGCCTCCTCCCACCCTCACCCACATCAGCGTTTCCGGGGCCATCCGATCCTTAACCTAGTCGAACCAGGCGGTTCGACGGGTCAGTCGCGCGCTGCCGACGGAACGGTGAACTTGAACGTCGTGCCCCGGCGATCGCTCGACGCGACCCAGATCCGCCCGCCAAAGGAACGCTCGACGACCAGGTGGCAGAGGTAGAGGCCGAGGCCGAGCCCGCCCTGGGAGCGGTTCCGGCCCGCCGGACCCGTCTTCTCGAAAAGCGATCCGAGGCTCGCCGCTGGAAGACCGCGGCCCTGGTCGGTCACGGTGATCTCGAGCCAGCCGGGCTGGGCCTGCTCCGCCTCGACGACGACGGATTTCGGCGTGTACTCAAGCGCGTTTCCGATCAGGTTCGTCAGCACCTGGCCCAGGTGGGTCGGCTCGCAAAACGCGAGCGGCAGGTCCTCCGGCAGCTTGATCCGCACCGCGCCCGATCTTTCCGGGTAGCGATGCAGCATCACCGACATCACCCCGTTCAGGGCGGACGACAGGTCGACCTCCTCGGGCGTCGGCTCGAAATGGCGCGTCTCGAGCTTCGCGATGATCAGCTGGCTTTCCACGAGGCTGAGCAGCCGGTCGGACGATTCGTATGCCTCCAGGAGGAGCGCGCTCCTGTCCTTGGGATCGATCGTGGCCTCCCACTGCATGATGCCGGCGAGCGTGTTCTTCATCGCCGCCGCCGGGCTCCTCACCTCGTGCCCGATGGCCCGCAGCATCAGGTCCTTGGCGTCGAGCGCACGCCGCTGGGCCGTCACGTCCTCGTGCAGCGTCAGGATTCCCTGCGGCTCGCCCTCGAGCCCGGGGATGACCACCCTGCGGACGTGGACGATCCGCTCCGGATTGCGCATCTGCAGCTCGAGCGGGCTCTCCTGCTCGCCGTCCGACTCCACGTCCTCGGCCCTTCTCGCACCCGCGGCGGAGTAGATCTCGCCGGCCGTGCGGCCGGTCATCTCCGAGGCGTGCAGGCCGTAGAGCGCCTCGACCTCGGGATTGGCGTAGACGATGCGGCCGGAGCCGTCCTCGAGCAGAACCCCGACGGGCGAGTGCCTCAGGATCGCGTTCATCATTCGCCGCTCCCGGTCCAGAGCGTCGACAAGCTCGAGCTGCCCGAGCAGCACGGCGGCCTGGCCGGCGAGCACGCCGCCGAGTCGCTTGGTCTCGGCTCCGCCTCCAGTGGAGCGGGCCACGAGGAGACCGGTGAGGCGCCCCTCAACCTGGATGGGGATGGCGAATGCGTCCGGGGGCGCGCCCAGCAGGTCAAGCAGAGCTCGCAGCCGCCTGCCACCGCTCCGGGCGGTCAGCGCCCGGAGCAGCTGCGCGCTGTCGGCGACGGGTACCCTGGGCGTCGATTCGCCGTTCTCCGAGCGGCGGACCAGCTGACCACCTTCGAGCAGCCACAGCTCGCCGCGAGAGCCCGCCAGGGCCCGGCTCACCAGCCGCGCCATCTCCACCCGCGCGCGGTCGGGTTCCGTCGGGGTGAGCTCGGCGAACGCCGCCACGGCCTCGAGGGTTCGGATTCGGCCCCGGGTCTCGGCGACAAGTCGCGAGTTCTCGATGGCCACGGCGGCATGGCGGGCGAAGTCGCGAGCGGCCGAGCCCGGCTCCGATACGAGGGCCGAAGCGTGGACCGCTCCGATGGCCCCGACCAGGCGATCGCCGTACCAGAGAGGAATCAAGCTCCACGCGTGGCCGCTGGTGACGCCGGTCCTGGGCCCGGCCGGCGCGCGGCGGTCCTCGGTGCCGAGTCCTGCCCAGGCGAGCACGCCCTCCGCCGGCTGGTCACCGCTCGACTTGGTGGCCGTGATTCTGCCCTCGGTGTCGAACGCCCAGCACACCGTGCCGGTGCTCTCGAGCATCGTCCTCGCCTGATCGGCGATGTTGGCCACCACGCTCATCAGCTCATGTCCGGCGAGCGCGGCGAGCTCCTGAATGCGCACAGACTGCGCCAGTGCCAGCTCGTTGGCGTGGTGCAGACGCACGGTGCGAAGCGCAATCCCAACGACGGGCGCGGCCGCTTCCAGGAGCTTGACGTGGGTGGGCTGAAACCGGCCGCCATCGTTGCGCATCGCCACCAGACCGGCGACCGCGCGGTCGTCCTGCGTGATCGGGACCCAGACGACGTGGTCCGGCGACCGGCTGAACAGATAGTCGCCAACCGGCCCCCGACGCAGCGCAGGATCCCATTGCTCGGCGTCGAGCACAGTGGTGCGACGCTCCAGCAGCTCGCGGAACAGAGGCGCCTGCTCGATGGGCGCGGGCTCGAACGCGGTCGCCGGCTGGTCACGCTCGCCCGTGAACCCGGTGACGTTGCCCGCCACGTCGTGGTAGGCAAGGAGGGTGTGGGTGGCTCCGTGGTAGTCGCTCACCACCGATAACACCGCGTCGGCGATCTGGCGCTCGTCAGCCGAGCGCGCGACGCCCATCT
>JBIOJB010000096.1:0-10970 GCA_044450465.1 Candidatus Dormibacterales bacterium | reverse complement strand
CCAATGGCGGCGTTCCAGACCCTGCTCGGCCTCGGCGCGCAACAGCCGCCCACCACCTACAACATGTTGTATGGTGTGGAGCCAACCGGATAAGCATTAGCAGCGAATCAACCGCCTCAATCGTCGCATCGGACGGCAACTGCTGGAGGCAGCGCGGTGCCTGACACCCTCGAAGCGTCCGCGCGCAGTTCCCGGCCCACGGCACCTGTCGTCGGAAGACCACGTTCTCGTCGCGGCACGGAAAATTCGGAATCGTCACCTTGCGTTCGACGGCTTCGCGCCAGAACTCGCCGCCGCCGAACAACGACGCCGAGCCACCGCCGAAGATGACCACCAGCGGTACCCCGGCCACACGGGCGAGATGTGCGACACCGGTGTCGAGGCACACGACGAGCTTCGCATGAGCCAGCAGGCGCCAGAGCTGGGCGAGGACGAGGTTGCCGGCGAATCGTACGCGGTGCGCCTCCGGGTCGATCTCGTCGATGATAGGGCCTTCCCCCGGCCCGGCGCTCAAGACGACACGATAGCCCCGCGCCTCCACGTGCTCGACCAGGCAACGCCATTTCTCCGGTTCCCACAGTTTCAGCGGCGTGCTGGCGCCAACGTGCAGCACGCAGTAGTCGCCCGTCGGCAGCTCGAAGGCAGCGCAGTCCGGGGCAGGCCAGTCTTCCCCGCGATAGGGCCGAGGCGGGGGGCCGTCCACCAGAAGGCACGCAAGATCGCCCCACGCCATCGGCGTCGCCGGGAAATCGCGTAGTTCGTCCACCAGCCAGCTCTTGTGGGCCGGCCGGTCACCACTGAACGCGACGATCCAGCGTGAGCCCAGCCCACGCGCCAGCCAACTCAGCCGGTTCTCCGCCGGGACTACCGTGAGGTCGAACCCCGACTGACGCAGCAGCCCGAAAACGGTACCGACGTCCCTCTCGTCGAAGGGCAGCACCTCCACGCCGTAAGGACGGCTCTCGTAAATCCCGACGAAAGCGATCGGACAGGTCATGACGATCTCGGCCTCCGGAAACTGCTGGCGCAGCTTCTTGAGCAGCGGCGTCAGCATGATGGTATCGCCGAGCAGGAGATGGTGGATCACCAGGATTCGCCCCGGGGAATTCGGCTTGGAGCGGCCGAAAGGATGCGTAAGCACATCGAGTACCGCCAGTGCCGCGATCAGAACCCGACCCGGGAACCGGCTACGCATTGACGGAGTCGCGCAGCTCCCTCAACTGCTGGAGCGACTCGTCGAGGATGAGCAGCTGCAGCGCCTGCTCCGCCAGCGGGTCGTGGCCGCCGCGATAGCGCGCCGAAAGTTGTTGGACCGCGGCCGCGCTGATCTGATCATCGGTGGCCGCGGCAAGCCGCTCGCCGAGCCCGTCGAAGCGCACCGCGAGATCCTGGCGCAGCCAGCCGCCGAGCGGCGGATTGAATCCCTTCTTCTTGCGGTGGAACAGCTGCAGATCGTCGAGCTCCGTACACGCCGGCTGCAGGAGCAGCTTGGGCGGACGCGTGAAGCGCTCCGACTCCGGCAAGGCGAGCAGCGTTTCGAAGAAGCGGTGGTCGAGCAGCGGCGCGCGCAGCTCCAGCCCGTGCGCCATGGTGCACAGATCTCCCTTGCGCAGCACGTACTCGGGCAGGTAATTGTGCCAGTCGATTTCGAGCAACGGACCGATCGGTGTCTTGCCCTCCGTGGTTGGCATGCGCCAGTACGTTGCCGGAACCGCGTCGCGACCCGGCTGCAGGAACCGACGCTGGCCCGGCGTGAATCCGGAGAAGCGCAGGCTGTAGGCCTCGAGCCAGCTCATGCCCAATTCCGCCGACCACTTTGGCAACCCCTTCGGCAGCAGACTCGGCACCACCGGCAGGCCGGGGATGTGCAGGGGGCGGCGCCAGCGGCCGCGAAGATGCTTGTAGATCCGCCTGTAGCCCGCCAGCACCTCGTCCCCGCCGTCGCCGCCGAGTACCACCTTCACGTGCCTCGTGGTCTCGCGGGATAGATACCAAGTCGGGACGCTGCTCGGATCGGCGAAGGGCTCGTCGAGATCCGCGATGATCCGCGGGAAGTCGGCCTCGATCCGCTCGGGGATGACCACCTGATGGTTCGTCAGCCCCAAATGCCTTGCAATCTCCGCTGCCAGCGGGCTCTCGTCCATGGATGAGCCGGGGAAGGCTGCGGTGAAAGTGTTCAGGTCGCGCTTGCCGAGTCGCGCCAGCCGCGTAGCGATCACCGACGAGTCGATGCCGCTGCTCAGGAACACGCCCACCGGCCGGTCGGCCACGGTCCGCATTGCGACCGCGTCGTCCAGAACCTGCAGCCAATCGCCCGGCCGCGGCTGAGGCTGCCAGTAGCGCTTCTTCTCCAGCTGGCGCGTCTCGAGATCGAAGCTCAGGTAATGCGCGTTCTCCAGCCGCTGCACTCTCTGCATCACGGTCAGCGGTGCGGGGATGTAGCGATGCGCGAGAAAGGCGTCGATCGCAGCCACGGAGAAGCCCCGCTCTCCCGGCGGCAGAAACGGCAGGACCGATCGAACGGTCGATCCGAACGCCAGACTGCCCTTGTGCACGCTGTACAGCAGCGGCTTGAGACCGAGCCGGTCGCGCGCGAGCAGCACCCGCCTGCGCCGCAAATCGAGAATGGCGAACGCGAACATGCCCCGGAGCCGGGACAGGAAGTCGATGTCCCAGGCTTCGTACGCGTGGAGGATGAATTCCGTGTCGGAGCGCGTACGGAAGAGCACACCCTGCCTGCGCAGGTCATCGGCGCGATCGGCCCAGTCGTACACCTCGCCGTTGTAGCAGATCCATATGTCGCCGGCATCGTTGCACATGGGCTGATCCGCTTCCGGGCGCGGATCGATGATCGACAGGCGCGTGTGCAGCAGCGCATTGAACACCGGTCCATCCGTCCGCTGGAAAGACACGTCCCAGGTGACCTGATGCTCCGCGTCAGGCCCGCGGCGGCGGAGCTGATCGAGCATCCCGTCGCCCACCGAACGCGGCTTCGGATCGAGAGAAAAGAAGCCCGCGATCCCGCACATGGTCAGGTGTGCCTCATGCCACGGCAGAACACGGTTTCCATTTGGTCGAGCATGGCATCCATGCCGAAGTTCTCCGTCGCGTACCGCAGCGCGGCGGCGCCCATGACTCTCCTCAAGCGCGCATCGCGCAGCAGCCGCACGAGGGCTTCCGCGAGCGCATCGGCATCGCGCGGTGGCACGAGCAGCCCGGTGCGGTCCGCCATGACCGCTTCCGTGATGCCGCCGACCGGCGTCGAGACCACCGGCAGCCCGCAGGCCATCGCCTGCATGATCGCTTGCGGCACGCCTTCGTCGCCCCAGGACGGCAGCGCGAAGACGTCGAAGGCGCTCAACCATTCGGTGACGTTCACCTGACGCCCCACGAAGCTGAGCGTCGCACCGATGCCCAACGCCGCCACCTGCGGATCGAGGCGGTCCCGGTATGGCCCGTCGCCGACGATCACCAGCCGCGCATCGGGCACCTCGCGCAGCACCGCGGGCCAGGCCTCGAACAGCACATTGTGGCCTTTCCAGTCCCGCAAGGTCGCGACGATACCCACGGTCGGCGCCGCGGCCAGCCCGAGCCCCGACCGGCACGCCGCGCGCTCCAGGGGCCGATAGCACCCCAGATCGATGCCGGTTCGGACCGAGGTCATGTGCTCGAGCGGAAAACCGTTCTCGCGATGCAGCTGCCGGCGTAGCGCTTCGCCGGTCGTGACGATATGGCTCGTGGCCCGCAGGTACAGCCAGTGAGCACAAATCCCCGCACTGATCGCGGTGGACACGTGACGCGTCCGGACGATCGGCGGTGCTCCAGAGCGCAGAGAGCACGTCAACGCGGCAAGCCAGCTGTCCGTGGAGCTGTGCGTGTTGATCACATCGAATTGCCCTTCACGGTCCCCCAGCCATCGGCGCAGTGCAAGCAGCCCGTGCACGTTCTTGCGTCCGATCGGCAACGCCACAACCGGAATGCCGAGCCTCCGCGCCGCCTGATACAACTGCGCCTCCTCAGGTGTGATGATCGTGACAGCGTGACCGCGGCCGATCATACCCCGCGCCTCCGTCAGGATGCGGATCTCCTGACCGCCCCAGCCCATGGACGATTCGGTATGCAGAATGCGCAGCGGCGTCGACATTCGGGCATCCGGCTAGAGCGAAAACGCCGGGTCGTATCGCTTGAGCCACAGTTCCAAGATGAGCAGCACCCAGATACGCATCGAGTGGTCCTTCCGACCGCTGAAGTGATCGGCCTTCAATCTCTCCAGAGCCTCGAGCCGCAACACATTTCGTTTTGCGAGCCCGGACGGTCCGAGGCTTTCCTCCACCAGAGGCTTCAGCCCGCCGTCCAGCCACTGCCTCAGGGGCATGACGAAGCCCTGCTTGTCGCGATGAACGATCTCACGCGGAAGATACTTCTCCGCGAGTTTCTTCAGAACGTACTTCTCGGTCTTCCCGGTCGGCGTCCACCCCGCCTTCAGCTGCTTCAACTGCGGCTTCAGCCGCGCGCACGCCCCGATGAAACCGTGATCGAGGTATGGAACCCGGGCCTCGAGTGAGTGGGCCATGGTGGACCGATCGACCTTGGTGAGCAGATCATCCGGCAGCCAAAGGCGCGTGTCCACGTACATGATCCGATCGAGGTAGTCGGCCGAATTGCATTCATCGAAGAATCGGGCTGCATAGGTCGCAAGCCGCTCGCGCGTCGCGCGCCGGAACGCGTCCGAATAAAGGCTCGGGCGCACTGCCTCGTCGAATATGTTCGGGATGGTGACGTAGCGCTCGGCGACCGGCCGCGAGGCCGCCTTGATCAGCCGGTCCTTGCGCAGCACCGCCGGCAGCAAGGGAATCACGGCCCGCAGCGGCGACCAGGGCGCGCCGAGAATCCGCGTGATGCGCTCATCGCGGGCGCGCTTGCCGTAGTTGTTATAGCCGCTGAACACTTCATCTGCCCCTTCGCCCGTCAGCACGACGGTCACGTGCCGGCGAGCGAACTCGGACAGCAGCATGGTGGGCAATGCCGCCTGGTCGCCGAAGGGCTCGTCGAAGATCTCGACCCATCGATCCATGCCGGACAGCACGGTCCGGGGCTCGATCATGAGCGCATGGTGATTGCTGCCGATGTGCCTGGCGACCACAGCCGCCTCCTCGTGCTCGCTCTGCAACGTGTCCCCTTCGAACCCGAGGTTGAACGTTTCCACCGGATTGCGCAGACAATCGGTCATGAGCGCGGCCACCAAACCCGAGTCCACACCCCCGCTCACGAACGCCCCGAGAGGGACTTCCGACATCAGCATCGACTCCACCGACTTCCTCAGCTCGCTTTCCACGAGCGCGACCGCCTCTGCCTCGCTGCAGTCGATCTTTTCCGAGTAGTCGG
Source organism: Candidatus Dormibacterales bacterium (assembly GCA_044450465.1). Classification (GTDB taxonomy): domain Bacteria; phylum Chloroflexota; class Dormibacteria; order Dormibacterales; family Dormibacteraceae; genus JBIOJB01. The sequence continues at coordinate 5,585 of JBIOJB010000096.1, read as the reverse complement.
GCATCCAGTAGCCGAACTCCCTGAGCTTGCCGCCTTCGAGCAGCAGTCCATGGGCGGGCGGAAGCTTCCGCACTCGAGTGTAAATGGTCCGAGGTGCGGGGATGTACTGGCACTCCAGGAACAGGTTCACCGCTTCCAGATCGATTTCACGCTTCATCGAGGGATGCGCGAGGATGGACTTCAGCTCGGAGCCGAACGCGAAGAGGCTGCCATCCCAGTAGTAGTACAGGGGCTTCACGCCGACCTGATCGCGTGCGAGGAACAGCGATCGCCGCTTCGCATCCCAGATCGCGAACGCGAACATGCCGTGAAGCTTCTCGAGCATGCGCGTGCCGTACTGCTCGTAGGCGTGCACGAGAACCTCGGTGTCGCCACGGGTGCAAAACCGATGACCCGCTTCCAGCAGCGCCCTGCGCAGCGCCTGATAGTTGTAGATCTCGCCGTTGAAGATGATCGCCAGCGAACGATCCTCGTTGAAGATCGGCTGCGCGCTGCCGGCTACGTCGATGATGGAGAGGCGCCGGTGGCCGAGGTGCGCCGGGCTCCGACGGAGAAAGCCTTCGGCATCCGGCCCGCGGTGTCGCAATGCTCGCGTCATGGCATCGAGAACACCGTCGTCGAAGGGCTTGTCGCTAATGTAACCTGCTATGCCGCACATGATTCCTCAGGATGCCCGAGGCACGCGTCCGCCAATCAACATACCGATCAACTGCTCTCGACTTCAAGTGGCCGTCGCGCAGCAAGAGGATCCGATACGGCGTCCGATTCTTCACGCGGAAATGGCGGAACACTTCTTGGAGAGTCAGTGCGCGCTCCCACGATCCGGCAAACGCGGTGACGGCGATCACCATCGGATAGATCTTGCCGCATGGGGTAGCGCTCGAGGCTCACCGACACCGCCGGGCGGATTCCACGGCAGTCCGCCAAGCCGGTCCGCTGGGGGCCGACCACACTCTCACGCCCGCTGCAGCTGGTTCTGATAGAGGCGGGAGTAGGCAGCCCGGGCGGCGATCAGCTCGGGATGGGTGCCCATCTCGGCCAGGCGTCCATCCTCCAGCACCACGATCTTGTCCGCCTGGATCACCGTGGAGAGCCGGTGGGCGATGACGAAGGTCGTCCGGTTCCGCATCAGGCGCTCCAGCGCCTCCTGCACCAGACGCTCCGCCTCCGCATCCAACGCCGAGGTCGCCTCGTCCAGGATGAGGATGGGCGGGTCTTTGAGGATGGCGCGGGCGATCGCGATCCGCTGCTTCTGCCCGCCGGAGAGCCGGACGCCCTTCTCACCGATCCGCGTCGCGTACCCGTCGGGCAAGTCGCGGATGAACTCGTCGGCATTCGCCAGCCGCGCCGCCTCCCGGATCCGGGCGGGGTCGCATTGCGCCGACCGGCCGTAGGCGATGTTGTCGGCGACGGTGTCGTCGAAGAGAATCGTGTCCTGCGTCACCATGCCGATCTGCGCCCGGAGGGAGGCGAGCGTCACGTCCCGCAGGTCCACGCCATCCAGCAGGATCCGGCCCTCCGTGGGATCGAAAAACCGCGGCAACAGGTTCACCAGCGTGCTCTTCCCCGCGCCGCTGGCGCCCACGATGGCCACGATCTCCCCCATCTTCGTCTGGAAGTGAATGTCCCGCAGGATGAAGCGGCCCGGCTCGTAGGCGAAGCCCACGCGCTCGAAGGTCACCGTTTCTTTCACCGGCGGCAGGACGCGGGCCCCCGGCCGGTCCGCTACCTCGGCCCGCTGGTCCAGGACCTCGAACACGCGTGTGACGCCCGCCATCCCGCGCTGGATGTTGTTGTTCACGGCGCTCAGGCGCTTGATGGGGACGTACAGCGAGGCCAGCGCCCCCAGGAAGCCCATGAAGGCGCCGGGGCTGAGTTCCCTGCGGAACACCAGCCAGCCGCCCAACCACACGGCGACCACGATCCCCACCGCCTCCAGGATCTCCATCACCGGCGAGGAGAGCGCATCCACCCGTACGATGCGCAGGATGGCCTGGAACAGCTCGCGGTTCTTGGCGCGGAACCGCTGGCGCTCGTACTCCTCCATGCCGAAGGCCTGGACGATGCGGATGCCGGTGATGCCCTCCTGCAACACGGTGGACAGCTCTGCCCGCCGCTCCAGCACCCGGGTGCCCCGGCGGCGGATCTTCTGCCCGAACTTGATGATGGGGATCACCGTCATGGGGAAGATGACCAGCGAGACCAGCGCCAGTTGCCAGTGGATCAGGAAGAGGACCGCGATGAGACCCACGATGGTGAACGGCTCCCGCAGCGCATTCCGGAAGAGGTCGGTCACGGAAGCGCCCAGGGCATCCACGTCGGTCGTCACCCGGGAGATGATCTCGCCCGTATTCTTGCGCAGAAAGAATCCCAGGGACAGCGAGTGGAGGTGACCGTACAGCTCGTCCCGCACGTCCGTCATCACCCGTTCGGCCACGTATTTCATGAGGTAGACGCTGACGTAGCCGACCAGGGCCTTGGCAATGAGCACCGCGAGCAGGAACCACGCCAGGAAGGTGAGGACGCTCATCTGGTGTGCCCGCATGAACTGCTGGGCCTGAGCCGCCCAGTTCCCCAGGAGCGGCTGGAGCGCCCGCGGCAGGCTGAGCATCTGACGGTTCGCCTCGCCCCCGAACAGGCCGTCGAAGACCGGCTGGAGCGAGGCCACCGTGACCGCGTCGAGGAGCGAGACGACCAGGAGACAGCCGATCGAGGTCACGATCCGACCCCGATAGGGGACGGCGTACCGCAGGAGGCGCAGATACCGCGTCATGCTAGCCCGGGCGGGCCGGGGAGCTCGATGGCGGTCGCCTCGACCGCCGGTGAAACGTGTACATCGAGTGACGGCAGGCTTCCGCCCCCGGTCCACATCGAATACACTCTCACTTCTGCCATCCTGCTGTCATCGAGGAACGAATTTCGAAGATCGCATCCCGAACGTCGATTCCGCATTCGGCTACCCTTTGGGTGGTCGGGCACCCTCTGGGCGTTCCGCACTCGCCTCACGCCTGCCCCTTTCGCTCGCGCACGCCCGTTTCCTGGTACGCCAGCGCCGCCCTGATGAACTCGCGGAACAGGGGGTGGGGACGCCGCGGCCGCGACTTGAACTCGGGATGGAACTGGCCTCCCACGAACCACGGGTGGTGAGGCAGCTCGATCATCTCCACCAGGCTGCCGTCCGGGGAGAACCCGCTCAATAGAACGCCGTGCTCTTCCAGGACGGTGCGGTACTCGTTGTTTACCTCATACCGGTGCCGGTGCCGCTCCGAGATTTCCTGCGCGTCGTAGGCCTCACTCGCCTTGGAGGGCTTGATGAGCCGGCAGGGGTACGCACCCAACCGCATCGTCCCGCCCAGGTTCACGACCCCCCGCTGATCCGGCAGGAGGTCGATCACGGGATGGGGCGTGTGCGGGTCGAATTCGCGGCTGTTCGCGCCACTCAAGCCGCACACGTGCCGCGCGAACTCGATCACGGCGCACTGCATCCCCAGGCAGATTCCGAAGAATGGGACCAGCTCCTCCCGGGCGTAATTGATGGCGGAGATCTTCCCCTCGATGCCGCGGGAGCCGAAGCCCCCGGGCACCAGGACGCCCGCCACGTCATGCAGGTGATCCTTGGGACCGTCCCGGTCGATCTTCTCCGCGTCCACCGGTTTGATGGTCACCTGGCAGTCGTTGGCGATCCCCCCGTGAGCGATGGCCTCGTTCAGGCTCTTGTAGGCGTCCCGCAGCTCCAGGTACTTTCCCACCACCGCGATGGTGACCCGCTGGGACGGCTGCGCGATGGTGTGGACCACCTTCCGCCACCCCGACAGATCCTGGGGGCCCTCCGGCAGGCCCAGCATCCGGACCACGTTCTCATCCAGTCCCTCGCGGTGCAGGACCAGGGGCACCTCGTAGATCGTGCTCACGTCCTTGGCGGTGATGACGGCTCTCTCCGAGACGTTGCAGAAGAGGGCGATCTTCTTCTTCAGCTCCTTGGGCAGGTCCCGGTCCGCCCGGCAGAGCAAGATGTCGGGCTGGATTCCGATCTCCAGGAGCTCCTTGACCGAGTGCTGCGTCGGTTTGGACTTCAGCTCGCCCGCGGCGGTAATGAAGGGCACCAGGCTCAGGTGAACGTAGAGAGTGTTCTCACGCCCCAGGTCCGCCTTGAGCTGCCGGATGGCCTCCAGGAACGGCAGGCCTTCGATGTCTCCCACGGTGCCGCCGATCTCCACGATGACCACGTCCACGTCCTTCCCGACCCGCAGGATGCCGCGCTTGATCTCGTCGGTAATGTGGGGGATGACCTGGACGGTCCCCCCCAGGTAGTCGCCCCGCCGCTCCTTGGTGATCACCGAGAAGTAAATCTGCCCGGTGGTGATGTTGTTGTCCTTGGTCAGGCGGGCCTCCGTGAAGCGCTCGTAGTGGCCCAAGTCCAGGTCCGTCTCCGCACCGTCGTCGGTCACGAAGACCTCTCCGTGCTGGAAGGGGCTCATGGTTCCGGGATCCACGTTGACATACGGATCGCACTTCAGCAGCGTGACCCGGAATCCCCGGCTCTCCAGCAGGCAGCCGATGGACGCCGAGGCCAAGCCCTTCCCCAGGGACGAGAGAACTCCGCCGGTCACGAAGATGAACTTGGTGTCCATGAACCCTCCATGTCAAATGCGGAATGGCGAATGCGGAATGTGGAATGAACCAAAGCGCCGAACGCTCCGTTTCGCGCAATCATTCCGCATTCGGGCACCCTTTGGGTGTTCCGAATTCCGCATTGGATTACCCGATCATCATCCGGCGCACGCGTTCCAGATCCTCGGGCGTGTCCACGCCGATGCTGGGATGGTCGGTCATCACCACCCGGATCCGGATCCCGTGCTCCAGGGCCCGCAGTTGCTCCAGCCGCTCCCGTTCCTCCAGCGGCGTGGGCGGCAGACCGGCCAGGCGCAACAGCACGTCCCGCCGATACACGTAGAGGCCGATGTGGAGAAGGTACGGGCTGGCGCCGCCGGCGTGCCCGTCCCGGAGGTACGGGATGGGGGACCGGGAGAAGTAGAGGGCGAACCCGCTCACCCCGACGACCACCTTGACCGCGTTGGGGTCCCTCGCCTGCTCCATCGGCAGTGGACAGGCCAGCGTTCCCATCGGGACCGTGGGATCGGCGAGCAGCGGGGCCACGGCCGCGTCGATCTCGGCCGGCACGATCAGCGGCTCGTCCCCCTGGATGTTCACCACCAGGTCGCAGCCGAGATTCCGGGCGACCTCGGCGATGCGATCCGTGCCCGACGGGTGGCTCGCGGCCGTCATCTCGACCTTCCCGCCGAATGCCCGGACGGCGTCGGCAATCCGTGGATCGTCGGTGGCCACCACGACGGCTGACAGGCTGCGGGCCTGGGCCGACCGCTCCACCACGTGCTGGAGGAGCGGCTTGCCACAGAGATCCGCCAGGGCCTTGCCCGGGAAGCGCTTCGAGGCGTACCGGGCCGGGATGAGACCGACGACGCGCGCACTCATGGCTCACTCCGACCCCCGACCCCAAGGAGAGGCCTCACGCTTTCCCGTCCCGGAGGGCCCGTTCCAGCTCCGACCGGGTCACCGTCGCGGTG
>JBIOJB010000095.1:0-11124 GCA_044450465.1 Candidatus Dormibacterales bacterium | reverse complement strand
CGAACGTGCCCCCCACCTCGAGGGCGTTGAGCCAGCGGATGTCCCACCCGTCGATCCCGACTCTTTTCGCCAGCCGGTCGAGCATGCCGTCCATCGCGAACGTGACCTGGTTCACGCCGAAGCCGCGCATCGCGCCGGCCGGCGGGTTGTTGGTGTATACCGCGCGCGCCGCCACGTCGACGTTCGGAACCTCGTAGGGCCCGCATGCGTGACCCGCCGCCCGCTCGAGCACCTTGGCCCCAACGCTTGCGTAAGCGCCGGTGTCGCCGACGATGCGAGCGCGGACTGCGACCAGCTTGCCCAGGGCGTCGCACCCGACCGTGTACGTCATGGTCAGCGGGTGGCGCTTGACGTGAAAGCGGATGCTCTCCGCGCGCGAAAGGGTCAGGTGCACCGGCCGGCCCGTGAACAGCGCCAGGAGAGACGCGTGACCCTGCACGTTCAGGTCTTCCTTCGCGCCGAAGGCCCCGCCACTCGAGACCTGAGTCGCGCGCACCCGCTCGGGCGGGAGGCCGAGGAACGAGGCGACCTGCCGGCGATCGTCCCAGATGCCCTGGCCCTGCGAGTAGAAGTGGATGCCGCCGTCCTCGGTGGGGATTGCAAGCGACGATTCCGGTTCGAGGAATGCGTGCTCGATGAACTGCGTCTGGAAGGTCTCGGTCTCGACGTACGCCGCCGAAGCTAGCGCGGCGTCGACGTCACCACGCCTGTACGCGGAGGTGTCGAGCAGGTTGCCACCCGAATGGACCTTCGGCGCGCCGGCCTCTAGGGCGCGCATCGGATCGGTGACCGGCTCGAGCACCTCGTAGTCGACACGCACGGATGCGGCGGCTTCACGAGCGGCGGCGCGCGTCTCGGCCGCGACCAGGGCGAGGACGTCCCCCACATAGCGGGTCTCCTCGCCTTCGGCCACGAGCTGCGGCCAGTCGCTGATCAGAGTGCCCTGCTCGCGCTGCCCTGGCACGTCGGCAGCCGTCAAGACCGCGACCACCCCCGGATGCTTGCGCGCGGCGCTCACATCGATCGCGAGCACCCGCGCGCGCGGATGATCGGAGAACCGGATCGCGGCATGGAGCATGCCTGGGACCTTCATGTCGTTGATGTACTGGTGGTCGCCCAGCGCCAGCTGGGAGCCGCCATATCGGGCCGAGCGCGATCCCACCGCCCCGCTGTAGTCGATCTCCGGCATGCCCTGGCCTCGTTTGGCGGCCGCGGCGAGCGTGATGGCGTCGACGATCTTGGCGTAACCGGTGCAGCGACAGAGGTTCCCGGCCAGCGACTTGAGAATGCGCTCCCGCGACGGATCGGGATCCTTGGCCAGGAGGGCCTCGGCCTTCATCACGATGCCCGGCGAGCAGAAGCCGCACTGCGAGGCACCGGCGGCCACGAAACAGCCGGCCCACATCGCGCGCTCGTCGGGAGTGAGGCCTTCCTGGGTGACAACGCTCTTGCCTTCCATGTGGGCGGCCGGCTGTGCGCACGAGACGACCGCGTGGCCGTCGATCAGAACCGTGCAGGCACCGCACATGCCCTCGGGCGCGCAGCCGTCCTTCACCGAGGTGATTCCGCACTCCTCGCGGAGCACGTCGAGGATGGTGGCTCCCGATCTCGCATCGAGGTCCAGAGCTCGGCCGTTTAGGATCAAATGCATCGCGGCTTCAGCCAGTTGGGCCCAGTATTGGATCCGGCTGGAGCGAGCCTTAGGGTCTTTCGGCCCGCCGTTTGACCAACGAGCGTCCCCCGGAAGCCAACACCGGCGCCGAGCTCAGCGGACGGGCATGCCCGAGGTTATATCGTCTGGTTCGCCAGGGCCAGGCAGCGTTCGGTCGCACTCTTGAGGCGCGCCAGCTCGTCAGCCGTGAGCACGTCACATGCCCAGCTCCAGTGAATCGAGACGACCGCACCCGGCTTGACGTCGTCCACGAATCCCTGGCCATCGCGCTGGCGGGCCACACGTGCCACGCGCGGCTCGGTCAACCCCAGCTTTCCGCTCGCGTACACGAGCTCCGTGCGCTCGACCACCAGCTCCGATCCCTCCACCGCGCGCACGGTGCCCCAGCTGATCCGGCAGCTGTCCATCGCGCTGACAGCCACCGTCGCCGTGTCGTCCCGCATCAGGCCCGTCCGGACGTAGATGTCGAATACGTGAAAGTTGTGGTGGGGCCGGGCGGCTCCGATCTTGGTCATGAGCCATCTGAGGTCGGTCGGCTTCATCCTGGCACCGAATCTCTCGTTCATCGAATCGTGAAGCGCCCTGGTCTCGACCCCGTCCAGCAGGCTGTTGCCGATCCAGTACGCATCGACCACCCGCTCGTCAAACGGGTCGGCGATCCCGTTGGACTGCGCGATTAGGCAGAGATACGGGTAGGCCCCCTCGAAGCGGCGCTCCAGCTCGATCAACCCCTCGTCGGGCGTCTTTTCCGACACGTAATGAAACAGCGCGGCGCTGTCGTCCGGCCCGCAGTAGCCCAGCTGGTTCGGTGGGAAGCATACCGCCCGAAGGTCAGCGCGCCGGCAAGGCTCACGCCGGCACGCTCGCGGTCACCGGTGGGGACGGGGCCGGCTTCGAATCCTGCCGGATGCCGGCGACCAGGATCACGACCACGGCGAGCCCAAGCACCAGCAACCCGACCACGTCGGCCGGCGCCAGATTGACCTTGCCCGCAGCCCCAACCTGAATCAGCGTGGTGATGATCGGGGACGCGGCGCCGATCGCAAGCACAGCTGAAACCGACGCGTGCCGGATGGCGGTGAACGTGCAGACCACGAAGGCCAGCAGGATCAGCCCGGTCAGCAGCATGAACTGCACCTGCGCCGTCTTGAGGTGGCCGATCTGCCCCAAATGGCCGATCGCGGCGAGGTACGCGAAAAGGATCGCCGTTCCCAGGCTCATGCGCGCCGTCATGACCATCAGGGTCGAGAGGCCTTTGAGCAGGTGCTTGGCGATCACGAAGTCGATGGCGAACAGAACCGTCGAGGCGAGGATGAGCCCTGCGCCTTCATTCCATTTCAGCGCGCCAAGGCTTGTTCCGAGCATGGTGCCGAGCAGAAGCACCGCGAAGCCGGCCCAGAGCGCAGGCCGGATGCGCTCCTTGAGGAAGATCACAGCGAAGATTGCGACGAGCACGAACTGGAAGTGGTTGAGCACCGCGCCGGTGGCCGCGGTTGTCAGCTTCAAGCCGGAGAAGAACAGGGCGAACGGTATGCTGCCGCCCGTCAGGGCCAGGGCGATCATCCACGCCCAGGTCTTCGCGGAGAGGCGCCGGTACTCGGCCCGCCACCCGGATGAAACCAGCAGCGGTAAGAACAGGATGACTCCGACCACACCGTCCTTCAGCGCGGTGTAGAGCACAGGGTCGGAGAACTTGCTCACGCCGAGGCTGTTGACGTAGACGGACACGCCGCTGATCACTGCGGCGAGGATCGCGAATCCATAGCCAAAGTAGGCGTTCTGCCGGCCCCTAACCCCTTCAGCCATCCCGAGTCTCCTGCATTATCCCTGGCGCACTTGCACGGTACCCGGATCGTCGCCTGTCCTTCAGGGCGTCTGGACCTTTAACCAATCCTTCGACTGCCGCTCACCCTCTCTTGACCTTTCGGCCCTAGCGTCAGGAGGGCCGGGCAGCACTGCACGCTTGCGCAGGGCCCGTGGGGAAACCGGCAAGTGCGAAGGAGGATTCTGCACATGCGGCTCAAGCGTCTGGCTATCGGCGCGATGGCGATGGCGGGTGTGGCCTGGATGGCGACACCGGGCGTCGGATCAGCGAGCGACAGGAGTTCGGAGATCCCACGCTACCAGCACATCGTCGAGATCATGATGGAGAACCAGTCGTACGGAACGATCATCGGGAGCTCGCTCGCCCCGCAGATCAATGCGCTGGCGGGCAAGTATGGGCTGGCCACCAACTACTACGGGGTCACCCATCCCAGCGAGCCCAACTATATGGCCGCTGTTGCGGGTAGCTACTTCGGGGTTCAGGACGACAACCAGTTCTACTGCACGCCCGCCCTCGCCAGCAAGCCCGCTAACTGGAACTGTGGCGGGACGACCGTCGACCATACGGTCAACGCCCCGACCCTCGCCGATCAGCTGACGGCGGCCCACAAGACCTGGAAGGGCTACTTCCAGAGCCTGCCGGCGATCGTCGGACCCGTGGTGACCGAGGGCCCGAACGCCAACGGCCCGTACACGTTCAAGTCACCGAGCAACGCGGTCGCCCTTTACGCCTCCAAGCACAATCCGTTTGTCAACTTCACGGGCACGCAGGGTGCGCTGGCCAACATGGTGCCGGACACTCAGCTCGCGACCGACCTGGGATCCGGACACCTGGCGAACTACAGCCTGATCGTGCCGAACCAGTGCTATGACATGCACGGAACCGGTGGATGCGGCACCACCCCGCTCATCGCTCTCGGCGACGCGTATGTCGGCTCGACCGTCAGCCAGATCATGTCGTCGGAGGTCTGGGAGCATGGCAACAACGCCATCGTGATCACCTGGGACGAGGATGACTTCTCGGACCAGGGTCAGCTCGGGACCGGGTGCTGCGGCGCCAACCCCGGCGGCGGCCACGTCGTCACCATCGTGATCCGCAACCACTCTGACGACGGCAGGACTCACGTCGTCGACAACACGGCCTACAACCACTACTCGCTGCTGCGGACGATGGAAGCGGCATTCCGCCTGCACTGCCTGGCGCACGCCTGCGACAAGGTCGTGCCGTCCATGTCCCCGTTGTTCGGAGAGGACTAGTCCAACCGAACCCGTTTGAGTCGCTCAGGGACCGGCTTCGCACCAGAGCGGTGCGAAGCCGGATTCCTTTCAGGCCGCTACCCGGAACGGCGCCAGCTCGTCTTTCATGACCCGACCGTCGCTGAGGCGGATGATTCGATCCGTCTGGGCGGCCAGCTCCAGGTCGTGAGTCGCCACCATGAAAGTCACGTCCTCCTCCCGGTTGAGCCTCTTGATGACGGCTATCAATTCCGCCGCGGTCTGCGTGTCCACAGCACCGGTGGGCTCGTCGGCGAGCACGATGGACGGCTGGTTCACGAACGCGCGCGCGATCGCGACTCGCTGCTGTTCGCCGCCCGACAGCTGCCTCGGGTAGTGTCCCAGCCGCTTGGAGAGTCCGACCATCTCGATGAGGTCGAGAGCCCGCTTCCGCGGATCCTTGACGTTGGGCTTTGCGTAATCGAGTGGGAGCATCACGTTCTCGAGGAGGTCAAGCGTTGGCAGGAGGTTGTACTCCTGGAAGACGAATCCAATCCGCTGGCCACGAAGGTCGGCGAGCTTTCCGTCTCCCAGTAGGGCTGTGTCGACCCCATCCAGCATCACCTTGCCCGAAGTCGGCCGCGACAGAAGCCCGACCAGATCGAGCAATGTCGTTTTGCCGCTCCCTGACCTTCCGACGATCGATACGAGCTGACCAGCGCCGATCTCGAGGTCCACGCCGTCCAGAGCGCGAACCAGGCTCGGACCCTGCTGATAGTGCTTCGCCAGAGTGATGAGATTCAGATCTGCCATCTCACATAGTCCTCAATGCAGCCACCGGGTCCAACCGCGCGGCCCGGAGGGCGGGTATCACTCCGGCCACCGCGGCAAGGGCCAGGGCGAACCCGAACGCAATCACTGCAAGTGTCGGCGTGACCAGGAACATCTGGGCGCTCTGGGAGCTGGCCGCCGAGTTGCCGACGATGGTCGCGATGACCCCGAGGCCGAAGCCGATCGCACCTCCGATCAAACCCATCGCTATCGATTCGAAGAGAAACTCGCGCAGGATCTGACCCGTATGCGCACCCAGCGCCTTCTTCAGGCCGATCTCCCTGACGCGTTCGGTCACCGCCATGATCATCGTGTTGGCCACGGAGAGCCCTCCGATCACCAGCGCGAGCACCGCGGCTCCAGTGGTGATGAGGGTGAACAACGCGCCCCCAGACTTGAAGTTGTCGACCAGGTCGCTCGGCCGGGTGGCCTTGACGCCGGCCACGGAGGACGTGATCCGGTCGGCCAGCTGATCGAGATTCTGGCCCGGCACGCCGTAGACGATGAACGACGTGGCCATCGAGTAGATGTTCACCTTGTCTCGCACTTCAGGCGAGAGCTGGTCGCCGAGAAGCTGCTCAGCGTCGGAGAGCGTCACGAACGACCCGTTGTCGGGCGCCGTCAGCGTCGGGTTCAGAATTCCCACCACCGTAAACGTGTGCTGGATGAACTCTGGTTTGGCGTCCTTGGGCTTGATCGGCAGCGCGATCGTGTCGCCCACCTTCTTGCGGAACTCCTGCGCGAACGATGAGCCGAGCACGACCTCACCGCTCGAGGTTCCCGACAATTCGTGCCCGGAGGCGTACGTCAGCTTGATGGGCGAATCGGCGCGTTGAGGCGTCTGGTTCGAGATGTAGTCGGGCACGCCGAAGTTGATCACGTTCGTCGAGCCTGGCTTGGCCATGATCATCACGGCCGGGGTGACGGACGCAACTCCCGGAACCGCCTGGATCTCGGACGCCTTCGACAGCGATACAAGGCCGCCCGGGTCGGCGGCGACCTGGATGTTGGTCGCGTAGTACTTGACGCCACCATCGAGCAGCGCGTTGAAATGCTCGGCCATCGCGCCCATCGCGGTGAGCGCGAAGATGCCGATCACGATCCCCGAGATGGTGAGCGAACTGCGCAGCTTGCGGCGGGTCAGGTTACGAAGCACCTTTGGGATCCTCATTTACCTAGGCACACCTCCTCCATCGCTACTGTGGCGGTGGGGAGGCTCGAGCTAAAGAGTCCTTGGTCCCACGGCGATCGGGCCACCCCGACCCGTCCGGCCCCGCGCTGATCTGCACCTCGGTTATTGGGCAGACTCGGGCTACGTCCACTGCTGGTTGCGGATGACGGACCAGCGGACAATGGGACGGCGGTGCTGGAGGCGATCGACCACGGCGGTCCTGCGGTGGAGCTCAGGCTCAGCGTTCGGCCGGAGCACTTCGACCGGGTGGCGGCCTGGTACGTGGACGGCATCCTGGTCGACACCGGCGGCGCGCACACCGTCGACGAGCTCACCCGATGGTTGCGCGGACGTCGGCTCGAGGCTGCCGTCATCGGCCACTGGCACGAGGACCATTCCGCCGGTGCGGCCACGCTGGCACGCCTCGGTGTTCCGCTGTTCGGCAGCCGCGCCACGGCCTCCCGCCTGCGCCGGCCGGTGCACATCCCCGCATACCGGGCCGCCAACTGGGGCCAGATCGAGCCGGTCACGCTCCACCCACCCGAGGGCCTTCCTCTGCGCCCTCTTCGCCTCCCCGGCCACTCGCCCGACCAGCTCGGGTATTTGCACGAGCCCAGCGGTTGGCTCTTCTCGGGCGACGTGGCGCTGCGGCGCAGGCAGAGCATCGCGATGCCGGGTGAGGACCCGTGGGCGATGATGGCGACGCTGCGTGCTCTCCTCGACCTTCAGCCCGCTGCACTGGCCACCAGTCATCGATCCCTCATCGCCAATCCGGAGCCCTTCCTGCGCGACCAGCTCGATTACCTGGAGGGCGTCTCAGGCCGGATTCAGGATGCTCGCGCGCGCGGCCTCTCGCCAAGGGCGATCGTCGACGAGGTCTTCGGAGGCGAGCCCGCGGCTCCAGGCACGCAAATCACCTGGAAGGAGCTCTCAAGCGGCGAGTTCTCCGCCGAGCGCTGGGTCAGAGCGTTCCTGCGCGGCATCGGGTGAGGCCCAGGGTCTCGACCGCGGCACGCTATCTTTTGCGCATCAGCTCCAGGAAGCGTCGATGAAGCTCTACAGCGAGTTCGCAGAGTTGTGGCCCATGTTCTGCAGCCCCGAGGAGTACCGGAAAGAGACCAACCTCCTCGTCCGCCTCCTCAAGAAGTCCTGCGATCCACCGCCGAGAACGGTGCTCGAGCTTGGCTCTGGCGGAGGAAACAGCGCCTCTCATCTCAAGGCCCACTTTGAGATGACGCTGGTGGATCTGTCTCCGCAAATGCTGGCCCTGAGCAGAGCGCTCAATCCCGAGTGCGAACACGTTGAAGGAGACATCCGGACCGTTCAGTTGGGCCGATCCTTCGATGCGGTGTTCGTCCACGACGCGATCTGCCACATGACGAACGTCGCGGATCTCGGCGCGGCCATGAAGACGGCATTCGAGCACTGCCGCCCGGGAGGCGTGGCTCTCTTCGTGCCAGATGACGTGCGCGAGAGCTTTGTTCCCCGCACCGATCACGGCGGGAGCGATTCGGGCCGGGGCGGAGTGCGATTCGTGCAGTGGATCACGGATCCGGATCCAGCTGACACCGAGATCCTGGTCGACTTCGGAATCCTGGTCCGCGATGACAACGGAGCGATGCGAGTCGTGCACGAGCGCCACATCTATGGTCTGTTTGCGCGCTCGGTGTGGCTCACACAGCTCCGAAAGGTCGGTTTTCAACCGAGGGCGGTTCGCAGTGCCCAGATGCGTGAGGTGTTCCTGGCCCGCCGGCCGCGGTGAGCCGGGAGCTTCCTGGATCCCGATCGGCCTCTGGCAATAGATATAAGATATAAGTAGACGCGCGCGCGCGACAGGAGAGGTTGGATACCCTCGATAATCGTCGGGGATGGCGCCGGCAGCGTCGCTGACACACAACCTCGAGGGCGGCTACAGATTTCTCGCTGCCCCGGGACGGCCCTTTTCCGGAGGCATCGTCGCCGACCCGGGCCTTGGCGTCGTGCGCGCCCGGTTCGAGCGGCCCCTGGCGCTTGAGCAAGGACTGGCGGCCGCGAGCGAGCACGTGGAGACGGCCGGTCGGCCCGTGAAGGCAATAGCCGGGATCGAGCTTCGGATTCCTCAGGCGCTTACCCAAGCGGAATTCGACAGCTTCAACAAGAGGTACGTGTCTCTTCTGGAGACGTTCGGACTCAGGGTTAATGGTCTGATCCCCGCAGCTCGCACGAACGTGGCCCCCATCGACGGAGGGGTCTCCGAGCCGAGCGTCTACGCGTTCTGCTACTCATTCCCAGAACGTCTTGATCGACCGTCGTTCGTGCTGTCCGGCATCCCCGAGACTGAACCGGGCACACCATCCGCCATGCTGGACTCGATCATCAGAACCGCGTCCGGTCGACTGGAGGAACTGGGCGTTTCGTGGGAGCAGGCCACGGCGACCTACGTCTACGCTGCTGCGGGCGTGGTGAGTCAGATCCTCGACACCCCTCAACTCCTGGCCGGGAACGGTGGATTGCGAGGGGTCCACTGGTTCCCGTCGCACCCTCCAGTCCAGGGCCTTCAGCTCGAGGTGGACGTGCGGTCGACATTTCGAGAGGTCGTCATCCAGAGCTGATCGCACAGGTCACAGTGGCAAGAAACTGGAGCGCTTGCACCGAAGGCTGACCGGAAGGGGGCGATCGAGTGTCGCGGCTCTGGTTTTACCGCGGGTCGATCGGCGCGAACGGGCGCGGGTTTCGGGGCTGGTAGATCCCGAGCCTGGCGCCGCCAGGCAGCCGGATGAACGCCAGGCGCCCCCAGCGTTCGTCGTACAGCTTCGGTTCGACAGCGATGCCTCGGTTGGTCAGGTCCTTCACAACGGCATCGACGTCGTCGCAGAGGAGAAAGAGCTCGTGCCCTGGTTTGCCGGGCTCGTCGGGATGGACGGCGACTTCGGCGGGCGGAAGGGCAAAGATCAGCCAGCCGTCACCGGCGTCGACGTAGTCGAGTCCGAGCACGTCTTTGAAGAACGCCCGATCCGCCCCGGCATCCTGGCTGTAGATGATCGCGTGAGCCCCGTTGATCACTTAATCAGTCTCCCTGGACTCGCTGTCCGGCTAAATCATCGCCCTCGATCGTGAGACCGCGCGGCAGTCGTCTCACAAGCGTCGGTTCAACCTGAGTCTGTCGGGCGTCGAACCGAACCACCTAGAATTCGATCGACCCGTTCCGGACTAGCTCAACGGTAGAGCAGGCGGCTGTTAACCGCAAGGTTCAGGGTTCGAATCCCTGGTCCGGAGCCAATTTCGTGTATGACTGACGGTGTTCACCTACACCGAGGGCCTGGTCAACTGCCGCAGGCGCTCATAGGGAGTCTGACCTCCGAGGGCGCCGTGTGGTCGGGAGAAATTGTAGAAGCGCTCCCACTCGTGGAGCTTGGTGTTGAACAACTGGGCGTCGTCGATGGTCTCGCCGGCAAGCAGCCGGTAGAACTCTTCGTCATCGATTCGGTGAGACCGCTCGACCTTCCCGTTGAGCCGCGGCGTCGACGGCCGGATGTAGACATGTTGGATGCCTTTGTCCAGGAGGTGCCAGTGGAAGCCGGCCTGGAACTCGGATCCGTTGTCGGTCTGGACCTTCATAACTTTGAATGGCAGCTGCTCGAGGACATAGTCCACGAACTTAATCGCCGTCTTCTGGTCCAGGCGCTCGTAGATTCTCAGGACGCGCAGACGAGTGCAGTCATCGATCGCGGTGTACTGGTAGTGCTTCTTGCGGACTCCCTTGATAGGCTCGATGAACTTGACGTCGATCTGAACGGAGTGGCCAGGCTGTTGCTTCTCATAGCGCTTCCACCGCTCGCGATGGCGCTGGTAGCGCTGAGAAGCGGGCAACCGGTTCAGGTTGGCTCGCTTCAGGATCCGCCAGATCCCGGAAGGGCTCACAGTGACGTCGTGGTACCGCTTGAGATACATGGCGATCTTGGCCGGACCAAAGTGGTAATGCTGCCTCAGGTGGATGATCTTGCCGACCACCTCGGCCTTGGTCGCGTGCGGGCTAACCAGCGGCCGATGCGACCTTTCGCGAAGTCCTTCTGGCCCGAGCTGCTGATACCTACGCAGCCAGAAGTAGAACGTGTGCCGTGAGATTCCGAAGTACCGGCAGGTCATGGCGACGTTGCCCGTAACCTCCTCGACGTGCTGGATGATGGCGAGTCGCCGAGCTGCTCCCCTGGATAGTTCTCGTTCGGTCAACTGGGCTTCCTCCTCTGCTGAATTGGAATGCCCCAGTGTCAGCGATCTCCGTCAGTTCTAGACAACGACACCGATCGAAGTTGGAGGTCAGCCGCATCTAGTGATCATCTTCCGCCGCGAAGTCAACTGAATCCTCTACGAACGGCCCCGCCGACCCGTTTCAGTGGCCGTAGCGCGTTACGTTTCGAGCCTCAGCCAAGGT
>JBIOJB010000094.1:0-11393 GCA_044450465.1 Candidatus Dormibacterales bacterium | reverse complement strand
GTGATGGTAAGGGCGTTCGCCTGGACATTGCCGGATGAGTCCTTGGGGCCGATGGCGCTCAGGCACTGGCCGGTCTGGAGGGCGGCGAGATTCACGACTGCGCTACGAGTCACCGTCGCGGTGGACGGTACGACGACGGTCACATCGCCTGAGGCAACTGTGTGAACGGTCATCGAGGTTCCGCTTACCGCCGTCACCTGACCGCTGGCGAAAGCCCTGTTCGCGAACCCTGGCGGTGGGCTGAAGCTTGGGCTGGGACGCGGTGACGCGCCGGGCGACGGTGTCGGGATCGCGCGAACAGGGCAACCGTTCGCCGTGCCGGGTGACACGGTGACCGTGGTGGCGACGATGGCGCCGCTGGCGTTCTTCTGGCCGGTGGCGTTTACGCACATTCCGACCGCGATGTCCGCGAGGGCCGCCAGCGACGTCTTGGTCACCGTGGTCGCGCTCGAGTAGGTGACCGTGACGTCGCCGTTGGGACCAGTGAGGATCAGGGTTTGTGGGTTGATCTGGACCAGCTGGCCCGACGCGCCGCCGCGAAACCCGGCGCCGGCCGAAGGACTCGGTGACGTCGCCACCACGCCTGCGGTGGCGGCGCTGCCGCACGCGGCCACGACGAGCGCCGCGGCGACTAATCCGATGCCGACGGGAAGGTTGGCTCGATTCATGCTCTCTCCTGGTCTGGTTACTGAGCGCGCAGCGCGTCAATGGGCGCCAGCCGCGCCGCTCTCAATGCGGGATAGACACCGAAGACGAGGCCCACCGCGACCGCCACGGCGACCGCTATCAAGACGGGCAGGGGAGTGATATGCACGGCGATGTTGGCGGTGCGCGGAACGATGTAACCGGCCGCTAGACCGGTTCCCACTCCGATCAGTCCGCCCACCGCCGTAAGCACGCCGGCCTCGATCACGAACTGCCTGAAGAGGTCACCCGGTGTCGCCCCCAGTGCCTTGCGCAGACCGATCTCGCTGGTTCGCTCGGTGACTGACACCAGCATGATGTTCATGACCCCGATGCCTCCGACGAGAAGCGAGATGGCAGCCACGCTGGCCAGCAGGATCGTCAAGGTCTGCGTCACCGCCGTCGCCGTGCTCAACACCTGGGTCGAGGTCGTAATTGAAAAATCGGCCTGCGACGCGTTGGTGATGTGATGAGTCTGAAGCAGGATCTGGTCAGCCTCGAGATAAGCGGAACCGATGGTCGACTGGCTGGTGGCGCTGAGCAGAATCCTCTGCACCGACCCGACACCGCCGACGAGCTCGTCTTGCGCCGTCGTGATTGGGACCACTGCGAGATCGTCCGGGTTGCCGAAACCTTGACCGCCGGTCGAAGCCAGAATACCGATCACCGTGAACGGGATCTGCTTCACCGTCACCAGGTCGCCGACCGAGGCGCCGAGGTTGGAGGCGGTCGTCGCTCCAAGGACGATGACCTGGGTGCGTTTGGCCACGTCGGCCGAGCTGATGAAGGTTCCGCCGGCCATGGTGCGCGCGTTCGCGGCCAGCCAGTCGGGGGTGCTGCCGGAAACTGTGGTGCTCCAGTTGCTTCCTGAGTCGACCAAAGACTCACGCGCCTGCGAAACCGGAGCTACGGCGCTGATGTCCGGCGCGTTCGTGTGATCGGCGAGCCCAGTGACGTCGGACATGGTCAGCGTGTTGGCGCTGCCGCCGCCGCCGAAGATACCTCCGGCAAACGTGCTGCCGGGCGAGATGGTGAGCAGGTTGGTACCCAGTGAGGAGATGCTCGCGGTCACGCTGTCGGAGGAGGCCTGCCCGATGCCCACAGTCGATATCACGGCAGCCACGCCGAAAAGGATCCCCAGCGTGGTGAGCACGGATCGGAGGCGATGCCCGAGCAGGCTGCGCAGGCCGGTCTCGATGGTGTGGAGCAGGCTCACGCCGCCTCCTGGACCAATCGGCCGTCGCGCAGATGGACCGTGCGCTTGGCGACCGGAGCGACCTCCGGGTCGTGGGTGATGATGATGATCGTTCGCCCTTCCTCGTTCAGCTCGCGGAGCACCGCCAGCACGTCGCGACTCGAGGCCGAGTCGAGGTTGCCGGTCGGCTCGTCGGCGAGGATGAGGTCGGGATTGGTGACGAGGGCGCGAGCGATGGCTACCCTCTGCTGCTGGCCTCCGGAAAGTTGCGTCGGCCGGTGATTGACTCGATTGGTCAGGCCGACCTGGTCGAGCGCCTCCAGGGCGAGGCGACGCCGGTCGGTCGCGTTCCTGTAGAGCAGTGGAAGCTCCACATTGCGCCAGGCTGACAGCTTGGGCAGAAGGTGGAACTGCTGGAAGACAAAGCCGATCCGCCTGTTCCGCACGTGGGCCAGGCGCGTCTCATTGAGCCGGCTCACGTCTTCGCCTGCGAACCAGTAGCGACCGGACGTTGGCGTGTCCAGGCACCCCAGAATGTTCATGAGGGTGGACTTCCCCGAGCCGGAGGGTCCCATGACCGCCAGCATCTCGCCACTTGCGACGTTGAGAGAGAATCCATTCAGCGCCACGACCTGGGCATCGCCCGATCCGTAGAGCTTGTTGATCGATTCAAGTTGGATGAGGTCTTCCACCGGGCGCTACCCACCGCCGCCGCGGAAGGTGCCACCCCCACCGCCGCCGCCCCGAGTACCCCCGGCGCCGAGAGCGGTGCCGGTACCGCTGCTGGGAACCGAGCTGGTGATCACCGCGATGACCACGACCTGGTTGAGCTTCAGGCCGGCTGTGATCTCGGTCCTGGTGGGGTCGGAAGCGCCAGTCTGGATGGCGACCGAAATGGGGCTGCCGTTGCTCATCACCAGCACGGTGGAGCCCGCGCCTGTGGTGTGGACCGAGCTGGTTGGGACGGTAAGCACGTGGACCACCTGGTTGACAACGATGCTCGCCGTGGCGGAGGTGCCCGGCTTGATCGCGTTGCTGGCGTCGGAGAGCTGCGCCGTCACACCGAAGCTGGCGACACCTGAGGTGACGGTGGCCGCGGGAGCGATCGACGTGACCTTGCCCAAAAGTGCCTGCGTGGAACCTGCGGGGGTCACCTGCACGGTCTGGCCGATGGCGACCAGGTTCACCTGAGCGTCGCTCACCGTGCCGGTCATCTCGTACGAACCCGGGGTGTACACGACAATCGCATAGCTGGAGGACGACGCGCTGCTGCTTCCGCCGGTGACGTTCTGGCCGGCGGCAATGTTGACCTGGGAGACCACACCGCCGATCGGCGAGGTGATGGTTGCGCCGTCCAGCTCATGCTGAACAGTGTTGACGTTGACTTGATCGATCTCGATCTGGGCCGTGTCCATCTCTATCGTCGGCGCCGGCGCGCTGACCTGCTGAGCGGCAAGTGAGCTCCTGGCGCTGGCAAGCTGCTGCTGGGCGGAGGCGAGCGATGCGGCGGCCTGGTCGTCAGGCTGCTGGGCCTTCGCGAGATTGCTCTTGGCCGTGGCCAAGGCGGTCTGATCCGTTCCGACAAGGTTGGTGGCGTTCGTGCAGGCGACCGACGGGTTTACAACACACGCGGCGGCCATCGCCGACTGGTCCGTGTTCAAGGTCGCCTGGTCCGCGTTGACCGTCGTCGTCGCCGCGGCGACGGCAGGGGCATTGATGGCGACCGCGTCGTTGTAGCTGGTCTGAGCATTGTTGACCGACACCTGGGCCGAAGCGACCGCGTTCTGCCCTGAGGCGAGGCTCGACGCAGAAGGCCCTGCCTGATCCTGGGCAAGCTTTGCCTGAGCCGACGCAAGAGTGGCCTGGGCCTGCAGCAACTGTGCTGAGAGGAGGGTTGGATCAAGAGCAGCCAGGGTCGCGCCGGCGGCGACCGTCTGCCCGACCTGAACCGAGACGGTCTGGACCGTGCCTGACGACGCGAAATTGAGGTTGGCTTGGCTGACGGGTTGCAGGTTGCCGGCCATGCCGATGGTCTGGGTGATCGTGCCGTAGGTGACCAGAGCGGTGCGATAGGTGGTGGTGACCCTGGAGGCCTGGGCGTAGACGATCGATCCGCCAAGCAGCCCAGCCACTATGACAAGGACCACCAGGACCCTTCTGCGCATCAAGGTTCGGCGTAGGACGCTTCTCAATCGGTGACTCCCAGTTCACGAATCTCGGTTCTCATACGACGGCCGCGTGGCCAAAGCAGGTTCCTGTGCGCTCCTGTGACCAGCCTGAGATAAACCTGAGAGTCAACTGGGAATCTGGCGAGGGCCGGGCCCTGGCCGGGCCCTCCCCACCTCCGTGGCTCCCTCCCCCGAGCCGGTCACACCTTCGGCCAGGCTAGCCCGTGATTGCGGTCCCGCCTACCTTGCCTGTTAAGACGCGGCCCCGAATGCTGTCCGGAGGACGGGGCCGGCGGCGCCTGATCGGGTGGATCACGAGACCTGGGCGCGCTGGAATCTAATTCGGATCTGAGAGGTTAACCACAAGGCATGGCTGAAAAGCACACGAATCCCTGGCTGGTCCTAGTGGTCTTGACCACGGGATTCTTCATGATCCTGCTGGACACGACGATCGTGAACGTGGCGATCCCGGCGATGAGTGCCGGCCTCAACACGACGCTCGATCAGATCCTGTGGGTTCTGAACGCCTACATCCTCGTGTACGCCGTGCTCCTGATCACGGCCGGCCGGCTGGGCGACCTCTTCGGCCAGCGCGCCCTGTTCGCCGTCGGACTTTTCGTGTTTACCCTTGCCTCCGCCCTGTGCGGCTTGTCGCAGAGTGCGTCCGAGTTGATCGCCGCCCGTGTCCTCCAGGGAGTTGGCGGCGCCCTCCTCACCCCGCAGACGCTGGCAATCCTGACCTCCATATTTCCTCCGGAGCGCCGAGGGGCCGCCTTCGGCGTGTGGGGCGGTGCGGCCGGTCTCGCGACCGTCGCCGGGCCGACGATCGGCGGGGCCATCATCACCTACATCGACTGGCGGTGGATCTTCTTCATCAACGTTCCCATCGGCATCGCGGCTCTGGTCGCCACCTTCGTGATCATTCCCGACCTGCGCCATGGTCGCCATCAGGGCTGGGATCTGATCGGCGTGGTGCTGGCTACGACCGGCCTGTTCGGCATCGTCTTCGGCCTCATCGAAGGCGAGCGCTACAGCTGGGGCCAGATCACGCCCTACGCGATCACCATTCCAGAGGTCATCGGAGCCGGCGTCATCCTGATCGTGATCTTCCTCGTCTGGGAGCGCTTCCAGGCCCAGCCCCTGCTGCCGCTGGTCCTCTTCAAAGAACGGAACTTTGCGGTGGCCAACTGGGTGGCTGCCGCGATCAGCTTCGGCATGCTGAGCATGTTCCTTCCGATCACGATCTATCTCCAGTCGGTGCGCGGCTTCTCCGCTCTCGCCGCCGGCCTGACTCTCGCCCCCATGTCTTTGACGTCGATGGTCATCGCTCCGTTTGCCGGCCGAATGTCAGACCGCATCGGAGGAAAGTACATCCTGACTGCGGGTATTTCCCTGTTCACAATTGGAATCGGGTCGCTTGCTTACGTGGCTGGCCCAGACTCCACCTGGTCCACGTTCCTGGTGCCCGCGATCATCGCCGGCGCAGGGATGGGCATGACCTTCGCCCCCATGACGACGGTTGCGATGCGCAACATCGAGCCCAGAGTTGCCGGGGCCGCCTCTGGCGTGCTGAACACCATTCGGCAGCTCGGCGCTGCGATCGGCAGCGCCGTGGTCGGCGCCATCCTCCAAAACCAGTTGGGGACCAGCCTTCACAACCAGGCGGTCAGTCACGCCAGCGCCCTCCCCGTCGCATTTCAGGCTCAGTTCATCAAGATCTTCAGCTCG
The DNA here is from genome assembly GCA_044450465.1 of Candidatus Dormibacterales bacterium. Lineage (GTDB taxonomy): Bacteria > Chloroflexota > Dormibacteria > Dormibacterales > Dormibacteraceae > JBIOJB01. The sequence continues at coordinate 5,618 of JBIOJB010000094.1, read as the reverse complement.
GTGGCGTCAAACGGATTCGAGATTGGCACGGGGCAGAACGGCGCGAAGCTCCCGGCCAACATCCCTCCTGCCGCTGCTCACCAGCTCACCGTCATCGCCCACGACGTCTTCGTCAGCGGTTTCATCGACGCCATGAAGGTGACCTTCGTGCTGCCGATATCGGTCCTGGCATTCACGGCTGTGACCACCCTCCTGATCCGCCGCGTGGTGCGACCGGCCCGGGCGGAGATCACCGACGAGGTGCAGGCCGCAGCGGTCTAGGCTGGTCCGGTGCGCGAGCCCAAAGACGGGTCGCTGGAGCGCGCCGGCGTGACCCTCCATTACGTCGAGTGGCCGGCCGAGCCGCCTGTCGCTGCTGAGCCGCCGATTCTCCTGCTGCACGGCCTGAGCTCTAACTCCCGGTACTGGGACCGCGTCGCAGTACGGCTGAGTGGCCGGCGCGTCATCGCCCTGGATCAGCGCGGACATGGCTTGACCGGCAGGGCGCCTCATGCCCCCACACTGCCCAAGGGATTTGCGATGCGCGAGCTCGTCGAAGACGTCGCCTTTATGGTGGCCAAGCTTGGGCTTGATACACCGGTAGTCGTCGGCCACTCGTGGGGAGCGACGGTGGCCCTCGAGGTTGTCGCCACGCAACCTGGTCTGGCCTCCGGCCTCGTCTTCATCGATGGACCAGTGCAGAGCGCGTCCAACCTGTTCAGCTGGGATGACGCACAGAGGATCATGCAGCCGACCCTGCCGCGTTTCGCCGACTTCGCCGCCGCTGTCGCAGAGTCACGGTCAGATTTCGGCGATGCCTGGGGCGAGGACCTGGAGGCATTCGTGAAGGCTCGCATCGTGCCAGACGCCGGAGATCTGATCCTCACGCTTACCGCTCCGGCGCGTTACGAGCTCCTCAAAGGTCTCTTTCAATCACACCCAGACGTACTCTGGCCGCAGGTCGATGTGCCGGCGGCGGTGCTGCTCGCGCTGCGCAGCTTTGCCAGAATCTCACGCTCCACAGAGGCCGGGGTCGATAGATTGGGCGGGCTGGCCGCTCAGATCCAGATCAAATGGTTTGACACGCCCCACGACATCCCTCTGTTCCTGCCCGCGGAGATCGCCGCGGAGATCGAGCGGGTGGCGGAGCTGGCGGCGGCTACCGGAACCTCAGAGCCTGCCGCCGGATAACAGCTTCAACACTGCCAGCAGAATGGCCGCGCCAATGAAAGCGACGACGATGCTGCCCCAGAAGCCGACTGTCCCGGAAGCCCCGAACAGGGCGCTCAGCATGAAGCCGCCGATGATGGCGCCGGCGACGCCAACCACCATGTCCGCCACGCAGCCAAAGCCCCGCCCGGCGACGACCCTGGCGGCGATGGTTCCAGAGATGAGTCCAACGACGATCCACGCGATCCAAGAGCCCGGCTCGAGGTTGAAGCTCGACGACAGCACCGGCGCCATTCCTGCGATCACTTGCGAAGCCACTCCGCGATCAGCTGATAGACCTCCTCGTCACCCAGGTCGTTAAAGGGCTCGTGATATCGGTCGCTGAGGATGTGGAGCTCGCTCAATCTGGCGGCTTTGGCATGCAGCGCCTCGCTTCCCTGCGGATCGATGAGCTGGTCGTCGGTTCCAGCCACTATGAGGAATGGCTGCTTGATCTCGTCGGCGCGAGCCAGGATGTCCTTGGTGGCTTTTTGCCACTCGGTGAAGGTCCGGCTCGAGATCTTGCTGTGCACCAGGGGGTCGTTGCGGTAAGCCTCGACGACCTCGGGGATCCGGGACACCAGCTTGGGATCGACCTCGTTGCTCAGGGAGAGGCGCGGGACTATGCCGGAGGTGAGGTTGCCCAGGCTGATCTTCCAGCCCGGCACCGCCACCTTCGCTTTGAGAGCCGGGCTTGATACAACAAATCGGCGGCTTCGCGGCAACCGTCCTGCGAGCACGGTGCTTAGCAGCACCGCTCCGCCGAACGAATGTCCCAGGGGAACCACCTCGTTGGCGGTCTTGCCCTCCACATGGCCGATGAAGCCCGCCGCGTCGTCCACCCATTGCGACCACGAGTCCACGTGACCTCTCTGGCCGGCGCTCTGGCCGTGTCCCCTCAGGTCAAGGGCATACGCCTCCATCCCATGCTTCGCCATGCCTCGGGCGAATCTTTCGTAGCGGCCCGAGTGCTCGCCGAGGCCGTGCACGACCGCGAAAGTGATATCCGCGCCGGCGACCGGCCAGGTGCGGTAGGCGAGCCTGGTGCCGTCCGCGGATGCGATCGTTCCCTCTACGGTCGCGCCCGCCTCAGTGGTCAAGGTGACGCAATCCCCTGAGAATCTTCAGCGCCTCCTGCTCGGCCTCCAGCAAAGTGGGAGCGAAGGCCCGCATCCCGCACAGAGCGTATGCCCACGTGGTGTTGGGAGGGCCCTGGGAGTGGAGACGAAACGTGGGCGGGTAGAAGAAGATGCGCTCGCCGCGCACTTTTTTGATCACAGGTCGCTTGGCGAGCACGTCCTCCAAGGAGGTCCCTCCCGGAAGACGTCCTGAATCGAACTCCAATCGCCGTAGCTTCGCTAGAGGGTGATCCAGGTCCGTGATCACCGCCCGGACATCGAACTCTGAGCTCAGATCCCGCATGAATATGGTGAGGATCAAAGCGTCGGTCTCGTCCCCGGCCATTTTCACGAACCCTGCGGCGCTGAGGTCGATCGGCTCTTCCGCCCTCAGGTGCCTGAAGAACTCCATGTCAAAGAGGCCACGCGATTCGGAGCTGGCGATCCAGGGCAAGCCGCAGCGCCACGTCCGCGCTCGCACCATGGCCCCGAATTCCTCGTGCACGGCCTCGAGCCGGTGGGAGGGCAGCCCGTAAAGTCGGTAGTGAAGCACCCGCGGCATTTCGACTAAGCCTAGCGGGCCTGGCGGAGATCGCGCGGCCGCCCTTCCCAGGCGCATGGCTTCCTCCTGCCAGGGTGGCGCCTTGACCTCGAGGGACAGCCGATCCCTGCCGGCAACAAGCAGAAAGTCGCCTCTGCGTGCAGTTTCCAGTAGCGCCTTCTGGCGATCGCTCAGGTGAAACGCACTCTGCAGCTTGGCCGCTTCGCCTGGGCGCTGCGCGCCCAGGAAGAGCACGGCCGGGTTGGTGGCCACGACCGCCCCCTGGTCTGAGCTGAGCAGGTCTCCGGGATTCTGGGTGGCGAAGACGAGCGATCCGTCGTACTTGCGTATTCGCCTGGCCAGGCTCACCACGAAACGCCGGATCGTCGCATCTTCGAAAAGGAGGCCGAGCTCGTCGACGATGAGCATCCTGCGGCGATCTCTTCTCTTGATCCGGCTCCAGAGTGCTTCTGCCAGCAGGAAATGGACGGGCGCCACCATCTCGTCTCTCAATTCGCGCATTCCGAAAGCCACGATCGGGGCCTCCAGGTCCACATTGGTCTGGGCGCTGAACATCTGGCCCAGGCTGCCCGAGACCCATCGTCCGAGGATGACGGCGACGCGAGACCCCGCTGGAAGTCGCGCGGCAACGTCGCGCAAAACGGGTTGCGATACGTCGTTGTAAGCAAGGCGCACGGCCGACTCCACGACGGCCCGTTCGGATTCGTCGAGCTCGCCGCAGATGCATGCGCACAGGTCGACGGCGTCGGCGGCGGCTGGACCCAACCAGGTTTCGTCATGCCGATCCGACGGTCTCAGGTCGAGCACGTTGAGCGCGTGGCCCGAACCGAGCGCCAGCTGTACGTCGATGCCGCCCAGCTGGCGCGCGAGGCCGCCGTACTCATGCTCCGGGTCGACGATGTACACCTGGGTTCCCAGACCGAGAGCCCCCATCGCCAGCGTGGAAAGCAGGAAGGTCTTGCCTGCGCCCGAGTGCCCAAACACCCCGATGTTCGCGTTGGCAAAGCGACGCTGATCGAACGGGTCGATCAGCACCGGGGTGCCGGTGACGGATTGGCGCCCTATCGCCAGACCGCCACTGTGCTGAACCTCCGCCTCTCGCCACGGAAGGAAGGTCGCAAGCGCGCTGGAGTCCAGCACTCGCTTGCGCATCAGGCGGTCGGGCCCACCGGGAAGCGTGGCCAGGAAGCCATCGCGCATCCTGAAGGTGCAGGGTTGAAGGTTGCACAGGATGGCACGGGCGGCCGCCTCGACTTTGACGGCCCCGGCGGCAAGCTCGGCCCTCGACGCCGCGGTGAGGGTGATGTAAGCGGATACATGGAACGCCTTCTCCTGGCTGGACGCCACGCGCCGCTGGAGGTCCTCGGCGTTGGGCAGCGCTGCGGCGAGCTCGAAGCTGGTGGAGCCGACATCCTGCTCGATCAAACGGGTTGCGCGCATGTTGATCAGCTGACGCTGCAGGTACGCCACGATCCACGCGGCGGGTAGCGGCGTCGCATGCCACGAAAGACGAAGCCTCAAGCCCTGGGGCAGCAGGCGGAACAGCCAACCCGGCTCGAGCTGAGTCCCGGGTAGGCGCTCCACCGACCAGGTGTGACTGAACCCGCCGGCGTGCAGGAAACAGTCGATGAGCTCGCGACCGAAGACCGGCTCCGGGCGCAGGTTGTCGACCCAGTTGGTGAGACCCAGCTCCCTGAAGGCGGATTCAAGACGTGGCCCCTGGGCGTCAGACGCCACCAAAGCGCTCGAGAATCGGTGCGCAGCCGTCGAACGGCTTATGTCTTCGACGAAGCACATGTCCGCTCCGCGCATCTCGCCGAGATCCGCCGGGAGCGGAGCCAGACCTGCGCCAACGGACTCCGCACCCGGACGGACATCAATGACGACCTGGAGTGGGCTGTCCAGCCCGTCCAGCAACCTGCGAAACGTCCCCAGCCAGTTTGCCCGGTCATCCTCAGACGCATCCGCAAAGCCCAACGAGCCAGAATGAAAGACGGCGCATCCGGAAGCTCCGTCCCATAGAAGCGAGGGCGCCCGCTCGGCAAGGCGTATGGGCCCCACCTGCAGATTCCGAATCACGTTGAGGACCGCCGGCGCACGAGCCATCCACTCCACCGCCGATCCAGCTCGACACGGTAGTTCGCCCCGACGAACCTGGCCATGTCGGCAAGCCACCGGTCTGCGGGCCTACCTCGCCAGCGACCCCACCCGGCCGACGCGCCGAGCGCCATGACCAAACCGGCGACGCATGCGCGCACCGCAGTTGGGGCCCAATGCGAAGACCAGACCGCAAAGGCCGAAGCGACCGCAGCCACGACATATGCGAGGCGCATCGGCGTCAACCCGTAGAGCAGCTTGTCCTCGAGATCCACGTCGAGCGGGACACGCGCGGCCATGGCCGCAAGCTACGAAAGACTTCGAAGACTCGGAATCCAGCCTGTTAACTTCTCGGGGACCTTAGAATCGACAGGCGGCTGTTTCCGATGCTCGCGTAGCTCAACTGGCAGAGCAGGGGACTCTTAATCCCAAGGTTCAGGGTTCGATTCCCTGCGCGAGCACCAAAATGTTGTGCAAGTTCGGCTGACAGGTCCCAAAAGGCCTTCGGCTGATGGGTTACACACCTTCGGTTGATGCGTCACACCTACTTCGGCTGATTTGTCACGCTCCCGCACATGAGGGAGATGAGCGTGACTGAGCAAAGGTACAAGGCGGTTGTGGCGGTAATTGGCGACGGTCGCACGGTGGGCGAG
>JBIOJB010000093.1:0-11707 GCA_044450465.1 Candidatus Dormibacterales bacterium | reverse complement strand
TCCCAGCGGCGCCTGGCGACGAAGGGACAAAGTCGTGGCCGAGGTGAACTCGGCCATCCGGCCGCCCAGTTTCTCGACGCATATCCCGCCAGCTCGCCGTCTGAGCGCGAATTTCGCGGGCCGTGGCATGGTTTGTTTCATCCATGCAGGTTTTCGCCGCCGTGGTCGGTCTCGTACTGGTCTTCGGGGTGCTCAGGGACACCTTCGAGACGGTTATCCTGCCCCGCCGTGTGGCGGGCGTGCGCCTGTCAAAGATCTTTTACCGACTGACCTGGGCACCGTGGTCGGCGATCAGTCAAAAGATGGCGCCCGGGGACAGGCGCGAGAACTTTCTGAGCATCTACGGCCCCCTCTCCCTTCTGTTCCTGATCGTCCTGTGGGGCAGCATCATGGTGGTCGGATTCGGCCTCCTGCTCTGGGCCGCCGGCTTTGACGCCCGCCTGTCCGGACCCGACCACCTCTACGTGAGTGGCACCACGTTCACGACGCTGGGGATCGGCGACTTCACACCCAAGACCGACCTCGCTCGGCTCCTAACAGTCGTCGAAGCCGGGACGGGCTTCGGCTTCCTGGCCGTGGTCATCTCCTACCTGCCCATCCTTTACCAGAGCTTCTCCCGCCGCGAAGTCGCCATCTCGATGCTCGATGAGTGGGCGGGATCGCCGCCGAGCGCGGGTGACCTTCTGCGCCGCACGCTCGTCTCACATGAGGTGGATGAGCTGAACGCGCTCATGGCCAGGTGGGAGCAGTGGGGGGCCGAGTTGCTCGAAAGTCACCTCTCGTACCTGGTGCTGAGCTACTTCCGGTCGCAGCACGAGAACCAGTCGTGGCTCGCCGCCCTGACGGCGATGATGGACGTGGCCTCGATCTGGCAGGCGGCGAAGGCTCACGGCAAGACCTGGCAGGCTCGCCGTGTGTATGCGATAGGCCGCCACGCACTTGGAGATCTGAGCCAGGTGCTGCGCGCCGCGCCTCGGTTCGACGAGGCCTCGAGGTTGTCGGACACAGATGCCGTGGCAATTCACGCAATGCTCAGCGCCGTGGGCGTCGAGATAGACCTCGACACCTTCCGGGAGCGCTTGAACAGCCTTCGGACGGGCTATGAGCCATACGCAGTGGCCCTCAGTCATAAGCTGCAGCTTGATCTCCCGCCCTGGATGCCGCCTGAAGGTCGCAAGGACAACTGGGAGACCACCAAGTGGGAGGGCTCGGCGCCGGGCGCGTCACTCCACTAGGAGCGAGTGGTCTCTATCGACTTGAATCGCGGGCGCTGAGCCGACAATAGGTGATGCAAGTGGCCACAAACATTCACCAGGCAACCCGCAGCTACGAGCGTTGGCTCGGCGATCACGTCCAGCTGCGCCGAGACGATTTGCTGTTCAAGCATCACGCCATGGCCGCCGACCCGTTCAGCTTCCTACGCGCGACGTTCTATCGCTGGTCGCAGCTCTGGTCGGACGAGTTGACCGAGCTGACCCCTGTGCCGCGCGTGCTGTCTGTGGGAGATCTTCACGTTGAGAACTACGGCACGTGGCGAGATGTCGAGGGCAGGTTGGTATGGGGCGTCAACGATTTCGACGAAGCCACGGTTCTTCCTTATACCTTCGACGTGGTCAGGCTCGCGACGAGCGCCGGCCTCGCCGCGGCGGAAGGGCATCTTGCGATCAACCTTCGCGAGGCGTGCGCCGCCATCCTCAACGGCTATTCAGCCGGGCTGCGCGCCGCTGGAAAACCCATGGTCCTGGCCGAGAACGACCGCTGGCTGCGCAAGCTGGCGACCGGTCGGCTTAGGGATCCCAGCCTCTTTTGGGCGCGAATGAGCGCGCTCTCGACAGCCCGAGGACCCCTGCCCTCCAGGCCTCAGAAGCTGCTGCTCAAGCGGATGCCGCGCCGCGTCGGAAACGTGAGGTTCGTGCGCCGGCGGTCGGGCCTCGGGAGCCTCGGCCGCGAACGCGTGGTCGCGCTCGCCGACTGGAAAGGCGCACTCATCGCTCATGAGATGAAGGCGCTCGCACCCTCCGCATGGGACTGGTCGCATCCGACCTCATCCGGCGGCCGCATCCACTACATGGAGCTGGCATCGAGAGCCGTTCGCTGTCCGGATCCCATGGTGGAGGTCCACGACGGGTGGCTGTTCCGCCGGCTGAGCCCTGATTGCAGCCGGATCGAGTTGGCTTCGCTGCCGAAGCTGCGGGACGAGGGCAGGTTGCTCAAGTCGATGGGTTGGGAGGCCGCCAACATTCACCTTGGCACCAGGGGCGCGGCCGAGGCGATCCTGTCAGACCTCACCCGGCGCAAGCAGGGATGGCTGCGCGATGCGTCCACCAGGATGGCCAGGCGTCTCCGCGCCGACTGGAAGGAGTATCGAGAGAGTCGCGGGTGAGGACTCCGTCCTCCCCTGAGACTCTAACTTCGCTTAAAGGACACTGGCGAGAAAGGCGCGGGTTCGCTCGTGCTGCGGGTTCGCCAGGATCTCGCGCGGGTGGCCCGACTCGACGATGACGCCGCGGTCCATGAAGACCAGGCTGTCGCCGACCTCGCGCGCAAAGCCCATCTCGTGCGTGACCACGATCATGGTCATGCCGTCCTCAGCCAGCCTGCGCATCACGTCCAGCACCTCCCCGACGAGCTCCGGGTCGAGTGCGGAGGTCGGTTCGTCGAAGAGCATGAGCTTCGGGTGCATGGCCAAGGCGCGGGCGATCGCCACTCGCTGCTGCTGTCCGCCGGACAGCTGGTTCGGGTAGCTCGCCATCTTGTCGGCGAGCCCGACGCGCTCGAGCAGCCCCTTTGCAAATGCTTCGGCGGTCGCGCGGCTCGCCTTCTTGACCCGGATCGGAGCCTCGATGACGTTCTCGAGCGCGGTCATGTGCGGGAAGAGGTTGAAGCGCTGGAACACCATCCCGATCTCGGAGCGCTTGCGGCACACCTCGTGATCGGGCAGCTCGTACAGCTTGCCGTTCTTCTCGCGGTAGCCGACCAGCTCGCCGTCGACCGAGAGCCGGCCGGCGTCGATCTTCTCCAGGTGGTTGATGCAGCGCAGGAAGGTGCTCTTGCCGGAGCCGGACGGACCGATCACGCACATGACCTCGCCCGGATCGACTGACAGGTCGATTCCACGGAGGACCTCGAGCCGGCCGAAGCTCTTATGGACGGCCTCTGCCTGGACCATGTGAGCGGCCATCAGACGATCGTGCCTGGCGACGGCTGCGTTGACGGCGACCCCGAGGACGCCCTGGACCCGAAAAACGAGCCGGTGAGCCTCTCCCATGGTCCGCGCGGCGTCGAGCCGCTCACCCCGCGGCCGAACCGTCGCTCCAGATAGCTCTGACCGATCGAGGCGACGGACGTCATCGCCAGATACCAGATGCTGATGACGATCAGGAGCTCGATGACGTAAAAGGTCGCGCTCGCGATCTGGTTCGCGCGCTCGTAGAGCTCAGGCACGCTCGCGACAAAGGCGAGAGAGGTCGTCTTCAGCATCGAGATGGTCTCGTTGCCAGTCGGCGGCAGGATCACGCGCATCGCCTGTGGCAGCACGATGCGCCGCATCACCAGGAGGCGGTTCATGCCCAACGCCTGAGCAGCCTCCGACTGCCCAAGGTCGACTGAGATGATCCCTGCCCGGACGATCTCGGCCATGTACGCGGCCTCGTTCAATCCCAGGCCCAGGATCGCGGCCATGATCGGCGGGATCAGATAGTTGGTGCTGGCAAACCAGCCGATATTGGTGCCCGGGATGCCGACGCCGATTCTCGGAAGCACGATGGCGAGGTTGAACCAGAACCAGATCTGCACCAGGACTGGGGTGCCTCGGAAGAACCAGATGTAGAACCAGCTCAACCACGACATGACCGGGTTGGGCGAGATGCGCATCACCGCGAGGACGATGCCGAGTGAGATGCCGATCGCCATGGCGATCAGCGTCAGCTCGACCGTGAGCAGGGCTCCCTCGCGGACGAGCCTCTGGAACATGTAGTCGCCGACCACGCTCCACCTGAGATGGGGCGCGGTGGCGAGGGTGTAGATGACGTAGGCGGCGAAGGTGAGGACGACGGCCGCCGACACCCAGCGCCACGGGTGGCGGACCGGTATTGCCTTGATCGCCTCCGGCCGCCGTCCAGTCTCCGAGTCCTGGACGGGCGCGCCAGAGGCGATCTCGGTCACTTCAATTCTTGGCTGTCACTCAGTACGACGGCACGCAGGTCGCGCCGATCGAATTGTTGTTGTTGAGAGCCACGTCTGAGCTCGTGACCGCGCCGTCGGCCACGCCCCACGTGTTGAGGGTGCTGGTGTAGTAGCCGTGGTCCATCAGGTACTTCAGAGCGTCGGTGATGGGCTGCTCGAGCGGGCTGCCCTGGACCAGCGCGATCCCGTACGGCGACACGCTGCACGGCTGGCCGCCGATCTTCAGCTGGCCGGCGGACTGCTTGACCTGGTAGTCGGCGACGGGCTGGTCGAGCCAGCCGATGTCGGCCCGCCCCGAGATGAGGGCGCTGTTGGCGTCGGTCTGCAGCGTGAAGCTGGAAACCTTGATGTCTGGCTTGCCCGCGGCGGTGCAGTTGTCCTTGTCCCCGGAGATCGGCGATCCGCCCACCGACTGACCCATGTAACCCCAGGCGTCGCTCTCCTCTGTGGTGCCGGACTCGACGGCCACCGTCTTACCGCACATGTCGGCCGCCGAGCTGATCGTCGGGCCGCCGCTTGCCTTCACGATCCAGGCCTCGCCGGCTTTGTAGTAGGTGATGAAGTCGATGCCGCCCGCTTCTCGCTTCGCGGTGGGGGTCCAGCTCGAGATGCTGAGCTCGTACCGCGGCTTGTCTCCGCCGGCGACCTCACTCGGAGTGCTGGCCTTGAGCTGGGCGATGATGTCGTCGAAGGTCACGTTGTTGAACGTGCAGACAACGCCCATGACAGCGCAGATGTTCGCGCCGAGGTCGATGTCCCATCCGGAGATCGCGCCGTTGTCGGGGTTGATGAACTCGTTCGGCGCGTAGGTCGCATCAGTGGCGATCTGGAACGGCGCGAGCGCCTTCATGCTCGCCGGCACCTCGGCCGCGATGCTTGCCACGGTGGTAGGTCCGCTCGGGCTGGGCGTACTGCTGCTGGTAGTGCTGCTGCTGCCACAAGCGCTCACCACGAGCGCCGCCGCCATGGCCAGGACCTTCTTCATCACCAAACCTCCGCGAGTTCACGAATGAGCGATCAGACCCGCCTATTATCGAGGCCGTGACCGCTCGGCGGGCGCCGATCTTCGTCGTGGCCGTTGGGGTTTTGGGTTCCCAGGCGGGTCACCTGCTCGCCTATCAGGCGCGATTTGGCACGCTCGCGCCTCGACTGCAGAGCTCCAACGCCCACGCCTACTTCCCGCTCGTGGCCAAGACCGGGCTCGGGATCGCAGCCGCGCTGCTTTTGGGCGCCCTGCTCATGATCGGCGCCGCGAAGATGCTGGGCCATCGCCAAATTGCGACGCACCCGACGGGCTTCTCGTTCCTTTCGCTGGTGGCGGCCCTCTACACCATCCAGCTCGCATGCTTCGCCGGGCAGGAGACGCTTGAGGCCGCCCTCTCCGGCGCCCCAGCCACCTCCGCCGCGGTGCTGTTGCTGTGGGGCACCCTTGGTCAGCTGCCGGTCGCCGCGCTGTCGGCTGTCGCGCTGCGCTGGCTCATGGCCGAGTTCGAGGCGGCGGTCCAGGAGATCCGTGCGTCTCTCCATCTGATCCAGCCCCAACCGGAGCCTGTGCCGGCTGTCGCACTTCTGCCGCCGGTGGCGGTCCAGCGCTCACTCATTTACGAGGTCGTTAGCAGCGGCCATAACAAGCGCGGCCCGCCGTCCCTCTTGCGCTTCAGTCTCTAAACGCAAACGCGCGCTTCGCGCGCCCACAAGAGGACACAGATGAGCCGCACTCGGATCTTGATCGTCGCCGTCGTGCTGCTGCTTTTCGTCGCCGCCGGAGGGGTGCTGATCTTCACGAGCGGGCACAAAGGGGGCCAGAACCTGACCTTCAACCTGACCGTCACCGGGGCGAAGTCGATGATGCCAACCTCCCTGTCTGCTCACGTGAACGACAACGTGACCATCAACATCACGAGCGATACGACCGGCGAAGTTCACCTCCACGTGTACGACATCGCTTTCAACACCGTCGCGGGTCAGACGGTCAGCCACACCTTCAAGGCCGACAAGACCTGCGGAAGCTGTGACATCGAGTGGGAGAGCACCGGCGCGCATCTCGGCGCCCTGACGGTGAGCCCATGATGCCCGCCGCGTCAGTTCTTCTCCACGGCTTCGGTCAGCGCTACGACCTGCCCATCGGTCTGGCCCTCTATCTCTATGCGGCGGCCGGCGTGGTGGTCATCTCCTTCGTACTCGTGGTCCTCTTCGCCGGGGACCAGGTGGGGGCCAGGGCGCTGGAGTATCCCAAGCGCGAAGTCCGTTGGCTGGTGCCGATCGCTCAGTCGCCTGTGCCGCGAGCGGCCGGCGGCCTAATCGGGGTGCTCGCCCTGCTGGCGACGGTGGTCGCAGGTTTTTGGGGATCCGCCAACCCCGTCTACAACCCGGCCGAGTACCTGACCTGGATCTACTTCTGGGCCGGCACGGTGATCGTGTCCGGTCTCATCGGAAACCTCTGGTACCTCCTCGATCCCTGGGCCGCCTTATACGACGTCCTGGCCAAGGCCGTCCGGCTCAAGCCACTACTGACGCTTCCGCGGGTCGGCGTGTGGCCGGCGGCAGCGGCCTACCTCGCCTTTGCCGGCCTTGAGCTGACGAGCGGGCTGGCCAACCGGCCCTGGGTCCTTGCGGTGGCGGCCCTGAGCTACTCGGTGATCACGGTCGCGGGGATGCTGCTGTTTGGCCGCGATGAGTGGCTCGAGCACTGTGAGGGGTTCACCGTGCTGTTCGGCATCGTCGGACGCTTCGGTCCTGTCGAAGCGGAACGTGACGACTCCGGGAGAATCACCGCCGTCTTCCTCAGGCCCTGGGGCGTCGGCCTGCTCAAGCCCGGGCCTACCGGGTGGGACCGAGTCGTGTTCGTGATCCTCATGCTCAGTACGCTGGCGTTCGACGGAATCCTCGCCACGCCGACCTGGCAGGACTTCATCATCGCTCTGGGGCCTCTGTGGAAGCCGATGGGCTCTTTGGGCTCGTTCTTCATCAGGTCCATCGGACTCCTGCTGGTGACGAGCGCCTTCCTGCTCATCTTCATCGCATTCATGGAGATGGTCATCTACCTGGGAAAGCGAAAGGTGGACATCAAGGCGACGGTGTCGGCGTTCTCCTTGACGCTGGTCCCCATAGCCCTCGTGTACAACGCGGCGCACAACTACAGCTATGTCGTGGTCCAGTCCCAGGGCCTGATCTCTCTTCTCAACGATCCGCTGGCGCGAGGTTGGAACCTCTGGCCGGCGGTCGCGAGCTTCAAGCCGAGCTTTGCGCTCGCTCAGGCCTCGACCGTCTGGTACGCCCAGGTCGTGCTCATAGTCCTGGGCCACGTGATCGCCGTCTACCTCTCACACCTGAGAGCGGGAGAGCGTTTCCGAACGGCTCAGCGCGCTTTGCTGAGCCAATACCCGATGCTGTTGCTGATGGTCATGTACACGATGACTAGCCTCTGGATCCTGGCCCAGCCCATAACGAGGGAGGCCTGATGGCAAGCAAGCGCCCACGACCTGTGCGGAAGCAGGTTTCTCGGACACCGGCCTGGGTGCCGCCGGCCGCGATGGCGGGCGGGCTGGCCGTGGTGGTCGGGATCTTTCTTGCCTATCGGTGGTACACGACGCCGCCCGCCCCGACGCCTCTTCCGCCCAACGCGGCGCAGGTCGTCGTCGACGCGATCACGAGCCTGCCCACCTCCGAGCTGGATGCCGTCGGCCAGGGCACGGCGTCGCAGCCCATCGTGAAGGTGTCGGGCACAGCGGCAACCGGCCCGACCGGCAAACCTTTGGTCTTCTACGAGGGCGCGGAGTACTGCCCTTACTGCGCTGCCGAACGGTGGCCGATGATCATCGCGCTCTCCCGTTTTGGGACGTTCTCGGGTCTTGCGACGACCAGCTCTTCGTCGACCGACGTGTATCCGAACACGCCAACTTTCACGTTCCAGAACGCGTCATTCACAAGCCAGTACATCGACTTTCTTTCGGTCGAGACAAGCGACCGCAACCAGAATCCACTGCAAACGCCGACCTCCGCTGAGCAGGCGATGGTGAACGCCTACGACAGGAGCAACAGCATCCCGTTTGTCGATTTCGGAAATCGATACGCCTTTTCCGGAGCGACCTACATCCCGGACATGCTGGCCGGCTACAGCTGGCAGGACGTGGCCTCCGCGCTGCAGAACCCGTCCTCGCCTCAGGCCAAGGCGATCCTCGGCTCGGCGAACCTGATAACCGCCGCCATCTGCAAGCTGACAGGCGACCAGCCGGCGACGGTCTGCTCGTCGGCCACCATCCAGGCCCTCGAGAAGAAACTCGGGTAGCGGTTTCGTGGTTCAGTCGAGACTTCAGGCGGTTGCCCTCGCCGCGAGCGTGGCGGGCATTGCCGTCTCGGTCTACCTGACCGCGGTCCACTATTCCGTGAGCCCGCTCGCCTGTCCTTCGGGTGGAACGATCAACTGCGAGGCGGTGCTGTCGAGCCATTATGGGGTCATTGCAGGAACCGGGATTCCGACTTCGGTCGCGGGGCTGGCGTGGTTTGTGGTTAGCGCCGTCCTCTGGTCGCGGAATCTGCCCCGCGCCCAGCTCGCCTGGTCGGCGGTCGGCACTGTCGCGGTCCTCTACCTGGTCTTCATCGAGATCGTCCTGCTCGGCACGATCTGCCTTTGGTGCACCGTCGCCCACGTCCTCGTGGTCGTCATCCTCCTGATCGCGGTGTACAGGCGCTGACGCAGCCGGGCCTTAAGCTGCGCTGGCCGTGATGGCCTGGCCGTTCGACCCAACGGTCTACCTGGGGTTGGTAGCCGTCGTCCTCGGATACGCAGGGCTTGCCCGCACCGCGGCCGACGCCCGACGTGCTCATTGGCTCTACTTCGGCCTCGGGATTCTCGTGCTCTGGCTGGCGCTCGAGACGCCGATCGACACGATCAGCGACGAATACCTGGACACCGTTCACATGTTTCAGCACGTGCTGCTCGGATTCGTCGCGCCGCCGTTGATGATCCTCGGCTTGTCCCCACAGATGGCCCGCAGGCTGGCCGGCCTTCCAGGGGTCAGGGCCGTCACCGAGCCGGTTCCCGCGCAGATCGCAGCCGGTCTTGTGATGATCGTCTGGCACCTTCCAGTCCTCTACGACGCAACGCTTCACACGGACTGGCTGCACGTGCTGGAGCACGTGATGTTCATCGCCTCGGGAGTGGTCCTCTACTGGCCGATCTTCGACGCGACCTCGGCGAGCTCGCGCTGGCAGATGTCACCGGCCCAGAAGCTCGTGTACATGCTGATCGCCACGCTGCCACAGGATGGGGTGGCGCGGTGCTCATCTTCTCGCGCGTTCCCTTCTACGAGTTCTACGCAAAGGCTCCACGCCTCATCCCCGGCTACACAGCGCTGATCGACCAGACCATCGCCGGCGCGGTCCTGATGATCCTCGGGAAGGTGATGCTCGTCGCTACAGCGCTGGCCGTCTTCTTCCGCTGGTTTGGCCGCGAGCATGGCGCCGACCAGGCGCGGGCCGAGGTGCCGTCAGCGTCGTGACCGAATGCTCCAGCACAGTGCTGAGCACCTGCGGACCCGCTTCGCGAGTGTTCGCCTAAGCTAATCACCCGCATGAGCTCAGCCATTCGGCCCAGCAGAGCACTCTACCAAGGCAGGGATCGCGCAGCAGCACGCTCATTCCTCCACGCCATAGGCCTGACAGCTGCCGACATCGACAAGCCGTTCGTCGGGGTGTCCAACGTATGGACCGAGACTATGCCGTGCAACTTCGGACTGCGGGATTTGGCGGTGCCGCTCAAGGCCGGCATCAAGGCCGCGGGCGCGAACCCGATGGAGTTCAACACGATCGCGATCTCGGACGGCATCACCATGGGCCACGAGGGAATGAAGACCTCGCTGGTCAGCCGCGAGGTGATCGCCGACTCGATCGAGCTAATTTCGCGCGGCCATATGTTCGACGCGATAGTTGCGCTGTGCGCCTGTGACAAAACTATCCCCGCGTCTGCCATCGCGCTGACCCGCCTCGACCGGCCAGGGATGGTCCTTTACGGCGGCTCGATCATGCCAGGCCGCTTCCGCGGCAAGGACGTGGCTGTCGGCGAGGTCTACGAGGCGATCGGCGCCGTTGCCGCGGGCAAGATGTCAGAAGCGGAGCTCGCCGAGCTCGAAGCGGTCGCATGCCCTGGCGCCGGAGCGTGCGGCGGCCAGTACACCGCCAACACGATGTCGATGGTCATGGAGGTGATCGGCCTCTCGCCTGTCGGCTTCAACTCGATCCCACAGATGGCCGCGGAGAAGCAGCCGGCCGCGGAGGCCGCCGGACGGGCGGTGATGGCGGTGCTCGAAAACGACATCCGGCCGTCGCGCATCCTCACGCGGCGCGCCTTCGACAACGCCATCGCCGCGGTTGCGGCGAGCGGTGGATCCACCAACGCGGTCCTTCATCTGCTGGCGCTGGCTCGGGAGGCTGGCGTCGAGCTCGCGATCGACGACATCGACCGCATCAGCCGCCGAACGCCGCTCCTGTGTGACCTCAAGCCCGGCGGGCGCTTCGCCGCCGTGGAGCTGCACCGTGCGGGCGGCATCGCGTTGCTCACCAAGCGTTTGATCGATGGGGGCTATATCGATGGCGACGCTCTCACTGTCACCGGCCGGACGCTGGGCGAGGAGTGCGCGTCGGTGAAGGAGACCGCCGGGCAGGAGGTCGTGGTGCCCCTGTCCAAGCCGCTGCGCAGCGAGGGCGGCCTGGTGGTGCTTCGCGGGTCGCTGGCCCCCGACGGATCGGTGGTCAAGATCACACAGCACACACCGACGAGCCACCGGGGCCCGGCGCGGGTCTTCAACCGGGAGGAGGACGCCTTTGCCGCGGTGCTGGCCGGACAAATAAAGGCAGGGGACACTGTTGTGATCCGGTACGAGGGACCGAAAGGCGGGCCAGGTATGCGCGAGATGCTTCAGGTCACGGCTGCGATCGTCGGTGAGGGGCTGGGCGAGTCCGTCGCGATGGTCACCGACGGCAGGTTCTCAGGCGCGACGCGCGGCTTGATGATCGGGCACGTGGCGCCCGAGGCGGCGGTGGGCGGACCGCTGGCTGCGCTTCACGACGGTGACGTGATCAGCATCGACGTCGAGACGCGGACCATCGCAGTCGAAGGCGTCGACATCGCCGCCCGGATGAAGAATTGGTCGCCACCCGAGCCGCACTACCGCCGCGGCGTTCTGGCTCGCTACGCGCTTCTTGTCGGATCTGCCTCCGAAGGAGCCATGCTCACGCCCTGATCAGGTCAAGGATGGGCCTACGGTGCTGACGCCGCCTTCAGCGTGAAGCCGAGCCAAGGAACCAGGTGGGACCCAAGCAGCTCACCCTGACCGCTGCTTCGCCCCCTACTTGAGGGTCGGGAGCCATGACGCGCGGCGCGATTCGTACGCGTCGATCGCGGAGCCATGTTGCTCAAACAGCGAGATCTCATCCAGCCCTTTCAGCAGGCACTGACGTGCGAAGGCGTCGATCCCGAACGCGTACGAGAAGCCCTCGCCACGGACCTGCTGCGAGTCCAGGT
>JBIOJB010000092.1:0-12018 GCA_044450465.1 Candidatus Dormibacterales bacterium | reverse complement strand
GCCGGGAAGACCGCGGGGAAGACTTCTGGCGATAGGAACCCGGCGGGCGGCCTTGTCTTCCTCGGCTTTGCCGCCGTGGGAGCCGTCCTTCTGCAGATTCTCCTCGGCGCCGGCTTCCGTCACCGCGTGATGGGCGTGCTTCCCCACGCGATCGACGCCGTGCTGGTGGTGGCGCTTGTCGCGGTGCTGGCGTCCGCGTTCCGACGGCGCGGCCGGGGACGACACCTCGCCTTCTCCCGCCTGGCGGCCGCCGCGCTGGGAGCGCAGCTCGTGCTCGGCGTCGTCATCTACCTGCTCCTGCGAAACGCGAACAGCTCGACCGGAACGGCCGCGGCCACGGTGGTCATCGCCGTGCTGCACCTCGGGTTCGGCTCGGCGCTGCTGTTCGCGTCCGTCGGGTGCGCGTTCTGGGCCCTGAAGGTGCCGCGGGCTTAGGAGTTCCAGCGGCCAGCCGCGGCTGGACAGCGAGGCATTACAGGGTTATCATCCCGTCATTCACCACGCGTCGATTTCTATGTCTGTCAGGGAGGGGAGTCGGCTGCCCACCTGAGACGGAGGAACGCAAACGCGCGCGCCAGTCGTGCGAGCCTGCACCGCTTTTCTCGCCATGCTCGGAGTCACGGCATGTCCGCCACTCCTGGATTCCCTCAAGACCCGGGACTTTGCGTCTCCCGCCGAGTTCGAGAAGAATGCGGACGTGGCCGCCGCCGTCAGCGGTGCCGCTCAAGCGCCGATCGCGCAGGGGGCTGATCACGGTGGTGGCCGGGCTCGTCATTCTCGTTCTGGCCGCCGTGGTGCTGCTGGCGTACGCGGTAAACCACCAGACTCCGGTGCTGTCCCTCTCGTCGACCACGGTCGCGCCCGGAGACTCCCTCGTCGTGAGCGCCAGCCACCTTCCTCCGAACCAGAGCGGAGAGCTTCAGCTTTACAGCCAGGTCTACGTGTTTCCATTCCAGGCCGATGGCAGCGGCCAGGCCACGGTGAGCGTGACCGTCCCATTTGATGTCACCGCCGGCAGCCATGAGTTGAAGGTCTGCTGGAGTGGCGCCTGCCACGGCCAGGCTGCCCTGAACGTCACAGCCCCTGTTCCCAGCCCGACGCCGTCCGCGTTCCCGAGCCCGAGCCTGCCTGTCGTCACGCCCAGCCCGACCGCCGCGCGCACGCCGACGCCCCCGACACCGACCCTCGCGCTTTCATCGGGGAGCGTCAAAAGAGGCGGCACGCTGACCATTTACGGCCTCAATTTCGCACCACGACAGACGATCAGCATCAACTTCGTGCAGAGCGCCTCACCAAAGTACCTAACAACCAGCACGACAGGTCCCGAGGGTTCATTCCGCACTCCCGTGATCATCCCGAGCACGGCAGCGCTCGGACCGGCGTCTGTCCGGGCATGCGCGGGCAGCGTCTGCGCTTACGCCACGTTCACGGTTCTGGCCTAGGCGCGACCGATGAGTCTGAGCTAAAACACTTCCGCGGCGAGCAGGTCTTCCAGCGTCTCCCGCCGCCGCATGACTTGAGCCCGACCGTCGCGGAGCATCAGCACCTCCGGCCGCGGCATTCCGTTGTAGTTGCTCGCCATCGCGAGGCAGTAGGCCCCAGCGGCCGGCAGGGCGATGATGTCGCCGGCCCGTAGATCGGGCATGTCGATGTCGGTGATCAGAATGTCGGTCGACTCGCAGTACTTACCGGCGATGGTGACTCTGGCTGATGGTGCGGCGTCCGGTCCCGATGCCAGAAAGGCTTCGTAGCGCGCGCCGTACAGCTTGGGCCGGATGTTGTCGCCCATCCCTCCATCGACTGCCACGTACCGCCTCACGCCGGGAATGTCTTTGATCGAGCCCACCGTGTAAAGAGCCATGCCGGCCGGTCCGGCGATCGACCGGCCGGGCTCGACCACGAGCTGCGGGACTTTCAAGCCGCGCCGCTCGCACCCGGTGACAAGCGAGTGAAGGACTTCCTGCACGAATTCTCGAGGCGTGGGTGGATCGTCCTGTCGCGTGTAGGCGATGCCCAGCCCTCCGCCGGCGCCCAGCTTGCGCGGCTCGAACCCAAGCTCGTCGCGCAACTGCACGAGAAGGTCGAGCATGATCTCCATCGCCTTGGCGTACGCGCCGAGCCCGAAGATCTGCGATCCGATGTGCGAGTGAAGGCCGACCAGCTCCAGCCTTGGGTGAACCAGCGCACGCTCGACCGCCCGGCGGGCGGCTCCGGACTCGATCGAGAAGCCGAACTTCGAGTCCAGCTGGCCGGTCGAGATGTGATCGTGAGTGTCCGGCTTCACGCCGGGCGAGAGGCGGAGCATGACGGGCATCCTCTCGCCATCCGGAACGACGCGCTGGATGAGGTCGAACTCGTGCTCACCGTCGATGACGACCGTCGCTCCGGCGGCACGCGCAGCGGTCAGTTCCTCGAGGCTCTTGTTGTTGCCGAGAAAGTGGATCCGATCGCCCGGGAACCCAGACCTGAGGGCCAGGTTGAGCTCGCCGGCCGAGACGACGTCGAGACCCAGCCCCAGCTCAGCGACCAGGCGCAGGAAACGCGGCGAGGCGAAGGCTTTCGCCGAGTAGAGCACCTGGCCGCTCGAGCCCATTGCGCTGATGTACTCGCCGGCGCGTTGGCGCACGGTCTCCTCGTCGTAGACGTAGAGCGGCGTGCCATGCTCGCGGGCCAGCGCCAACAGATCGCAGCCGCCGACCTCCATGTGCCCGGCCGCGTTCACCCGGTACGTGACCGGGAAGAGCAAGACTTAGCGCCTGGTGGTAACTAGTTCGGGCTTGAGCCGCAGGATCCGCACGACCCGCCGCAGCAGCCGCCCGCGCTGCCCTCGCTGACATCAGAGCTGCCGAAGTCGAGCGACTCTGGACCGCCCGTGCCGGCGAAAGCGAAGCTCGACACCAGGACTTTCGTGGTTGTCGACTCGCACGACGGGCAGACCTGCGCCGCGTCGCGCTCCGCGAACCTGGTCAGAACCTCGAACTTCCCTGCGCAGCTCTCGCACCGATACTCGTAGATGGGCATTTCAGTGAAAGATTCTAAGCTCCTCGAGCTGGCGCGGATGATCGCGAGCCGGCCCGGCCTGACGGCCGGACCACCTGAGGGGCTGATCGAGGACTCCCTGGTTCTGCTCGATCACCTGGGTGACGCATTGCAGGTCGTGGACGTGGGCTCCGGCGGCGGCCTCCCTGGGCTGCCGCTGAAGATCACGAGGCCGGACCTCGAGCTCACGCTGATCGAGGCGGACCAGGCGAAGGCAGCGTTTCTCGTGCAGGCCTGCGCCACCCTGGGCCTGTTGGGCGTCGACGTGGTCGCCCTCCGCGCCGAGGAGGCCGGCCGCGATTCGCGCTACCGGGAGCGCTTCGACGTTGCGGTGGCGCGAGCCCTGGCGCCGTTGCCGGTGCTGGTCGAGCTCTGCCTGCCGCTGGTCAGAGTTGGAGGCCGGCTTCTCGCGCAGAAGACCCAGACGGAAAGCGTGGCGGCCGCCGATCGAGCCATGGAGCTGCTCGGCGGAAGGCTGGTTCAGGTGGCGGAGGCGCGATCGACGGCTCGTGAAACGGGAACCGTGGTGGTGATCGAGAAGATCGGACCCACCCCGGACATGTACCCACGTCGCCCTGGCGTACCTTCCCGCAAACCGCTCTAGCTCGCTTCTGAACCGTGGCCGGGGCGGCCGGATTCACTCCGGCCGCGACTGCGCGTTCCTAAATGACTCTCGTGCCGCGGGGGGTGACATTTCACTGAATCTCCCTTGGGGGAGGGAGAGTCATGAGAGGGAACCGCTGAGGTTCCCTCTCATAAGGTGTTTAGCTGAGGACTGCGGTCCCTCCGGCCTTGATCAGCTTGAGGTTGGAGAGTGCCAGGGCCTGAACTGCCGCGGGCAGCGGGGCGTACTGGAGCGAGCTGGCGTCTGAAGCGGCCGTCGAGTCGGAGACCAGCCACTTGAAGAGGTAGACGATCGCCTTGCCCAAGGCGGGGTCCGTGTACGAGGTGCGTAGGATGACCCAGCTGAACCCAGAGATGGGGTACGTGGTGTCACCCGGCTCGTTGGTGATGGAGAAGTTGGTGGGGCTCACAGAGGTGTTCTGAGCCGCGGCGGCCGTGGCGCCGGCCACGCTCGCGACGACGAACTTACCGTTGGCGTTCTTGATGGCGGCCTGGTGCATTCCGGTCTGAACCACGTAGGCGAGCTCGACGTAGCCGACGGCGCCCTCGGTCGAGGTGACCGCCTGCGCCACTGCCTGGTTGCCGCTCGCGCCCACTCCCACCGGCCATTTGACCGACTTGGCGTTGCCGACGCTCGACTGCCATTCAGTCGAGATCTTGCTGAGGTAGTCCGTGAAGTGGAAGGTCGTGCCACTTCCGTCCGAGCGGTGGACGACCACGATCGGCTCGTTCGGAAGGCTGGCTCCCGAGTTCGTAGCCTTGATCGCCGAGTCGTTCCAGCTCTTGATGTGCCCGAGGAAGATGTTCGCCAGCGTGGGGCCATCGAGGTTCAGGCTCGTGACGCCGGAGATGTTGAAGGCGATGGAGATGACTCCGAGCGTGGTCGGGATCTGCGTGAGCGTGTCAGGCCCGCCTGCGGTCGTGATGTCAGCGGCGCCCATGGGCACGTCGCTCGCGCCGAATTCGACTGTGTTCGCCTGGAACTGCTTGATCCCGGCTCCTGAACCCACGGACTGGTAGTTGATCGTGACCGCCGGATACTTGGCCGTGTAGTCGAAGAACGCCTTCTGGTAGAAGGGCGCAGGGAAGGTGGCCCTGCGCCGGTCAGCCCACCGCTGCCGACGTCGATCGGCGTTGGCGTGACAGCCGCAGTGCTCGAGCTGCCGCACGCGGTCGCCACCATGGCGGCTGCTGCCCCGACGAGCAGGAACCGACCGAATGATGAAGATGAAAACATCTAACCCCTCCTAACTCCCTTTGACTCTTGTGGACTTCTCTCGCCGATCCACGTTATGGATGCCCGATTAAAGTGGGGTTAATCGCGCCTTAAGCCTCGGTGCCCTCGTTTCGCTCATATACTCCCGCCGTGATCTGGGACCGGGGCCGCGCAATCGATCCGGCTGAGCGCGATCAGCCGGCGCACGATGCATTGGCGGAAACCTTCGAGCGCGCGCCGGTCATGGCCCTCCGGCTCGACGGCGAGCTGCGCGTGATCGAGGCCAACGAAGCCGCTCGCGAGTTTTTCGAGATCGATCCCAAGCGATTGCCCGCGAGCCTGGTGGAGGTCACGCTCGAGTCGCGTCTCCTGGAGGTCGTCACCTCCGGCGAGACGGAGGCCGACGTGCAGCTGGCTCACCGCCGCCGCGTTGTTCGGATCAAGCTCGTGGACGGGCTGCCGGCGGGCGATACCCTGCTGTTCATCATCGACGTCACCGAGCTCAAGCGGCTAGCCACTGTTCGGCAGGAGTTCGTGGCCAACCTCGTGCATGAGCTGAAGACTCCGATCACCTCGCTCCGCCTCACTGCGGAAAGCCTGCTCGGCGACCCCGCGCCAAAAGACCGCCGGCGTTTCGCCGAAAGGCTGGTCCAGGAGGCGGACCTGATGAGCAAGATCATCGACAACCTGCGCCAGCTCGGGGACATCGAAGCCGGTGCTTTGACCTCGGACTCTTCGAGCTTCGACCTCACCGAGCTGGTGGCAGAGAGCATCGAACGGCTCGGGCTCGACCGGCCCGTCAACGCCACCATCGCGCCGGGCCTTGCCGTCGTGACCGATCGAGCCAAGCTCGTGCAGGCGCTCGACAACCTCCTGGACAACGCGGCCAAATTCTCGCCGCCAGGCACGGCGATCGACATCCACGCGAAGGTGGAAGGGGATGAGATCGTGATCAGCGTCAGGGATCGCGGGCCGGGCATATCACCGGAACACTGGAGCCGCGTCTTCGAGAGGTTCTACAAGGTCGACAGGGCGCGACCACGGGAGGCGGGCGGTTTCGGTCTCGGTCTTGCCATCACCAAGCATCTGGTGCAGGTGTTGGGGGGGCGGATCTGGACGGAGACGGCACGGGAAGGCGGTCAGGTGTTCTACATCGCGCTGCCGCACCAAGTCTTAACGGGCGCATAAACCCGCATTAATTTGGACGGCCCTATTCTGAGCCCGGGGTATGGAGGAATCTCGCCCGGTAGTCCAACCGCCAACCCGGCTGGCTCCGCCTGAGCTGCGCGCGGTGAACGGCGCGGGCGCGACCAAGCTCAAGGTTGACAACCTGTCCTTCTACTACGGCAAGGCTCAGGCCCTGAAGGACGTCAGCTTCGAGATCCCAGAGCGGCGCATCACGGCCATCATCGGCCCGTCGGGCTGCGGCAAGAGCACGCTGCTGCGGGTCTTCAACCGCATGTACGACCTCGTGCCGCGGGCCACGGCCACGGGGACGGTGCTCCTGGATGGAGTGGACGTCGTCACCACTCGCAGGATGCTCGAGCTCCGTCAGAAGGTGGGCATGGTGTTCCAGCGCCCCAGCCCCTTTCCGATGTCGATCGAGGACAACATCGCGTTCGCGCCCAAGCTGCTGGGCTGGAACCGGACGCGCATCAAGGCCGCAGTCGAGGAGAGCCTCGCCCGTGCGGCGCTGCTCGACGAGGTGAAGGACCGGCTGCGTGAGCCGGCCACCTCGCTCTCCGGCGGCCAGCAGCAGCGACTTGCGATCGCGCGATGCATCGCGGTGAGCCCTGAGGTAATCCTCATGGACGAGCCCTGTTCCGCGCTGGACCCGGTCGCGACGCTGAAGATCGAGGACCTGATGGCCACCCTGACGCGCGACTTCACGATCGTGATCGTCACTCACAACATGCAGCAGGCCGCGCGTGTCTCCGACTTCACGGCTTTCATGCTGATGAACCCCGAGGGCCGCTACGGCGAGCTGATCGAGTTCGCGCCCACCGCCGACCTGTTCAACCAGCCTCAGGATCCGCGGACTGAGGCCTACATCACCGGCCGGTTCGGATAGACGTGGAGGGCGTTCAATGCCGCGATTGACTTTTGAGCGGGAGCTCGCGAGCCTGCGCGAATCCCTCGTTCGCATGGGCACGCTGGTCGAGTCGCAGATCGAGGCGGCGCTTGACGCGTTGAGGCGTCGAGATGGTGCTGCCGCCGAGAAGGTGCGGCACGAGGACCAGTACCTCAACGAGCTCTTCCGCCAGATGCGCGAGCAGGTGTTCATGGTCATCTCGACCCAGCAGCCTGTCGCTCGCGACCTGCGTTATCTGATGGGCATCCAGTACATCGCAACCGAGCTCGAGCGGATGGGCGACTACGCAGTGCGCATCGCCCGCATGACGAGCACGCTGGTGGCCCTGCCGGACAAACCCCTGCGCGCCGAGTTCGGCCTCATGGGCGAGCTCGCGATCGGACAGGTGCACGACATCCTCGAGGCGCTGATCGATCAGAACGAGCCGCACGCGCGCGAGGTGGCGGGGCGAGACAACGAGGTCGACCGGCTGTACCACCGCGTTTTCGAGGACCTGATCAGAGAGATGGGCAACGGGACCGACGCGGACGGAGCGCTCCGCGCGGTCACCCTGCTGCTCGTGGCTCACAACCTCGAGCGCATCTCAGACCGGGTCACCAACGTCGCCGAGGACATCGTCTTTCTCGAGTCGGGCCAGGTGGTCGAGCTCGGATGACCCGGACTCCCGGCAGCGGCAACGCGGGCCGCGTTCTCGTGGTGGAGGACGACGAGGGGATCAGGGACATGCTGAAGTACAACCTGGTCACGGCCGGGTTCTCGGTCCAGGAGGCTAGCGACGGGGCTTCGGGTCTGCGGACTGCACGCACATCGAGACCGGACCTCATCCTTCTCGACCTCATGCTGCCCGGCATGAGCGGGTTCGACTTCTGCCGAGCGCTGAGGAAGACCAGCCGGGTCCCGATCATCATGATCACCGCCAAGGACGCCGAGGTCGACAAGATCGTCGGGCTCGAGCTTGGGGCGGACGACTACATCACCAAGCCCTTCTCGGTCCGTGAGGTTCTGGCCCGCGTCAACGCTGTGATGCGGAGAGCCGCACCGGATGGAAACGAGCCGAAGACGGTTCCTGAGCGCGACGCTTTCGGCGACTTCAGTATCGACCGAGCCGCGCGCAGGGTCGTGATGCGGGGCCACGACATCAAGCTCACTGCCCGCGAGTTCGAGCTCCTCTCCTATCTGATCGCCTTTCCCGGGCGCGTGCACACGCGCGACGTGCTGCTCGAAAACGTCTGGGGCCACGAATTCTCGGGCGATCGCAAGACCGTCGACGTGCACATTCGCTGGCTGCGCGAGAAGTTCGCCGGCACCGCGCCCTTCGACATCGTGACAGTGCGCGGAATCGGCTACCGGCTGGACCGCCACCAGGCCCCGCCGGACCTCTCCGCATGAGCGCCTGATGGCCGTCGCCGTTAAGGTGCAGTGCGCCCCGAAACCCGCCAGACGGCCGCCGGACCGTTTCAAAACCATCGCCGGAGTCACTGCCAGTCTGGCTCCGGCGGTCCTCGTGTTCATCACGCTCACGCTGGTCCAGCAGGCCGCGCCCGCGCTCAGGCAGTTCGGCGCCGGCTTCCTCATCGGCACCGACTGGAACCCGGTTACCGACAGCTTCGGCGCGTTGCCCGCCATCTTCGGCACCGTCTCCACGGCACTGATCGCGCTGGTGCTGGCCGTGCCCGTTGGCGTTGCCGTGGCCGTGGTGCTCTCGGAGCAGGGCCAGGGTCGGATACGAGGGGTGATCGGAACCGGGATCGAGCTGCTGGCCGCCATCCCGAGCGTGGTCTACGGCATCTGGGCCCTCTATGTCCTTGGCCCATGGTCTTTCCTGCACATCGAGCTCCCGGTCTCGCAACATTCCGGTGGGGCCGCCGTGTTCGCGCTCCCTGCGGTGAGAAGCCTCTTCAACGCATCTCTGGTGCTGGCGATCATGGTTCTGCCCACCCTCACCGCCATCACGCGCGACGTGATCAAAGCGGTGCCCCGTGGATTGAAAGAGAACGCGGTTGCGCTGGGCGCCACCTGGTGGGAGACCACCTGGAAGGTCCTCCTGCCCGCGGCGCGCAATGGGATCTTCGGGGCCACCATTTTGGCCCTGGGCCGTGCCCTCGGCGAGACGATCGCCGTCACGATGGTGATTGGAAACAGGTACGCGATTCCGCACGGTCTGTTCCAGAGCGCTTACACGCTGGCCAGCGTCATAGCCAACGAGTTCAACGAGTCGACCGGGACTCTCTACCCCGCAGCCCTGATCGAGCTTGGCCTCATCCTCATCCTGGTCACGCTCGTCCTCAACATCGGAGCCCTGCTGCTTGTCCACTCGATCTCCAGGGACTCGAGGCTGACCGCATGAACCGCACCAGCTTGCGGCAGGGGATCAACGGCTTCTGGGCGGTGGCGATGTACCTGCTCACAGTGCTCGCCCTGATACCGCTCGGGCTCGTCCTGTGGTTCACCGTCACGCAGGGTTTTCCCTCGGTCACGCACATCGAGTTCTTCACCAACCCATTCCATCCGGTAGGCGTTCCCGGAGGCGGCGTCTCACACGCCCTCGTGGGAACCGGCATCCTCGTGGGCCTGGCGTCGCTGATGGCGATCCCAATCGGAATATTGGGCGGCGTGTACCTGGCCGAGTACGGCGTGGCGCGCTGGGCCTCCTGGGTCAGGCTTTCGTGCGATGTCCTGGTAGGGACCCCGTCCATCGCGATCGGCCTGTTCGTCTACGCGCTCGTGGTGCTGCGAATGCATCACTTCTCCGGCATCGCGGGGTCCATCGCCCTGGCCATCCTGATGCTTCCGATCGTGATTCGAACCACCGAGGGCGCCGTGGTGCTCATACCCAATGGGCTGCGTGAGTCGGGTCTTGCGCTCGGCCTTCCCCGCTGGCGCGTCTCACTGCAGCTCATCGTCCCTGCCGCCGCCCCGGGCGTCATCACTGGAGCGCTGCTGGCCGTCGCTCGAGCCGGCGGCGAGACCGCTCCGCTGCTGTTCACCACGCTCGGCAACACCCTCTTCAAGGTCAACCCATTGTCGGACCAACTGCAGGCGCTGCCCCTGACCGTCTACAGCTACGCGTTGACGCCCTACAAGGATCTTCAGGCCCAGGCGTGGGGGGCAGCGCTCGTGCTTGTCGTGCTGGTGCTCGGTATCAACCTCGGGAGCCGCTGGGTCCTGCGCCGGCAGATCCGCCTGGCCGGCCAGCTGTAACCGACCACGTGGCCAGGGTCCTCTTCGTCTGTCTGCAGAACGCCGGGCGTTCTCAGATGAGCCAGGCCCTGTTCGAGCGCGCGGCAGGCGGAAGGCACGAGGCACGTTCCGCGGGCACCACGCCCGCCAGGCAAATCCATGCCAACGTGCTGGCGGCCATGACCGAAGCCGGCATAGACCTCAGCGATCGAGTGCCGCAGGGCCTCACGCCTGAGCTCGCCCAATGGCCTGACGTGGTCGTGACCATGGGCTGCGGCGACGCCTGTCCTGTCCTGCCCGGGAAGCGTTATATCGATTGGGAGCTCCGCGACCCTAAGGATCTTTCAACGCCCGAGGTGCGCAAGGTGCGAGATGAAATTAGCCGCCGGGTGGTCGAGCTCGTCAGAACTCTCGACGCGGCGCGTGAATGAATCGCGTGCGAGACGCGCACGTGCCGCTAAACTCAGCGGAGCGCGTCCGACCGAATCGCCGAGCGTAGGGGACCCCGCCTCCCACAACGTTTCAGCTGACGAAGGAGCAACGGTGGCAACAAAGATCCTCGAGGTGACCGACGTGAGCGTGATCCGCGCCGCGGGCGGCGTGGTGTGCCGCAGCGACCGGTCCGGCCAGGTCGAGCTCGCTGTCATCCATCGACCCGCCTACGACGACTGGACCCTGCCCAAGGGCAAGATCGAGCCCAATGAAAGCCCGGAGCAGTGCGCCCTTCGCGAGGTCCGTGAGGAAACGGGCCTGCGGTGCGACCTGGTGCGGCCGCTCGGCTGCACCGCCTACGTCGACCGCCGCGGACGAGACAAGGTCGCCTGCTACTGGGTGATGGAAGTCCGAGGGGGCCGCTTCCGTCCCGGCATCGAGGTGGACAAGCTGCTTTGGCTGTCGCTCGACGACGCGGTCCGGCGTCTGACATACGAGCGCGACAAGACCCTGCTGCTCCAGCAGGACTTCCTGTGACCTGGACTCCCGCCGCGCTCTAGCCCGTCTCCGGCAGCCGGTATCCTCTTGCCGTGCAGGCCGTGACGCACGCTGACCCGCTCGTGATCGCCGGTGTGACCCTCCGCTCGCGGCTCTTTCTCGGCACCGGCAAGTATTCGACAGACGCGGCGATGGTTGGCGCCCTGGAAGCGTCCGGGTGCGAGCTCGTCACCGTTGCGCTGCGCCGCCTCGACCTCGACGACCCCAGCAAGAAGACGATCCTCGACGTCGTCGACTGGAAGCGCTACCGCATACTCCCCAACACCGCGGGCTGCCGAACGGCTGATGAGGCGATCCGAATCGCGCGGCTGGCGCGGTCGATGGGGCTGTCGGACTGGGTCAAGCTCGAGGTGATACCGGATCCGCGCTATCTGTTTCCGGATCCGGAGGAAACCTTGAAAGCCGCTCGAGTGCTGGTGAGCGAAGGTTTCAAGGTTCTCCCTTACATCAACGCAGACCCGGTGCTCGCCAAGCGGCTGGAAGACATTGGAACGGTGACCGTCATGCCGCTCGGTTCGCCCATCGGCTCGGGACAGGGGCTGCAGACGCTGGAGCAGATTCGAATCATCGTCGAGGAGGCTTCGGTCCCAGTGGTGGTCGACGCTGGAATCGGCGCTCCCTCCGACGCGGCGCTCGCCATGGAGCTCGGCGCCGACGCGGTCCTTGTCAACACCGCCGTGGGGCGCGCCCGGGCTAAGGCGCGGTTGGGGCGCGCCCATCGCCGGGGCGACCGCCGTGCTGGAGCAGGCGCCGACGGCCTACGGGCCCTTCAGCGCTCCGCCACCCGACAGCCCCGCCATCACCCCGCACGTCAACCCTCAGGTTACGGGGGCCAGTGGCCGGTTCCACTGGGACGTGGTCGCCGATTACTACAAGG
>JBIOJB010000091.1:0-12023 GCA_044450465.1 Candidatus Dormibacterales bacterium | reverse complement strand
GTCTAGAACCGGCTCACGGCGGCACGACAAGCTTAGGGAGACAAGCCCTGCGGTTGCTCAGAGGGATGCAGGCCCCCGATCCGTCAGGCCTCGCCGACCATCCTCGCGATGACCACTCCCAGGATCGGGCCGCCCGTGCCGAACGGGACTGAGTGGACCCGGTGGGCGAACACCATCTCCGCCACCTCGCCCACCTGCTGAACGCCGACCTCGCCCGTGCTGTCGTATGCGGCTTTGGCCTGTGCCGCACGGGCGCAAACCAGGTCGGAGCGGTGCCCGTCCACCTCGAGGGCGATCGAGAGCTGCGCGATCAGGCGGAGGATCTCGCGCGGCAGATTCACCTCTGGAAACGTCGCGATGGCTTCGGCGATCTGGGTCCGCACTCCGTTTTCAGAATCCGCGTGCTGGGCGTAGAACAGGTTTGGATCGTTCTCCCACACCGCTCGCTTTTCAACGATCGCGACCCGCTGATCGATGTCCCGAATGCTTTCAACGTCCACGCACAGACCAAAGCGGTCAAGCAGCTGCGGGCGCAGCTCGCCCTCTTCGGGGTTCATCGTCCCGACCAGGATGAAACGCGACGGGTGCGAGACCGAAACTCCTTCGCGCTCCACGGTGTTGACTCCCATCGCCGCCGCATCGAGCAGCACGTCGACGATGTGGTCGTCGAGCAGGTTCACCTCGTCGACGTAAAGGATGTTGCGGTTCGCCTCGGCCAGCACGCCCGGCTCGAAGCGGCGCGAGCCTTCCTTGAGCGCGGCCTCGAGATCGATCGTGCCGACGACACGGTCCTCGGACGCGTTGATGGGGAGCTCCACGACTCGCATGCGCCGGGTTGTCACCGGAAGCGCGCCGGCGCGGGCTCGCTCGCGGCAGTCGAGGCACCAGTCCTCAGGGTCCTCCGGGTGGCATCCGAAGTGGCAGCCCTCCACGACCTGCTGCTCTGGGAGAAGCTTGGCCAGCGCGCGCACGGCCGTCGACTTGCCGGTGCCCTTCTCGCCGCGGATGAGCACGCCGCCAATCGAAGGATTGATCGCGTTCAGGACCAGGGCCAGCTTCATCTGCTCCTGACCGACGATCGCGCTGAATGGATACGAGTACCTGTCTATGGCCATCTGCCTGGGAATGTTACCGGCGCTCGTCGCTCGTCACGGGCAAGAGCTGTGCAAGAGGAAATTCTCGAGATCGAACGCGAAATGCCAGCCGTAGTAGGCCGCGGCCAGCTCGTACCCGCTCTGCACCATCGGGTTGGTCGGATGAAGCGGGCCGTCTGCGCAGATCGCCGCCACGACCGCGATGATGCTCGGATTCGGACCGACTCCCAAGAGATTCGGGTCGACCGGCACGAAATACATCCAGGCCGCGACGATGATGGCGCCGTTGCTGCAGAAGAGAGGGTCCGCGTTGCCGTCCTGGTCCTGACGGACAGGCGCAGCACACAGGGGGACCGCGGGCAGTACCTTCGCCGGGGGGAGGATCCGGCGGGCGACCGGTGTGCCGACCGGAAGACCCTGGGTGTACGGAGGAAGGGGCGGCTCGCTTGACGGCGACGCCGAGGGGGACGGAGCGAGAGTCGGGTCTGGCGGTGGCTCAATCAGTTGACCTAGGGGGCAGCTCCACGATCCTGCGACGTTGACGGGTGGCGTTCCCGCGTCTTTGCGCAAGTCGCCGGCCAAAATCGTTCCCGACGCCGTGCCCTGGCCAAATGAGCTGACGGTGATCGTGCCGGAATCCGCGTCCCATTGCCGGCCGGCGACCCAGACGTACACGCTGGAATGGCCCGCCTGCGGAGGCCATCGGACGTCGCTGTAGGTGCCTGTGCCCGTGAAGTTCGCCACCAGCGCGGCGAGGTAGCTGTCTCCGGCCTCGAGGTAGGTGATGACCTGCAGCTCCTGAGCCGACTGCCCGTAAGTCAATAGGCACTTGACCCTCTGGCCAACCGGATAGAAGGCGATGACCGCTCCGGTGACCTGCACGCCGTCGGCGGGCACCGCGGTGAACAGCTGCGCTGAATTCGAGCAGCAGGTCAGCGCAAGCGCAGCAGCCGCCAGGATCAACGTCTTGCGGAGTCGCATCGCGATCGTAGTTTGAACGAGCTTTGAGGACGCTCGGTAACGGCCCTCAGCGCCCGGCTCGACCCAGCTCTCGCTCCACCGCCGAGGCGATCTCGTCGCGAGAAAGGTCGTACAGGCCGTAGTAGCGAGCGCCCATCCGCTCCGCCAGGTCCGCGCACGCGTTGACCGCATAGGTCTGATACATCGGCGCGACGCGAGCCAGGTGCTGGATGGACGGCAGGTGGCTGTAGTCGCGAGCGGAATCAATGACGAGCGCGTCGATATGTTCGGACTCGATCAGGGCGGCCACCTTCTGCGCCTCGACCAGAGGCTCTTCCTTGAACATCGAGATGTTGCCGCGCCCGTCGCTGATCATGACCAGGAGGGGCCTGATGGTCGGGTCGCGCAGCAACTCGGTCTTCACCACCTTGTAACCGGCCATCAGCCCGTGGGTGAGCGGAGTCGTGCCTCCCACCGACAGCTTTTCGAGTCGGCGGCGGGCCAAAGACACGCTCGAGGTCGGCCGCAGGACCACCTCGGCGGTGCGGTTCTTGAAGATGACGACGGCGACGCGGTCGCGCCGAACGTACGCGTCTTGGAGCAGCGAGAGGATCGCTCCCTTGGTCGCCGCCATACGCTGCTCCGCGTCCATGGATGCGGACGCGTCGACGACGAACACGATTAGGTTGCCGACTTTCCGCTCACGGACCTTCTGCCTCAGGTCTTCACGCTCGAGCCTCAACGGCTGGCCGGCCCGGCGGCCGCGGTCCTTCTGCATCGGGGCGGCCGCCCTCACCGTGGCGTCGATCGCGAGGTCGTTCACCTTGGCCCTCGGCTCGGCGCGGACGTAGCGTCCGCGGCGGTCGGCGGCCTGGCTGGCGGACCGCTTGCCACCCTGCTTGCGCACCCGGCGCTGGCGCGGGAGATCGATCCGCTTCAGGTTGAACGTCTCCAACGCATCCGGCGATGACTCGTGGCTTGTGGTGCCTCCGGTCGTGACCCCCTGGTCGCTTCCCGCCGTCTGCTCGCCCGAGTCGGAAGCGCTCTGCGTTTCGTCGGCGGAGGCGTCGGCGCTGGGCTCGCTGTCCGCCGCCTGCGGCTCGCCCGCCTGGGATTCCGACGGTTTGGTCCCTTCTTGCTTCTCGCCTGTTTCGGGAGAGCTGGATTCGTCCTGGTCCTTCTGAAGCGGCCGGCGTGCCCGGTGCGCAAGCGCCAGCGCCGCTGAGTCGAAAATGTCTTCACGTGTCGGCGACGGGTGCCGGCGATAAGCCGCCAGGGCCCTTGCGGCGTGGTCGATCACCACGTCGGCTCGATGGCCGAGCACCTGCGCCTCTACGCATATGGACGAGATCAGGCGCACCTGAACGGGCGAGATCCGCACCTCGGAGCAGCGGGCCATCGCCTCCGCGAGCGCGCGCGACAGGTTGGCGTCGGCCGCCAGGAACTCGTTCGTGAACTCGTGGTCGCCGCGCTTGAAGGCGGCGTCTCTCTCGGCGATCGTCACGCGGTCGTCGGGGTCGCGGATGCCCTCGACATCGACGCAAAGGCCGAACCGGTCGAGCAGCTGTGGCCGGAGCTCTCCCTCTTCGGGGTTCATCGTGCCGACCAAAATGAAGCGCGATGGATGGGCGAACGAGACCCCCTCTCGCTCCACCACATTGACCCCCATCGCCGCGGCGTCGAGGAGCACATCGACCAGGTGGTCGTCGAGCAGGTTGACCTCGTCGACGTAAAGGATGTTGCGGTTGGCCTCGGCCAGCACTCCTGGCTCAAACCGCCGCTTTCCGGTCTTGAGGGCCGCCTCGATGTCGATGGTGCCTACGACACGGTCCTCCGACGCGTTGATGGGCAGCTCCACCACGCGCATGCGGCGGAGTTCACGCGGCAGCCCCCCGCTGAGCTTCAGCCTTGCCAGGCAGTCCATGCAGAGGGATTCGAGGTCGTCGGGATCGCAACCGTAGTGGCAGCCTTCCACCACCGCGTGCTCGGGGAGCAGTCGCGCCAGCGCGCGCACGGCCGTGGACTTGCCGGTGCCCCTCTCCCCTCTTATCAGCACGCCACCGACCGTGGGCAGGATGGCGTTAAGGATCAAGGCCAGCTTCATCGACTCCTGCCCGACGATGGCGGTGAAGGGGTAGGTGTGGCGATCGAGCGTGACGCTCATAAAGCCAGCTTAGTTTGGTCCCGCGCCGAGCTACCGATCCCCTCGCAGTGGGATGTGACTCCTGGCCGCGCGATCCGCGCGCGTCAGCGCCAGGCGATCCGGCCTAGGTTCGAACGAGCCCCTTGACGAGCTCGCGCTCCTGAAGCAGCTCGTCGGTGGTCACGCGCAGCCTCTCTTTTGCGTCTGGGTCGTGCTCCAGCCCTTCCACCACCTTCCAGGCGCTCCCGTCGGTGGCGACCGGGAAGCCGAACTGCAGCCCCTCGGGCACGCCGTACTCGCCGCGGCTGACCACGGCCAGCGAGTGGAAGTCGCCCGCTCGAGTGGGGGTGTGGATGCTCTTGACCGAATCGATCACGGCGTTGGCCGCCGATGCGGCGGACGACGCCCCTCGCGCCTCGATCACGGCGGCTCCCCGCTTCTGGATCTTGGTGATGAACTCTCCCCGCAACCAGGTGTCATCGTTGATCACTTCCGCCGCGCCGCGCCCACCGATCTTCGCGTTTCGCGCGTCAGGGTACTGGGTGGCCGAGTGATTGCCCCAGATGGCGAGGTTGGACACCTCCGACACCGCGACGCCGGCCTTCTTCGCCAGCTGAGTCTTGGCCCGGTTCTCGTCCAGCCGCGTCATGGCGAACCATCGCTCGGCGGGTATATCCGGCGCGTTGACACGGGCGATATAGCAATTCGTGTTGCACGGGTTCCCGACGACCAGGATGCGGACGTTGGATGCGGCACGCTTGGCGATCGCCTGGCCCTGCGGACCGAAGATCCCACCGTTGATCGAGAGGAGGTCGCCGCGCTCCATGCCCGCTTTGCGAGGTATCGAACCCACGAGGAGCGCCCACGAGGTTCCGTCGAAAGCCTCCTCTGTCTTGCTGGTGAGCACCATGTCATGCAGCAGCGGGAACGCGCAGTCGTCGAGCTCCATGGCGACGCCCTCGAGCGCTTTCATCGCGGGCTCGATCTCGAGCATGCGCAGAACGACAGGCTGATCTGGACCGAGCAGCTGGCCGGACGCGATGCGGAAAACGAGCGCGTAACCGATCTGTCCCGCCGCGCCGGTGACGGTGACCTGGACCGGCTTGATTGCCTCTCGCTGCGGCGACATCTCAATCAATCGTAGCTGTTTGACTGTTGCCCCCCGGAGACCGGGGCTAGGGGCCGCCGCTGAGCACGTACTCGATGTATGAGTCGGGTCCCGTCTGCACCCAGAGCGACATGGCGCAGACGTTCGTTTGATAGCGCGCGCGCATCGCGGGTGACATGACGCCGGCTAAGATCGGCATTCCAGACGGCGCCGTATCGATCTGCCCGACACCCTGCCATCCATCGGTCGTCATGAAGGCATTGATTTGAGCCAGGTTCTGAGCCTGGTTGCCGGGGTAGTAGCGCCTCCCACAGTAGTCCACCCTCGGCGGGGTGCCGGTCATGGCGAAAGACCCGTATGCGATGCGGTCGTGGAGGGTAATAGGAGCGACCGCGACGAGCGCGACTGTGGCGATTGCCGAAGCGATTAGCAGAACGATTCTTGTGGCGAGCCGCTCCATGCGTGCTTAAACGGGGCAGGAAACGCTTCGGTTATCGGAAGCCTTCCCCCTCCGGTTCGAACAGGTCGTCACCGGCGAGCCGTCTCGCGAAGCAGAGGAATCCGGTGTGAGCCACCATGCGATGGGACGGTCGGAGGCTGCGACCCCGGACGGTCCAGCCGCGCTGCAGCAGCTCGAACACCTCGAGCATTCCGAAGCCCCTCAGGTCGCGCAGGCAGTCGAAGAGGCGCTGGACCTGGCTGACGTTGGGGCAGTGGGCGAACAGGATGCCGCCCGGCCGCAGGGCCAGCTTGGCCGCGGTCGCAGCCTCCCACGGCTCTGGCAGGTCGAGCAACACGCGGTCCATCTGGCGCTCCTCGACGCCGGCATAGATGTCGCCGAGCTTCAGCTCGAGGTTCGGCGGCAATTCACCCAAGGTGTCTGTGATCGCGCGCCGCGAGGCCTCGAGAAACTCCTCGCGCACCTCATAGCTGACGACGCGGCCGGTTGGACCTACGGCGCGGAGCGCCGCCAGCGTCAGAGCCCCGGTTCCCGTGCCTGCCTCGAGGACCTTCGAGCCGGGATGCAGGTCGGCCCCCATCACGATGGCGCCAAGATCCTTGGGATAGATCGGCTGAGCCTGGCGCACGCGCCCGGTGACCTGTTCGGCGAAAGTCGGCCGCACGGCCAACAAGCTCGCCCCCAGCTGGGTGGTCACGATCACGCCCTCCGTGCGGCCGATCAGGTCGTCATGGTCGACGACGCCCGAGTGGATGGAATGGCGCTGGCCGGCCTTCAGCCGCACGCGGTGCTTTCGTCCCACCTTGTCGACGAGGAGGATGAGCTCGCCTTCGGCGAGGGGACCGGTCACTCAGGTTTACGGGCCCGGATCAGGCAGTGCCAGTAGGCGTGCCAGAGCTTTCCGTCACGCCTAGTGGGATGGAGCTGCTCACGTGCCTGACCTTCAGCCGACTCGATGACCCGGGCGAGCTCTTCGGCCACGGCGGGCTCGACCGCCATCGTGTTCATCCATTCGCCGTAATCCCAATCGAGCTCGCGCGCCGCGGCGGTTTCGACCTGAAAGCCTGCCCGTTCGAGCCGGGCGACCCATTCATCGACCGTGAGCGATCTCACGTGGGAGGGATCGCGCCGAACTTCGACGCCGTGGAGCACCTTGTTGGCCGGAGCCGGCGGAGCGCAGTCGACGATGACGGCGACGTGGCCGGGACGAAGCACCCTGAGGGCTTCGGCGAGGAACGAGTCGACGTCGGGAAAGTGATGCGGGGCCGCCCTGACGGTGTAGAGGTCGAACGTCGCGTCAGGAAACGGCAGCCGGCCGGCGTCTCCCAGCACCCAGTCAACGTTCGAGATGGCGCGTTCGGCCGCCACACGTCTCGCCACGCTGAGCATCTCGCGAGTCAGGTCAAGCCCCACCACGCTGCGCACGTGAGGGGTCAGGGCGAAGGCGGTGTTGCCGGTGCCGGTCGCCACGTCAAGGGCCAGGTCGTCCTTGCGAGGTTGGGCGAGCTCGAGCACCTCGAGCAACCTCTCCGACGACGTGTGAAACGGGGATGTCGAGTAGTTGGCCGCCACCGGGGTGAAGCGGGCGCGCACGTCCTCCGTCACTTGCGTGAGTCTATTGTTCCCACCGTGGCGAGGGCGATCGCGCGCTGGTCGGGCCATAAGGTGCGCTTCGAGATCGAGGCGGCAAGTGGCCACGCAGCGGCCGTCGACGAGGGCCCGGTCCTCGGCGATGACACCGCCATGCGGCCCACGGAGATGCTGCTCGCAGCGCTGGGCGGCTGCACGGGCCTGAATGCTGTGCTCCTGCTCAGAAAGTACAAGCAGCCTCTGGCGCGGCTCGAGGTCGAGGTCTTGGGCGTGCAGGATGCCGAATGGCCGCGGGCGTTCAACAAGATCGACATCACGTTTCACTGTGGCTGGGACGGGCCCTCCGATAAAGAGTTGGTCG
The DNA here is from genome assembly GCA_044450465.1 of Candidatus Dormibacterales bacterium. Taxonomy (GTDB): domain Bacteria; phylum Chloroflexota; class Dormibacteria; order Dormibacterales; family Dormibacteraceae; genus JBIOJB01. The sequence goes on along the minus strand of JBIOJB010000091.1, from coordinate 4,307 downwards.
ACAAGGCTCTCGATCTGGCCTGCAATCGGTACTGCCCGATCCACGCCACGCTGTCGCGTGGCGCGAAGATCGAGCACCACCGGAAGGACGTCCGCGGAAGCTGAGAAGCGCAGGCGTTCGTGGAAGGTGACTCGACCGCCTTCGTCGCGTGCACCGACCGCCCTGCAGCGACGAACTCTCAAATCGGAGCGGGGCGACCGCACCTTTTGGGTGGCGGCGCCTGCTCGGCTACCGGCGCCGCTGATGGTCGTGCTCCACGGCAGCGGCTTGAACGGACCCAACATGGCTCGGTGGAGCGGCCTCGCCGAGAGCGGTCCCAACGCCGGCTTCCTCACGGTGTTTCCGGATGCGCTCGACGAGATTTGGGATGACCAGGGCCTCGGCCGGGTCGACGGTGCCGACGACGCAGGCTTCGTCGCCGAGCTGATCGAGCACCTCGTCGGCAACAGCTCCGCATCGGCGAACGGCATCACGCTGGTTGGCCTTTCAAATGGAGCGTTCTTCGCGGAACGCCTGGCTCGCCATGGCCTGGTCCGTTCCACCAGCCTCGTGCTGGTCGCCGGCACCGCCCGCGAAGTGAGCCGCCGATCCGCGCCGGCGCCGGCCAATCCCACCCCAGTTCTGCTGTTTGAAGGCACGGCCGATCCACTTGTCCCGTATCAGGGGGGCGCTGCCTCCGGACCGATGGCCTGGCTGGCTCGCCGCCGCGCTCGCCGGCATCTAGTCTCGCCCGGCCGGCGTGAATCGGTCGGCGCTGAGACGATCGCAGCCGACTGGGCCGCTACCAACCGATGCCACCCGATCCCTGCGGTTGACTTGCTGGCGACGGCGGCGAGAGATGCCCCTGTCGAACGATTGACCTGGAGCGCCCCTCAGGCTCAACCCGTCGTCCTGTACAAGATCAATGGCGGTGGTCACGGATGGCCGGGCGGCCCTCAATACGTGCCGGCCGTTTTGGTGGGTCGCATCCCACGTCACCTCGACGCCACCAGAATCCTTCTGGATTTCGTCCATCGCTAGGTCAGAGATGTGACCCAGTCGGTCTGCGTAGCAGGGCGCTGCCGTCGTCTTTTCTCAAGACCTCACTAGAATTAAGCGGTCTCAAAGCCCCCTAGTTCGTCGGAGGCCCGTTCGGAAACTTGCTAGAGAGCTACGTCCCACTTCTCATCTTCGCTCTGATCGTCCTCGGGTTGATCGGGGCGCTGATCACATTGAGCTTTGTGCTCGGCCCGTCCAAACCGTTTCGAACCAAGCTGGAGCCGTACGAGTCCGGCATCGTTCCCGACAACCCGGCCCACCGGCGGCTGTCCGTGCGCTTCTACCTCACGGCGATGCTTTTCATCATCTTCGACGTCGAAGCAGTCTTCTTCTATCCATGGGCGGTGCTGCTCAAGCAGCTCAAATGGTTTGGCCTCATCGAGATGCTGGTCTTCATGGGCATCCTCGCGATCGCTTTGGCTCACATCTGGCGCAAGGGAGGCCTTGAGTGGGATTAGAAGACCTCGCCGAGGCGCTCGGTCAGAACGTGCTCACGACGACGATCGGCAAGCTCGTCGGCTGGGGCCGCGGGAACTCGATCTGGCCTGCGCAGTTCGGACTTGCCTGCTGCGCGATCGAGATGATCGCCACCGCCACCGCCAGCGTGGACATCGCGCGCTTCGGCTCAGAGGCGATGCGTGCGTCGCCACGACAATCGGACCTGATGATCGTTTCCGGTCGCGTCTCGCAGAAGATGGCGCCGATTCTCAGAACCATCTACGACCAGATGCCCGAGCCCAAATGGGTGATCTCGATGGGCGCTTGCGCGTCGACCGGGGGCGTATTCAACAACTACGCGCTGCTGCAGGGCGTCGACAAGGTGGTGCCGGTCGACGTCTATGTCCCAGGTTGCCCTCCTCGGCCTGAGGACCTGCTGAACGCGCTCGTGATCCTGCAGGCACGCATCAAAGCTCAGGGAATTCTTCCGCGCCAGTGATCGACGGCAGGTTCGTGGTCGAAAAGGGCATGAGCGCCGGTGACAACTGGGTCACGGTTCAGCCTGGCGACATCCGCCGGGCTCTGGGAGAGCTGAAAGACCAGGGCTACCGAATGCTGTCCTTCATGACGTGCGTTGACCACCTGGCGGACTCATCCAGGGATTGGCCCACGCGCTTCGAGCTTGTGTACCAGCTTCGCAATCTGGATTCGAGAGAGCAAGTCCGCGTGCGGGCCTTTGTCGACGGGGATCCGCCTCGGATCGACTCGGTTCACGACCTCTACCCTCCCGCCAACTGGGATGAGCGAGAGACCTACGACATGTTCGGCGTGATCTTCAGCGATCACCCCGATTTGTCTCGCATCCTCATGCCCGACGACTGGGTCGGCCATCCGCTGCGACGGGACTACCCGGTGGGCGGCGATCCGGTCGAGTTCTCGCCCGAGCACGAGAGCTGGCAGACCGCACCGGAGAAGGCCTAGTGGCCAACGAGGGAGTAACGATCACCAAGAGCGGGGAGCACGGCGCTTTCGGAGGCGAGCTGCTCACCGTGAACTTCGGGCCCCATCACCCGTCGACGCACGGGGTGCTCAGGCTCATCGTCGATCTCGACGGCGAGGAGATCAGGCGGATCAAACCCGTGATCGGCTACCTGCACACCGGTATCGAAAAGCAGATGGAGGCCCTGCGCTGGCAGCAGGCTGTTGTGGTCACGGACCGGCACGACTACCTGTCGCCGCCCATCAACAACCTGGCCTATGCCCTGGCCGTGGAGAAACTGATGGGAGTGGAGGCGCCGCCTCGAGCCCAGGGGCTCAGGGTGATCATGTCGGAGCTGACGCGCCTCTCCTCTCACCTGGTCTGGCTTGGCACAAGTGGAATCGAGCTTGGCGCGATGTCGATGCTCATGTACTGCTTCCGCGAGCGGGAGACCATCCTGACCATGAACGAAGAGATCTCCGGCTTCCGGATGCACACCTCCTACATCCGACCCGGTGGGGTGATGGCCGATTCGACGCCAAGGTTCCTCGAGCTGCTCGACCGCTTTGTGGGCGACATGCCGGGTCACATCGACGAGTACGAGGACCTGCTGACGATGAACCCGATCTTCCGCTCTCGGACGATGGACATCGGCCGGCTGTCGGCGGACGACGCCAAGGTCCTGGGAGCCACGGGGCCGATGATCCGCGGTTCAGGGGTCGCGTGGGATCTGCGCCGTGCCTACCCCTACTCGGGCTACGAGAACTACGACTTCGAGGTGGCGACCTCGGACCGATGCGACTGCTACGGCCGGTACCTCGTCCGGATCAAGGAGATGCGCGAGGCTGTCAAGATCCTGCGCCAGGCTCTCGACAGGCTGCCGGACGGTCCCGTCAACGTGGACGACCGCAAGATGCTCCCGCCGCCGCGCGAGGAGCTTGAAACCTCGATGGAGGCGGTCATCCACCATTTCAAGCTCTTCACCGAGGGCTACTCGGTGCCGCCCGGCGACGTTTACGTGGCGGTCGAATCGGGCCGCGGCGAGAACGGTTGCTACATCGTCAGCGACGGTACCCACAAGCCGCGACGGGTGAAGTTCCGCGCCGCTTCTTTTGTGAATCTTCAGGCCCTCGAACGGATGGCGCTCAACCACATGGTCGCCGACATGATCGCGATCATCGGCACGGCGGACACGGTGCTGGGCGACGTCGACCGGTGAGAACCGCGAGATGAGCGTGCTCTCGAGCCACCTGATCGACGAGATCAAGGCGCTGCCCCCGCAGTTCCCCGAGGTCCGATCCGCGGTGATGCCGGCGCTCGATCTGGCCCAGGAGGAGCTCGGCTATCTCACACCGGAGGCCATGAGCGAGGTGGCGGCGGCGCTCAACCTCGATCCGGGTTACGTCGAAGGCGTGGCGACCTTCTACACGCTGTTCCATACCGAGCCGATCGGCCGGCACCGTCTTTACCTCTGCACCAACATCTCCTGCAAGCTACGCGGCGCGGACGAGCTTCTCGACAGCACGATGCGCGAGGTCGGAGTGCAGGAACAGGGCCAGGTGAGCTCCGACGGGCTGTTCAGCGTCGAGGCCGTGGAATGCCTCGGCGCCTGCGAGTACGCGCCCGTGATGCGTCTCGACCACGCCTACCACTACGACCTGACACCTTCCAAAATCACCCGTTTGATCGCCGAAAGACGTGATGGCGCCGTGGCACCGGGTGGAGCCCAGTGAAGAGACGCTCAGATGGCTGAGCTGCGCGGCACGACCGGCGGTCCGGTGCTGACGCGCTGGTTCGGCACCGACGACCTGCACACAATCGGCGTCTACGAAGGGCTGGGCGGGTACCAGGC
>JBIOJB010000090.1:0-12056 GCA_044450465.1 Candidatus Dormibacterales bacterium | reverse complement strand
GTGCAGGCGATGAACTTTCTGTGGGACGAGGAGGTTTCACACACGATCACATCGCCTCAATTCGCCGCGCTCAACGCCCTCTATGGCGAGCCCGGCCTGGACCAGCAGACCCTCGGACGTCGCATCTCGCTCGACCGCTCCACCGTCGCGGAGGTGGTGGCGAGGCTCAGCGCGCGCGGCCTGATCCGCACGGAGCGGGACTCGAACGACGGACGGCGCAAGGTCATCAAGCTCACGACCAAAGGCCTGAGCGCGCTTCAACAGCTGATTCCGCGGACCCACGTGATGACCCGGCGGCTGGTCGGTGCCCTGGAAGGCCAGGCTCAGGCCGAGCTGCTCCGCCTCCTCACCAGAGTCGTGATCGATGCCGAGGAGCGCCGCGGCGGCGCATAGTGTCCTGTACCCGAGGTCCGCAGCATATTGCCGAAGGCGCCCGGCCACCCAAGCCAGGAAATATGCAAGGAACTTCGGGGACGGGACACTAGGACTCCGCTTCTAGTACGCGGCTCCCCTCAGCGCGGTCGCGACTTCCTCGGCCGAGGTGACCCAGCCGAAGAAGGTCCTCACGTTGTACAAGGTGGCGGCCTGAATCTCACGTGACCCGGCGGGCATCGTCGCGTCCCCGATCATCACCGGCCAGTACTCGCGAAAATACGCGTCGCGAATCGTGGACTCGACGCAGACGTTCGAAGCGATTCCTGTGAGGAGCAGGTTGCGGATGCCCATGCCTCGCAGCATCGAGTCGAGGTTGGTCCCGACAAAACCGCTGTAGCGGGACTTCACGATGACCGTGTCACCAGGTTGGGGCGTAAGACCGTCCACGACGTCGAAGTCCCACGAGCCGAATGTCAGCAGCTTTCCCCGGAGCTCAGGGCGCTCGCGCATGAGGCGGAGCGCCAGCTCCTTCTGGGGATTTGGCGAGTCCGGTCCACCGGCGGTCGACAGGTCCGGCGGGTACCCGATCGTCAGGTAGATGACTGGAAGTCGGGCGGCCCTTGCCTCGGTGCACACCATCCGCGTGTTCTCGACGGCGTCATGAGCCGGCCGCACGTCGATCCCTGCCAGGTCGAGCATCCCACCCGGGCTGGCGAAGGCGTTCTGCATGTCGACCACCAGGAGGGCGGTGCGGTCGAGGTCCAGCTCGATGGAAGCCGGCTCGGCCGGCAGCTCGATCGGCCTCATTCCGACAGACGAACGATGCGCTTGGACTTCAGCTCGTGGCGTGGAAGCGTGCCGGGCGGCACCACCTTGCAGCCGAGCCGGACGCCCAGGGCCTGCCGGAGGTCGGCCTCGAGGCGCGCCGTCGACGCGTCCTCACCCTGCAGCTCGACGAGAAGCTCCACCTCGTCCATCTGCCGCACGGTGCGGTGCTCGATCAGGAACTCGACCACCTGCGGATGCCGGCGCACGATGTCCTCAACCTGCGACGGGTAGAGGTTGACGCCGCGCACGGTAAACATGTCGTCGACGCGTCCGCGAATCCCACCGAGCAGCTTCAAGAACTGGCTGCCGCAGGAGCAAGGCTCGCGCGAGACGACAACTCGATCGCCGGTCCGGTAGCGAATCAACGGCATTCCCCACCGGCCGAGATTGGTGGCGACGAGCTCGCCCTCGGTCGATGGCCGGCCCGCCGGGTCGAGCACCTCGAATATGAACTCGGACTCGACGACGTGAATGCCGTCCCGCTGGGCGCAGCTGTGGCCCGTCGGCCCCAGCTCGGTCATGCCGGTGTGATCGAAGCACCGAGCAGAGTAGGCCGCCTCGATTGCGGCGCGGGTGGCTGGAATGCTTGCGCCCGGCTCGCCGGCGTGAATCGTGACCCTCACCCCGGCGCGCGCCAGGTCGACGCCCAGCTGCGTGGCCACCTCGGCCAGGCGCAGCGCATAGGTGGGCGTCGAGAGCAGCACGGTGGCGTCGAGGTCGATGAGCGCGCGCACTCTCTGCTCGCTGGTCATCGCGCCGCCCGACATTGCCAGGGCTCCAAGCCTCTCGGCCCCTCCGAAAGCCGTCCAGAAGCCGATGAACGGGCCGAATGAGAAAGCAAAGAAGACACGATCGCCCCGGCCCACCCCGGCGGCGCGGTAGACGTGGTCGGACCAGATGCCAAGCCACCATGCCCAGGACTCCGCCGTGTCGAGCCAGCGCAGCGGCCGGTCGCCGCTCGAACCAGAGGTCTGGTGCAGCCGGACGTAGCGGTCGAGCGGGACCGTCAGATTCGTGCCGAACGGAGGATGAGCCGCCTGATCGGCCACGAGCTCGGGCTTGGTCGTAAGCGGAAGACGCGCGAAATCATCCCAACCGTTGACGTCGTGGAGCCGATCCCGCCAGAAGGGGTTCGAACGCAGGACCTCGGGCAGCCCCGAACGCAGCTTCTCGAGCTGACGCTCGCGGAGCTGATCCTCTCCATGGGCGAGAGAACGCCCTTCGCCAGCCGAGGACTGTAGCACCGGGCCGTCAGCGTTTGACTTCGCGGTCGCCGAGCTCAAGTGCGGAGTCGAGGATCTCGAAGCCTTCCTCAAGCTCGGCCTCGGTGATGCAAAGGGGTGGGTTGGTCATGATCGTGTTCCATCTCACGAACGTGTAGAGGCCCGCGTCCAGCAGCGCCTGGTTGATGGCCTTCATCTCGGGCGACGTGCCGTTGAACGGCGCCAGCGGCTCCATGGTCTTGCGATCGCGAACCAGCTCGATGGCGCCGAAGAGGCCGATCGAGCGAGTCGCACCGATGCAGGGGTGCCTGTCCTGCAGCTGCTTGTGCAGCCTCGCCAGGACCTCGCCCATCCTTCGCGAGTTGCCCACCATGTCGTCCTCTTCATATGCCTGGATCGCGCCAAGCGCGGCGGCACATGCCAGCGGGTGGCTGTTGTAGGTCAGCCCACCGTAGAAGACGTGGTCGTCGAAGTGGGCTGCGACCTTCGGTCTCATGCCCACAGCCCCCAGCGGCACGTAGCTGCTGGTCAGCCCCTTGGCCATGGTGATCAGGTCGGGCACTACGCCCCAGTGGTCGACGGCAAACCAGCTGCCGGTGCGGCCGAAGCCGGTCATGACCTCGTCGCAGATCATCAAAATTCCGTGGCGGTCGCAGATCTCCCGCACGCCCTCGAGGTAGCCGTCAGGCGGAACAAGGATCCCATTGGTTCCCGTGATCGGCTCGAGGATGAAGGCGGCGATGGTCTGCGGGCCTTCGAGCTGGATCACCTCTTCGAGGTCCGCGATGGCTTCCGCTGTCGTGTCCCAGCCTCGCTGTATGCCGTGGTATGGGTCCGTGACGTGGACCACCCCGCCTCCGGCGGTCTCGTTCGCCCAGCGCCGCGGATCGCCGGTCGCGAGCACTGAGCTGCCGGTCGAACCGTGGTAGGAGCGGTAGCGCGCCAGCACCTTGGTGCGGCCGGTGACGGCGCGCGCGATCTTGATCGCGTTCTCGTTGGCGTCCGCTCCGGCCAGCGTGAAGAAGACCTTGTCGATGTCGCCGGGCAGAAGCTCGGACAGCTTGAGTCCGAGGCGGGCGCGCACCTCAGTCGCCATGAACGGACTGATGTAGGGCAGCTGGTCCGCCTGCCGCTTGATCGCATCGATGATCCTGCGGTCGCCGTGGCCTGCGTTCACGCTCATCAGCTGGCTGTTGAAATCGAGGAACCGGCGGCCGTCGGCGGTGTTGAAGTAGACGCCCTTGGCGCTCGTCACCGGCAGCGGCTTCAGGCCGGTCTGGGCCGACCAGTCGTAAAGCGTGTGGCGCAGGCACAGCTCGGCGATCTCTTCGGAGCTGAGGGCTTTGACCGCCTCTGTCACCATGTCCGGCGTCTCTCGACTGGCACGCCCCGAATCGTACTCGGGAGCGTGAGAGCCGAACATTCGATCCCTTTGGCTGCGGCGAACGTGGTGAACCGCCTCATTCGTTTGACAAGCCCCACGACGGATGCTATATCCAACTCGGGTGATCGGGGCCCAGCCTGATCGGACGCCCGCCGGCCGGTTCTCGGGAGGGGAGCTTCATGTTTCCAGCCGCTTTCGACTATCACGCCCCGAAGACCCTTGAAGAGGCGCTCGCGCTCCTCAAGCAAAAGGGTGACGCCGCCAAGGTCATGGCTGGAGGGCAGAGCCTCATCCCTTTGCTCAAGCTGCGGTTCGCCCAACCGGCCTTGGTGGTCGACATCGGCCGCCTGCCGGCCATGGCGACCATCAAAAAGCAGGATGGGCACGTGTCGATCGGCGCCCTGGTGCGACACGTGGACGTCGAGCGAAGCGCCGACCTGAAGAAGTGGCTGCCGATTATGGGCGAGGCGGCCCACTGGGTCGCGGATCCGCTGGTCCGCAACCGCGGCACCGTCGTCGGCTCTGTTTGCCATGCCGACCCCTCGGGCGACTGGGGAGCCGTGATGCTCGCCCTGAACGCCGACGTGGTCGCTCGTTCGGCGGCGGGTGAGCGCGTCATCCACATCGCAGATTTCTTCACGGGGCCGCTGACCAACTCGCTCAAGCCGGACGAGATCGTGACCGAGATTCGAATCCCGGCTCCAGCCGGTGCTTCGGGCGGCGCTTACAACAAGCTCGAGCGAAAGGTCGGGGACTTCGCCACGGCGGCGGCCGCCGTGCAGGTCGAGATGAAAGACGGGAAGCTGACCAAGGTCGGGATCGGCCTGACAGCCGTCGGCGAGACGAACCTGAAGGCGGCAGCTGCTGAGAAGTCGCTGACCGGCCAGGAGCCCACCGACGCCCGGATCGCCGAGGCGGCGAAGCTTGCGGCCTCCATCGCTCAGCCCAAGGGCGACGTCAGAGGCAGCGCGGAGTTCAAGAAGGACATGGTCCGGGTGCTCGTTCAACGAGGGCTCAAGACTGCTGTGGCGCGAGCCAAGGAGGTGAAGGCGTGAAGGTTTCAATCAAGGTCAACGGCGTCGATCGCAGCGCGGACGTCGAGCCGCGCGTTCTCCTCGTCGACTTCTTGAGGTCCAACCTGCGCCTCACGGGGACGCATATCGGGTGCGACACCACCAGCTGCGGGGCTTGCACCGTCCTGATCGACGGCGAGCCTGTCAAGTCGTGCACGGTGCTGGCGGCTCAGGCCGAGGGCAGGAGCCTGACGACCGTCGAAGGCCTGGCCCAGGGCGCCACCCTCTCCGCCGTTCAGGATGGCTTCCACCAGGAACACGGCCTTCAGTGCGGGTTCTGCACCCCGGGCATGATGCTGGTCGCCACCGCGCTGCTCGCCAGCAACCAAGACCCGACAGACGATGAGATTCGGTGGGCCATCAGCGGGAACATCTGCCGCTGCACCGGCTACATGAACATCGTCAAGGCCATCCAGCACGCGGCCAAAGCGGCCAAGCCGGCGGCTGCGGCCGTCGTCGCAGGAGGGGAGTAGATGTCGACCGAGGTACACATGCACGGCCGCATCGGCGAATCGATCAAGCGAAAAGAGGACGCGCGGTTCCTGCGCGGCAAGGGCAACTACCTGGACGACATGGAGCTTCCGCAGATGCTCCACATGGCGATCCTGCGCAGCCCGCACGCCCACGCCACGATCAAGTCGATCGACACGGCGGCCGCAGGCGCGATGCCGGGAGTGGTCGCAGTGGTCACGGGCGAGCTCATGGCCCAGCACAAGCTGGCGTGGATGCCCACGCTGAGCGGGGACACACAGGCGGTTCTGGCGACTGACAAGGTCCGCTTCCAGGGACAGGAGGTGGCGGCGGTCATCGCCGAGACCAAGTACCAGGCAGAGGACGCGCGGGACAGGATCGTGGTCGAGTACGACCTGCTTCAGGCCATCATCAGCCCTCAGCAGTCCAAGGATTCCAAGGTCATCATCCGAAACGACAAAGAGGGCCAGAAGGACAACCACATCTACCACTGGGAGTCGGGCGACCAGGCCACCACGCAGGCTGCCTTCGCCAAGGTGGAGAAGGAAGGCGGCAAGGTGGTCCGGCTGCACACCTTCTACCCGCGCTGCCACCCGGCCCCGCTCGAGACATGCGGCTGCGTCGCCGACGTCAACCCAGCGACCGGACAGGCGACCATCTACATGACGAGCCAGGCCCCGCACGCCATCCGCACCGTCTTCGCTCTCGTGACCGGGCTACCAGAGCATAAGATCCGCGTGGTTTCGCCGGACATCGGCGGCGGTTTTGGCAACAAGGTGCCGGTGTATCCCGGGTACGTGGTCGCGACCGCCGCCAGCCTCCTGATCGGCCGGCCGGTGAAGTGGATCGAGGATCGCAACGAAAACCTCATCTCGACCGGTTTCGCGCGCGACTTTCACATGACCGGCGATCTCGCCGTAGACAAGAACGGCAAGATGGTCGCGCTCCGCGTCCACCTGGACAGCGACAACGGGGCCTTTTTCGCCGACGCGCAGCCCAGCAAGTTCAAGGCCGGGCTGTTCCACATCGTCACCGGCTCGTACGACATCCCGACCGCGCATGTCACGGCGGACGGTTACTACACGAACAAGGCGCCAGGCGGCGTCGCGTACCGCTGCTCGTTCCGCGTCACCGAGGCGAGCTACCTGATCGAGCGCCTCGTGACCAACGCCGCGCTCGAGCTTGGGATCGACCAGGCCGAGTTCCGAATGAAGAACTTCATCAAGCCAGAGCAGTTCCCGTACACCTCGGCGACGGGCTGGGTGTACGACAGCGGCGATTATCCCAAGGCGATGAACGTGGCGCTGAAGCAGCTCGGCTATGACGCCCTGCGGAAGGACGTCGAGGCCAGGCGCAAGAAGGGCGAGGTCACCGGGATCGGCATCGCCAGCTTCACAGAGGTGGTCGGTGCCGGACACGGCGCCGACTTCGACATCCTCGGCCTGCGCATGTTCGACAGCGCCGAGCTTCGCATCCACCCGACCGGCAAGGGAATGCTGAGGATGGGCACGAAGTCGCAGGGCCAGGGCCACGAGACGACCTTCGCTCAGATCGTCACCGAGGAGCTCGGCATCCCGGCAGCAGACATCTCGGTCGAGGAGGGCGACACCGACACCGCTCCGTACGGGCTCGGCACTTACGCTTCGCGAAGCACGCCGGTCGCCGGCGCGGCCACCGCGATGGTCGCCCGCAAGCTCCGCGACAAGGCACGCAAGATCGCCGCTCACCTGCTCGAGGCCGCAGAGGAGGACCTCGAGTGGGACGTCAACAAGTTCTACGTCAAGGGCTCTCCCGACAAGTCCAAGACGATCCAGGACATCGCTTTTGCCGCCTACACCAACATCCCCGAGGGGATGGAAGCGGGCCTGGAAGGCGTTCACTACTACGACCCGCCGAACATGACCTTCCCGTTCGGGACGTACGCGGTTGTGGTGGACGTCGACAAGGGCACAGGCCAGGTGAAGGTGCGCCGCATGGTCGCCATCGACGACTGCGGCGTGCGCATCAACCCGATGATCGTGGAAGGCCAGATCCACGGCGGCCTGACCGAGGGCTTCGGCATCGCCTTCATGGAGCTGATCACCTTCGACGAGGACGGCAACTGCATCGGTTCCAACTTCACCGACTACCTCCTGCCAACAGCCTGGGAGTCCCCCAAGTTCGAGCTGGGCGAGACGGTCACCCCGTCTCCGCATCATCCGATCGGGGCCAAGGGTGTCGGCGAGTCGCCGACGGTCGGTTCGCCGGCAGCCTACGTCAACGCCGTGATCGACGCGCTCTCACCCTACGGCGTCACGAACATCGACATGCCGGTCACGCCGGACAAGGTCTGGGCGGCTCTAAGAGGGGCTGGCATCACTGAATAGTTCGTATTCTGGAAACCCAAAAGGAGATCTGAGATAGGCGACGGGCTGATCGAGCTGCTGAGCGAGTACGCGGCGACGGGCACACCATGCGTTCTGGCGACGGTGGTGCGCTGCGAACCGCCAACCTCGGCCAAGCCTGGCGACAAGGCGGTCATCACGGGCGATGGCCGCCTGCACGGCTGGATCGGCGGAAGCTGCTCCGAGCCGATCGTTCGGCGCGAGGCGTTACGGGCTCTGGCCGAGGGGACGCCGCAGCTGGTGCGGATCGTTCCAGCGCCCGAGGTCAAGCAGACCCGCAAGAAGGGCGAGCTGACAGTCGCCACCACGTGCCCCAGCGGCGGCGCGCTCGACATCTTCATCGAGCCCCGGCTTCCCAGGCCTCTTCTCCTCGTCTTCGGAGACAGCCCGGCCGCCCGCACCCTGGTGCGGATGGGCTCACTTGTCGGATTCCGAACGTGCGCCGTTCACCCAGGGGCCCGACCCGACGAGTTTGCCGACGCCGGCATGGTTCTGGGCAGCCTCGATATCGCCGCCGCCAACCCGGGTTCGGACACCTGGGCAATCATCGCCACCATGGGTCATTACGACGAGGACGCTCTGGACGCCGCCCTCGCGCACCCATCCGTCGAGGTCGGCCTCATCGCCAGCACGCGACGCACCAATGCGGTGCGCGCCGCCCTTCGCGAACGCGGCCTGTCCGAAGACACCGTCAGCCGCGTGCGCACCGCGGCCGGCAAGGTGCGCGGCTCGAGCCAGGAGGAGATCGCTCTTCTTGCCCTGGCCGACCTCGTGACCACGCGCAGGAGCCGTGGTCATGTGGCCGCGCCGGTCGCCGCCCCAGCCGTGGTCTTCGCCACCGATCAGGTGTGTGGCATGACGGTCGATCCGCTCACCGCGAAGGAGAAAACCGAGTACGCCGGCAACACGTACTGGTTCTGTGCGGCGGGTTGCCGCGCGGAGTTTGAGAAGGACCCCCAGCGCTACCTTCGCCCAGTCGAGGCCTGATCCGATCGTAGCTTGAGCTGCACGGGCCTCGTCCTGGCGGCCGGTTCGTCGCGCCGGCTCGGGAGCCCCAAGCAGCTGCTCCTTTTGGAGGGCAGGCCGCTGCTTGAGCTGGTGGTAGACAAAGTCAACTCGTCGCGGCTCGACGACGTGTTGGTCGTGCTCGGGGCCTCGGCCGATGAGATCCGCGCCCGGGTGAACTTCGGACGCGCCCGCACGCTGGTCAACGCCGACCACGCGACCGGCATGGCGTCCTCGCTGCGGGCCGGCCTGGCCGCGCTGCCGGATACCGTGGATAGGGCGCTCATCGTGCTCGGCGACCAGCCGGAGATCTCGGCCGCGCTGCTCGACGGGCTGCTGGACCTACAGGAATCGTCGGGGCTTCCTGCCGCGGCGCTCAGCTTCAACGGGCTGCTTCACCCCCCGGTAGTGCTCAAGCGCGAGCTCTGGGGGGACCTGATGTCACTCGAGGGCGACGTAGGCTGCCGTGCGGTGATCCGGGCCCGGCCAGAGCTCGTGGCCCGACTCGCCGCGGTCGAGGACAGAAACCATCCGGTCGACGTCGACACGCTTGAGGACTACCAGCGGTTGACCGCGAACCGCTAGCCTCGCTTCAGGCGGGCTTTCTTCAGACGGTCGAGCCGCCATCTCCAGCCAGATCGGTGGCCCTGAGGCGCTCGAGGCTCTGCATCCGCGCCTCGGCCCGAGGACCCAGGCGCCTCAACACGGCGGAAATCAGGGCTTCGACGACAGCGACCGCACCTACGAACGAATCGAAAGGTCCGACCGTCTCCATGCTCGTGACGAGCACCTGGCGGGCGAAGGCTGAAGCCGGTGAGAGCCAAGGGTCGGTGAAGAGGATCACGCCCGCGCCCTTGGCGGCCGCCGCGCGGGCGCTTTCGATCGTGTCCGCCTGGTAGCGGCGGTAATCGAAGAGCACAAGCAGGTCTCGCTTCTTCATGTCGATCAGCTGCTGCGCGGGCGCCGTGCGGTCGGCGTCCAAAAGGGCGACGCCGGGACGCAGGAGGTGAAGCTGGCCGGCGAGGTAGCGGGCCAGCGTGGAGCTCACACGGCCGCCCAGGACGAAGATCTGGCGGCGGTTGTCGGCGAGCAGCTCGACCGCCTCGTCCAGGTCCCGCATCGAAAGAAGGTCGAGGGTCGCCTTGAGGTTGTCCAGGGAGACACCGATCGAGTCGCTCAGGTAGGAGTCGGCGCCGGCGTTCTGAGGGGCGCCGCGATAGCGCGCCAGGGGCGAGCTGAGCCGGGCCTGAACCTCATGCCGCAGGATCTCCTGGAACTCGGGGTAGCCCTTGAATCCAAGCTTGGTGATGAAGCGCGTGACGGTCGGCGGGCTCACCTTCGCGCGCTCCGCGAACCGGGCCACGCTCTCCAGCCCGGCGATCGGGTAGGACGCGAGCAGCACCCTCGCCAGCTTCCGCTCGGCCGGGCTCAGACTGCCCAGCCGCTGCCGGACCAGCTCCCCAACCCGAGGGCCGCTCGTCACATTTGTTACATCCCGGCTCAATCCGCGCCTCCAAGAATCATCCTTGACACGGATGCTAACGCCTGTTAGCTTCCCCGCAAAGGCCCTGAGGGGAAGGGTCCGCCGCGGGATTGGGAGGAGGCTACATGAGCGCCCAGGCTGTCGATTCTGACGTCGAGATGCTCCACAAGTTGGGGTATGCGCAGGAACTTCGTCGCAAGATGTCGACGTTCAACAACTTCGCGGTCTCATTCACCATCATCTCGATCCTCTCGGGCTGTCTGACCCTCTACGGCTACGGAATGAACGTTGGCGGCCCCGTGGTGATGACCATCGGCTGGCCGCTCGTCGGCATCTTCGTCACCCTGGTCGGGCTCGCGATGGCAGAGGTGTGCTCCAGCTATCCGACCGCCGGAGGGCTGTACTACTGGGCTGCGAAGCTGGGCGGCAAGAACGCTGCCGCCTGGAGCTGGTTCACCGGTTGGTTCAACCTGCTCGGCCAGGTCGCCATCACCGCGGGCATCGACTTCGGGCTTGCTCTCTTCGCGGACGCACTTCTCTCAGCGCTCTGGAACTACCCGACCACGCCCGGGTACATCGTCCTGATCTACGCGGTCGTGCTTTTCCTGCACGGTCTGCTCAACACCTTCGGTGTCGGCGTGGTCGCCTTTCTCAACGACATCTCAGTCTGGTGGCACCTCATCGGTGTCGCGATCATCTTCGTCGTCCTCTTCGTCGTCCCCACGCAGCACCAGTCGGTTTCGTTCATCTTCACCAATTTCGTCAACAACTCGGGCTTCAGCTTCGGTGGGGCGCCGATCTACGTCTTCTTGATCGGCCTCCTGCTGGCGCAGTACACGTTCACCGGTTACGACGCCTCGGCTCATATGACCGAGGAGACGCACAACGCCGCCATCGCCGGTCCGAGAGGAATCGTCTGGTCGATCATCATCTCGCTGATCGCCGGCTGGATCCTTCTGATCGGCGTCACGGGCGCCATACAGAACTACGCCAGCGAGGCGAGCGCGGTCACGCCGGCCGCCCAGGTGTTCATCGACGCCGTCGGTCACAACGGAGGCTTGTTCCTCCTGTTCATCGTCGTGGGCGCGCAGTTCTACTGCGGCATGTCGTCTGTCACGGCCAACTCGCGGATGATCTACGCGTTCTCGCGTGACGGCGCGGTGCCCGGGTCGCAGTTCTGGCACAAGATCAACGCGCGGACGCGAACTCCGACCAACTCCATCTGGTTCGCAGCGGTCGGGGCGTTCATTCTCGGTCTGCCTTACCTATATAGTCCGGTCGCCTACTACGCGGTGACCTCGATCGCGGTCATCGGCCTCTACATCGCGTACGGCATTCCGATTCTGCTTCGGCTGATGGCAGGCGACAAGTTTCAGCGCGGGCCATGGCACCTGGGCAGTTGGAGCAGACCGGTGGGAATCATCGCCGTGGTCTGGATCGTCTTCATTGCGATTCTGTTCGTCCTACCGCAGGCCTATCCCGGCAACACCTACGCCACCTTTAACTACGCGCCTGTGGCAGTCGGTGTGGTCGTTCTCTACTCGGCCGGTTACTGGTTCCTATCGGCCAAGAACTGGTTCAAGGGGCCCAAGGTCCAGGGTTCTGCCGAAGAGCTCGCAAAGATCGAGGCAGAGCTTGCCGCGGTCGGAGGGTAGCGCGGCCGGCGACAGGCCCAAGATCGGGATCACCACCAGTCCGCGGAAGGGCACGGAATACTACGTGCCCTACCGCCGGGCGGTGGAGGCGGCGGGCGCGGAGCCGGTCGAGCTCCCGCCTGGCACGCCGGCGCTGCCCGAGCTGGACGGCCTGCTTCTGCCCGGGGGTTGGGAC
>JBIOJB010000089.1:0-12393 GCA_044450465.1 Candidatus Dormibacterales bacterium | reverse complement strand
TGGCTGCAGCTGATGCTCGGGCTGACGGACCTCGAGGGGCGGTCGGTGACGGACATCGGGTGTGGAGATGGCACCTTCACGATGCGGTATTGGGATCGAGGCAAGCCGCGGATGATGTCCGCACTCGACCCCGCCGTCAAGGCCGTCGTGGCCGGATCGGCAAAGAGCCAGGGGCGCCCAATTCTCTTCATAGCTGCGGACGGCCATCGCCTTCCCTACGCGGACGACGCCTTCGACGTGGCGATCCTGCAGGCGATCCTCCACCACGACAGCGACCCCGCCGCCACGATTCGCGAGGCTTTTCGGGTCGCGCGAGAGATCATCGTGCTCGAGCCGAACGGCTACAGCCCGATCCTCAAAGTCATGGAGAGGATCTCCGCTTACCACCGCGAGCACGAGGAGCGCTCCTACACCGCTGCCCGGCTGAAGCGCTGGGTGGAGTCGGCCGGCGGCCGCGTGACCAGGGGCAGGCTCGGCGTCGCCGTCCCGATGTTCTGTCCCGACTGGCTAGCCCGGATCTTCAAGTTCATCGAGCCGCCCGTCGAGAAGATCCCGCTTGTGAATCGCATGCTGTGCGCGGTTTATGTGTTCCACGCCCGCCGCGCCTGACCCGAAACGGGCGCTGGTCACCGGTGGCACCGGTTTCGTGGGCGCCAACCTGGTTCGGCGCCTGCTCGCCGAAGGGCATGAAGTCGGGCTTCTCGTCAGGAAAGGCCATGACCCCTGGCGTCTCGCCGGCGTCTCAGGTCGCCTGCAATGGATCGAGGCGAGCCTCGAGGAGCCGGCCGCGCTCGCGGCGGTGGTGGCTGACTTTCGGCCTCAATGGGTTTTCCACCTCGCGGCGCATGGTGCCTATTCCTGGCAACGCGAACCAGCATCCATCCTGAAGACGAACGTTCTCGGCACCGCGAACCTGCTCGACGCTTGCCTGGGGATCGGATTCGATGCCTTCGTCAACACCGGATCGTCGTCGGAATATGGCTTCAAGGATCATCCGCCGCGGGAGGATGAAGTCCTCGAGCCGAGCAGCACATACGCCGTGGCGAAGGCGGCCGCGACACTCTATTGCGCGCAGGCGGCCCGGGCCCACGACGCGCCGGTGGCGACACTGCGGCTGTATTCGGTCTATGGCCCGTGGGAGGAACCGAAACGCTTCATCCCTCAGCTGGTGGCCCGCGGGCTCGAGGGCCGGCTGCCACCGCTCGCCAGCCCAGAAACGGCGCGCGACTACGTCTATGTCTCCGATGTCTGCGACGCGTTCTTGCGGGTGGCCAGCGGGGTCCACGAGCCGGGCTCCGTCTACAACCTTGGCACGGGTGTGCAGACGACGCTCCGGCAGGCCGTCGAGGTGGCCAGGCGGGTTTTCAAAATTGCGATGGATCCCCATTGGGGCTCCATGCCCGGACGAGGCTGGGACACCACCACCTGGGTGGCCGACAGCTCGCGGATCAAAGAGCACTTCGGATGGGATCCCGCAGTCGACCTCGAGCGCGGCCTGCGTCTCACCGCGGATTGGCTGGGCGGCAACCCTTCGCTGACGGATCGCTACCTGGCTGCCAGCTCCTGAATCACCGCTCCCGCCAGCTGTTCGGCGGACAGTCCAAACGACCTTTCCAT
The DNA here is from genome assembly GCA_044450465.1 of Candidatus Dormibacterales bacterium. Taxonomy (GTDB): domain Bacteria; phylum Chloroflexota; class Dormibacteria; order Dormibacterales; family Dormibacteraceae; genus JBIOJB01. The sequence continues at coordinate 10,776 of JBIOJB010000089.1, read as the reverse complement.
GTACCGCTGGCTGCCCACCAGGTCATCCGGCATCGATCGCACGCCCCGGCGAAGCAGCCGCACGCCGAGCCCGCGATCGGCGATGACCTCTGAGACCAGCGAACCGAGGCCGCCGTTCAGGTAGTGAACCTCGACCGTGACGGCGAGCCGGCGTCCGGACAGCAGCACCGCGAGGTCTTCCGTGGGGGCCGGGCTGACGCTCGCAACGACCGCGACCGCGCAGTCGAGGCCCTTGGCGGCCAGGAGCTCCGCCGCGGCCAGCGCCTCGCCGGCAATCGGGCCCATGGCGACGATGGCCGCATCAGGCCCCTCACGAACGTGCTGAATCCTCCCGAGCTCGAATGCCCCGTCCAGGCCCCGTACGACCGTCGTGTCGTCCTTGCCCAGGCGAAAGTAGATCGGTCCAGGGATCGCGGCGGTGGCCAGCACCGCTGCGCCGGCCTGCAGATAGTCGGCCGGCGCGATCACTGTCATGTTCGGCTGGGCGCGCATCACAGCGATGTCTTCGAGCGCGTAGTGGCTCATCCCGTTCGGGCCGTACTCCATTCCGCCACCGATGCCGACCACCCGCACGGGAAGTCCATGGAGCAGCGGTCCGTTCCTTATGAACTCATACGGCCGCAAAGCGGCAAACGGGGCGATCGAGTAAACAAACGGGACCATGCCGGCTTCCGCCAGGCCGGTCGCGAGACCAACCATGTTCTGCTCGGCGACGCCCACGTTGAAGAAACGTTCGGGGAATGTTTCGATGAAAGGTTCGAGGGCCATGAAGCCAAGGTCGGCAGTGAGCAGGACGATGCGTTGGTCGCGCTCGGCAAGCTCGACCAGCGCACGTACGAAGGCCTTGCGAATGGCCTCAGTCCCCTATCTCGCGAAGGGCCAACGCATACTGCTCATCGTTCATCGGCATATAGTGCCAGCGGATCTGGCTCTCCATGAAGGAGACGCCCTTGCCAAACGTCGTGTGCGCGATGAGGACGTGTGGGCGCCCCGGCGACAGCCGCGCGATCGCAGCCGTAATCGCCTCCTGGTCATTGCCGTCCACGCTCTGAACGTCCCAGTCGAACGCTCGCCAGCGCTCCTCGAGTGGCTCGAGCGAGATGACGTCCGCCGTGTAGCCGAGCGCCTGCTGGCGGTTCGAGTCCACGATCGCGACCAGGTTGTCGAGCCGGTGATGCGCTGCAAACATCACGGCCTCCCACATGCTGCCTTCGTTGCACTCGGCATCACTGGTCAAAACGTACACACGCCGATGCGAGCCCTGGAGTCGCGCCCCCAGCGCGCCGCCGACCCCCATCGCCAGGCCCTGGCCCAGGGACCCTGTGGAGAAGTCGACACCGGTCAAGCCGTGGTGAGGATGCACGCCCAGCCGGGAGCCGTCGGCGCTGTAGGTGTTGAGGACGTCGCGGGTCATGTAGCCGGCCAGGTGGAGTGCGGCATACAGCGCCAGCGCAGCGTGGCCTTTGGACATGACGAAGCGGTCGCGATCAGGATCGCTGGGCCGGCCTCTCAGCACTCCGCCATACAGGGAAGCAAGGATGTCGGCAACCGACAGTGCGGACCCGATGTGACCAACGTTCGCGCGCTTGGACTGCTCGAGTATGTGGCGGCGGATGCCTTGACCCGAGACCGACACCGGCATGGCGCCAGTTTACTGACTGCCCACCATCAGCACCGACGGCGCAAACCCATCGTCAAGCCGCCGCCACGCGCCGATACACGTCGGTGGTCATCTGCGCGCAGCGCTCCCATGTAAAGCTCCGCGCGCGCGCTTTCCCGAGCTTGACCAGTCTCTCCCGCAGCTCGGGGTCCGTCAGCGCCGACTCCAGTGCTGTAGCGAAGGCGGCCTCGTCGTTGGGGTCGACGAGCATGGCCCCGTCCCCCAGGACCTCCGGCAGGCAGCTGGCATTGGACGCCACCACAGGCGTCCCGACCGCCATGGCCTCAAGCGGAGGAAATCCAAACCCTTCAATAAAGGATGGGTACGCGAGAGCGTCAGCTCCGGCGTAGACAACCGGCAGCTCTTGGAACGGCATCGCGCCCAGCCACGTCACCCTCTCGGCCAGGTCGTGGGTCGCGATCCATCTCTGGTACGCGGGGTGGTCCTGGGCACTGGACCCGGTGATCACGAGGTGAGCCCGGCGCAGGGCAGTCCCTGCGGATGAGAACGCGAGGGCGCGGAGCACGATGTCCAGGTTCTTGCGCCGGATCGGAGGTCCGGCGAAGACCACGACCGGACGAGATTCGTCGCGCGGCTTGGGAGCGGTCGGAGCGAGGAACTGCGCATCGATGCCATACGGCGTCACCGCGATTCGGTCAGGCGAGACGCCAAACGTGCTGATGAGGTCTCGCTTGGTAGTTTCAGTAGCCGTGAGCACGGCGCCGGCTTTCCGGGCGACTCGCGGGAGCCAATGCTTGTAATACATCCGCCACTCGAGAGGGTGCCCCTCTGGCATCCGGCCGAGGGCAAGGTCGTGGATCGTGATCACCGACGGCACGGGAGAGTCGAGAGGGGCAAGAAACCCCGGGTAATGCACGGCCGCGGGTCGATCCTTGAGGAGCCTGGCCCGAGCTCCACCGAGCATCCAGCTGAGTGTTCCGATTCCACCACGATGTCTTGGTGCGGACATCAGCACGACGTCGACGTCGCCTCGTCTCTCGAGAGCCGCGACGAGGGCGCGGGCGTAGACGCCGGAGCCCCCCAGGTTGCTGTCCAGCAGAGTCATGTCCAGCGTGACGCGGAGACGCTCTGTAGGGGCCGTCAAAGTGTCTGATACAGTACCCGCCCGGATGGATGGCGACGAACGGGCGGCGGCCCTTAATGCCAACATCGCCGCGTATGACAGCGTCGACGACAAGGCGTACGTAAACGGAGCGCCGCACCTCAAGCACGCCTCGATTGCCACCATCTACAAATCCATCGTCGATTCGGCCATCGCGCGCGTCGGACGCGATTCCAGGACGATTTCGGTGTTGGAGCTTGGCGCCGGCAATGGCCTGGCATCGATCCCCTGGTTCGAAAGGCAGGTTCGCATGACCGCCGTCGATTCTTCGGAGTCGATGCTTCGCGGCTTGGGCAGGCGAGCCGCGCCCTATGGCCTCAGCCCGGTGACCGTGACGTCCGACGCTGTCGAATTTCTCAACTCAACCGACGAGTCGTTCGACGTGATCACGCACGTTTCGATGATTCATCACGTCCCCGACTACCAGAGGCTGTTGAGCCTCTCGGCCGCGCGGGTCTCGGCCGGTGGATGCCTGATCACGTTCCAGGACCCACTTCGTTACGACCACATGCCGTCTGGACACCACCTCATCGAACGTGCTTCCTATTTCGCGTGGCGCGCCGGGCAGGGAAACGTCAAGCGCGGATTGAAGACGCGCTGGCGCCGGCTCCGCGGGGTTTACTCTCCAACCGAGGTGGTCGACTTCGAGGACTACCACGTCGTTCGCAGCGGGGTGGACAGCGCCCAGATCGTAAGGTTGTTGAAAGCGTCGTTTGCAGAGGTCGACGTCATTCCCTACTGGTCGACGTACAGCCGCCGTCTGCAGGCGCTGGGCGAGCGCTTTCACGTGTTCTCCAGCTTCGGGATACTTGCTTCCGGACGGACATCGAGCTGATCGAAGACCAGAGCCCACCGGCGTCGAGTTTCGGCGGAGCCGCGCTGACCGGAGTCCGTGGCGCCACCGGACGCATCGACGTGCGTCGGGCCATCAACCTGACCCATCTCGACTGGCCGGCCGGCATGGTGATCGCCATCGGCGTGCTGGCCGCTGCGGTCCGGTTCTACAGGCTCACGGGTCGCAGTCTCTGGTTGGACGAGACCGTCACCGCACAGTCGGCCCACCTCAACACAGTCGGCGACGTCATCGCGCAGTCCACGGTCTATGTCAACCAGGCGCCACTCTTCTACCTGGTCACGTGGATCCTGCGACCGTGGGGCGACGGCGAATTCGTACTGAGGCTGCCCGCCGCCGTAGCCGGCACCCTGACCGTGCTGGCCGTTTTCCTGGTCGGCAAACGCGCATTCGGCATACGAGTCGGACTGATCGCAGCCTTGCTTATGGCCGTGCTGCCGTATGCGGTCTGGTACTCGCAGGAAGCCAGGAACTACGCGCTGTTCATGCTCCTGACCACGATGCAGACCTATTTCGCGTACGCCGCCGTCAAATTCTCACGGCGGCTCGACTGGCTGGGACTCGCCGTATTCACGACGCTCAACCTTTACAACCATTACCTCGCCCTCGCCGCGACCGCCGGGGTCGCCGTCTACGTCGGCCTCTTCCTGGGCCTCGACCTGCTCAGCAGGTTCAGCAACCGGATGAGGGCGGTGAGCGCGGCGATCGTCGTAGCGGTGGCCGCGGCGGCAGCCTTTGTACCCTGGCGATCCACCCTCAGGTCGATATTCGTCGGCGGGGGAACCGTCGCGGCCGCCGCCCAGCTGCATCCCGCCTACGCGCTTGCGGCCGTGTTCTCTTCAGCGGTGGTCCTGGCCGGCTTCGGCGTCGTGATTCGGAGGAGCTCACGCCAGGTCAAGCTCGCCGCTGCGACGTCACTGGTCCTCGTGCTCGTCGTCGCCATCCTCGCCGTGATCTCGACCCCGTCGGCCTCACCAGACGGTCGCCTTGCCCTCCGCTATGTGGTGCCGCTCGTCTTCGTCGCACTCGCGCTCGCCGTCGCGGCGGCGCTGCTTGCGCTGGATCTTCTCCGACCCTGGCCAGAACTTGCCCGCAGGATCGAGCTGGCTACCGGCGCGGCCGCGCTCATTGCGCTTGCTTACACCCCCTGGCTGCCCTACCTGCGTCTCGCCCTCAGCCGGCCGGACGTGACAGTGCAAGAGCTTCACCTGGCCCGTCCGCCGACCCTCGACGACGTACTGAGCGTCATGGGACGGCTTGGCATCTCGGGCTTGATGCTGATTTTTTTCGTGTTGGGCTTTCTCGCGATCGTCGTGTGGCTGTTTCGCGGCCGGCGCGAAGAGTCCGCATTGCTGCTCTGCTCGCTGCTGGTTCCCATTGCGGTCCTGAGATTGACAAGCGGCCCGGCGATCGTTGCGATCGACATCCGCTACCTGGCCTTCCTGGTCCCAAGCGCCATGCTGGTGATTGCGGCCGGCGTAGAAGGAGTCACGCTTGTCATCCTGCGAGCTGTCCAGCACTGGCGCAGCAGGCCGTGGCCACGTATGCGGGTGGGGGCGGCCGCTCCGGCCGCCGTCATCACCACGCTCCTCCTCGTCCAGACGGTGCCCGCGCTCGCCAGCTCCTACCAGATCCCGAAGGAGGACTACCGCTCCGCCGCCGAGCACATCGTCTCGTCCAGCCCTGCGGCTTCGATGTTGATCCCCGTCGGCAACTATTCGGACTGGTCTCTCATCACCTTCGGGTACTACCTGCACGAGCTTCACTCCCCTCTCCCGGTCGTCGACGGGTCCCAGCTGACGAGTGACACCGCCTCTACTCTTGCCGACTCGAGCGGCACGGTCTGGGGCGTGGTGATCTTTCCATCAGCCGCCCAGCTGCAGCTGCTCTCGTCACCGGGCGCGGAGCAGGTCGACTTTGTGGATGTCACCAAGACGATCTACCTGGTTCGTGCTACCGACCGCGGGCTCACCCCGGCCCAGCAGGCGAGGGAGCTTCTTGCCTGGGAGATGCCGTTGGAGCCGCAGCTGCGGGCTGTCGGAAGGCTGATGGACCTCCTCAGCGGTCAGGCACGGCTGGGACCTGATCTGGCATCCGACCCGACCAGCGCGACACCGGGCGCCGGCTGGTCGATCCAGCCTGGGGTGCGCGTCGACGGCAACGCTTTGGTCATGGCCCCCGGCGCCGTGAACGCTGAGCAGAACGCCACCTTCACCGGGCAGATCCAGGCGGGCGTTGACTACGTGGTGTCGTTCGAGTACAGCAACGAGGCGCTGAGCGGCTGGCAGCGGGTCTATGCGATTGCGCTGGATCAATCGGGCCATGGGACTTCCACCTTCCCGAGCGGCGCGGGCTATCAGGCCCTGCAGTCGAGCTCGTGGAGCAAGGCCGCGTTTGCCTTCGAGGCGCCCCCCGGCACCGCCGCCGTCACACTGATCTTGCGGACACACGGGACGGGCACGGCGCAGTTCCGCTCCGTGGACCTGAACCCCGTCGCGGACAGTTAGTGAAAGTCTCCGGCTTCACAATCGCCCGAAACGCGATCAAGCTCGGCTATCCGATCGAAGAGTCGCTCCGGTCCCTCCTGCCCCTGGTCGATGAGCTCGTGGTTGCGGTTGGTGACAGCGAGGACGCCACGTGGGAGCTTGTCGCCGGTATCGGCGATCCGAAGATCAAGCCGTTCAGGACCACCTGGGATATGAGCAAACGCGCCGGCGGGGCGGTCCTCGCCGAGCAGACCAACCTGGCGCTGGCCCAATGCACGGGACACTGGGCCCTCTACCTGCAGACTGACGAGCTTCTGCACGAAGACGAGATCAACGGCATCCGGGCTCGCCTCGAGCAGCACCTCAATGCCCCGACCGAGGGCCTTTCCTTCTCCTACCTTCATTTCTACGGGTCATATGGCACGGTCCAGGACAACTGGTGCAGGTGGTACTGGAGGGAGGTGCGGGCTGTCAAGACCGGCATGGGGATCGTCAGCGTGGGCGACGCCGCCGGGTTCAAGATCGAGCTGAACGGACGCCGGCGACGCCTGATCCGAGCCGACTCTGGAGCCCACGTCTACCACTACGGTTGGTCGCGGCCACCCGCGGTCATGTCCGAGAAGCGGCAGCACATCCAGGGCTTCTACGAGGGCGATGCCGCCGGCGCGGCCGTCTCAGCCGCCGAGCAGCTGCAGGTGGAGGACCCCTATCGCGATCTCGGTCACCTGAAGACCTTCAGGGCCTCCCATCCAGCGCTGATGCAGCGGTTGATCGCAGCCCAAAACTGGACGTTCGCTCCTCACATCGATGAGCAACCTCCGCGGTGGCTTCGCTACCTGCGCCTCCTTGCGCATTGCCCCAGCGATTCGGCGCGCATCTTCGTGTCCCGCGTCCTTCTAACCTGGAACACCTACATTCCCGCCCCGAAGCTGCGGTAATGAGCCGGCTCTACAAGAACGTGCTCTACAACCTGATGGGGCAGGGCATCGTGCTCGCTCTCGGATTCGTCGGCGTCAAGTTCATCTTCAGCCGGCTTGGCGCCGATGCCTTCGGGATCATCTTCTTCGCCCAGGTGCTGACCGGGGTCCTGACCACGGCGCTCGAGCTTGGTGTGCTTTCGACAACCATCCGAGAGGTGTCCGCACACTTCGAGTCAGAGCTCGATTACGTCACGCAGCTGATCCGTACCGCGTCGGTCTTCTACTGGGGGCTTGGAGCGTTGCTCTACGTCGCGGTCTTTTTCTCGGCGCCGTTTCTCGTCGAGCACTGGATCAACCTGAAAACGATCGACACCAGGACCGGCACCACAATGCTTCGCGTGCTGGCGATCACCACGTTGATCATGCTTCCACGCGCGCTCTACTCGAGCATCTTCCAGGGTCGCCAGCGAATGGAGCTGAACAACGGCATCGACGTCGCAGCCTCGGCCACCCAGCAGGTCGGCATCATCGCGATTCTTGCCCTCGGGGGCAACGTCTTCGCTGTGGTCTGGTGGATCGCCGCCAGCGCGGTGATGAGCACCGCGACGTACTTCTCGGTCGCGGCGCGGTTGATCGGATGGCGTTCGCTCGTGCCGCGGTATTTCTCTTCAGTTGTCAGGCGGAACGTCCGCTTCACCGCCCACATGAGCGTCCTGTCGGTGCTGAACATGGTCCAGCTCCAGTTCGACAAGATCGTGGTCAGCAAGCTGTTGCCGGTGGCCAGCGTGGGTTACTACAGCTTTGCGTCGACGGTCGTGGTGCGCATCTCGTTTGCGTCCGCGGCGATCGCGCAAGCCGCCCTCCCTTCGTTCTCACGACTGCACCAGCTGGGCGATCCTCGACCGCTGCTCCTTCAATACCGCAAGCTGCAGGACCTCATCTCATACGGTCTGGTCCCGGTCTTCGCGGCCGCCACCTTCGGCGCGATGCCTCTTTACACGTACCTCTTCAGCCGGGCAACCGCTTCGGTTCTGCTGCCGCCCACCGCTCTGCTCTGCCTCGGTTTCTTCATGGGCGCCACGATCAACGTGCCTTACACGCTGTCGGTCGCGATGGGAAAGCCGCAGATTGCTTCACGCGCCAACGTGGTGGCCCTCTTCGTAGTGCTGCCGATCACGGCCGCTCTCATCTATTTCTTCGGACTGGTCGGCGCCGGATCGTCGTGGGTCGTCTACTACCTGTTTCTGTACGGCTACATGATCCCCAAGATCTGCCGCCAATGCCTCGGCATCAGCATCTGGAGCTGGTACACGCACGTCGGCCGAGTGCTCGCGCTCGCCTTACTGACCTATGGCTTGCTCTGGCTGCTCGTGGTGGTGCCCCACTCGTATTCGACGCTGTCGATCGCGGCCTCCTATGTGATCGCTTCAATTCTCTTCATGGCAGGCGCCTTTTTATTGATCGGGCCCGATCTTCGCGAGACGATCTCGAGCTTGCCGCGCAGGTACATCCTCCGCAACGCGACGAGCGCGTCTTGACCTTCACGCCCCTTGCGGTTCGTGGCAACGCAGGTTGCATTACTCGGTTCCGTTGGGCATCATGTGGCTGGCCGTGTCTAAGACCTACACCCTCGCGATGGCCATCGCGCTCGCATTCATCGCCGCAGGCTGCGGAAGCTTGCCCGGCTCGACCACGGCGCAAGGTTTAGGATCAACCCGAGCGTTGACGGTCGTTCAGCCCGATCCGCCGATCGGGCCACACGTGATCCAGGACGAGCAACATTCAACGGATCATCTGAGCTTTTCGAAGAGCTCAATTGCCCCGATTCCTCTCATTCCACCGGCAAGAGCCGTAACAGCTGCAAGCGGACTGGGGCTCTCTGCGATCACCGCGGCGGCTTCTCAAAAGCGGGAAGTCTTCGGATTCGCACCGTACTGGCTGCTCGGCACGAACTCGGAATGGGATTACAACGTGCTCAGCACGATCGCCTATTTCGGGCTCGACGTGAACTCAGATGGCTCGATTGCGGCGTCTGGAAATGGATGGAACGGCTGGAACAGCACCGATCTTACAAACATAATCAACAACGCTCACCGCGCGGGCACGCGCGTGGTCGTCACCATCAAGGACTTCAATGATGCGTCGATCAACATGGTGGACGCGACCGGCGCTCGCCAGGTCCTGATCAACAACGTCATCGCGGCCATCCAGTCGAAGAACCTCGACGGTGTGAACGTGGATTTCGAGGCGGTGGAGAACCCCTTATTTCCCGACCTACAGATCGGGATCACGACTTTGATGACGGAGCTGTCGAGCCAGGTTCATACGAAGTGGCCTCAGGCCGAAGTCAGCATCGACACGTACGCGGGATCCGCGAGTTGGGACCTCGGTGTCTTCAAGATCGGCGACCTGGCGCCGGTGGTCGACGCGATGTTCATCATGAACTACGACTCGGTCTTCTCCAACATGCCGGGCCAGGCGGGACCCAACTCGCCGATGACCCACTGGACCTACAACGACACGCTCGACGTCGCCCAGTACCTCACCAAGGCACCGGCTTCGAAGATCATCCTGGGGGTCCCGTACTACGGCTATCGATGGTCGACTGTGAACGGGGCGCCCTACTCCTCAACGGTCGGGACCAAACCCATCGCCGAGGGCTACTCTGCGGCGATGTCCGACCTGGCCTGCGCCCACCCGGCGCTGACGCAGGGCTGGGACGCGTGGGGCGAATCGCCCTGGGCGGCCTGGTGGAGCCCCCACTCGAATGACCCTTGCGGGGACAACCTCGGCTATCCCCAAGAGCTCTACTACGACAATGCACAGTCTTTGGGCCTGAAGTACGACCTCGTCAACTCCAATGACCTCCGGGGAACCGGGATGTGGGCACTGGGGATGGATTCCGGGCGCTCCGAGCTCTGGTCGACGCTCAGCACCTACTTCTCGTGTCCGGTCGCTGCCAGCGCACCGGCCGCCCCGACGACCACGGAGTTCAGCCTCAGCCTCTCGGCCGGCAGCTGCTCGGTCGCCTATTACGACGTCCAGCAGTCCGACAGCACGGCCAACCAGGGCTGGTTCTCGCTGCCCCAGGCCAGGCCTTCGGGCGCTTCGGCGACCGAGGTCGTCGAGGGCTATCCCGGGCACACCTACCAGTTCCAGGTGCGGGCCCACACCACGGCCGGGCTGGTCAGCTCGTGGAGCACGGCGAGCAGCGCGGTGACGGCCGGCGCGACCTACTCGCACTCCTTCAAGGGCCTCTACACGCTGGACGCCTATGGGGGGATCAACAGCAACGACAGCCCGCCCCTGGCCACCAGCGCCTACTGGGGGGGCTGGAAGATCGCCCAGGCGGCCAAGGCCCAGCCGGGCGCCAATACGCCCCAAACCGGGCTGGTGATGGACGGCTGGGGCGGCCTGCACTCCTACGGCTCGCCCGCGATCAGCGAATCCAGCCCTGGCCACTACTGGCCCAACTGGGACATCGCCCGCGACTTCGCCTGGCTGCCTGACGGCACAGGAGGCTTTGTGCTCGACGGCTGGGGCGGCCTGCACCCCTTCCGGGTCAACGGCAGCACGGCGCCCCTCCAGGCCGAGGGCAACGCCTACTGGCCGGGCTGGGACATCGCCCGCAAGGTGGTCATCTTCGATGATGGCACGGGCGGCTATGTGCTCGACGGTTACGGCGGCGTGCATTCATTCGGGATCGGCCAGCCGCCACCTCCCAACCCGGTCAT
>JBIOJB010000088.1:0-12506 GCA_044450465.1 Candidatus Dormibacterales bacterium | reverse complement strand
CTTGACGGCGGGGTCGAGTGCGGACATCATCCGCGGCTTGCCTCGATCCCAATACCGCATCGTGAAGGTGCCATCTCCACACCCGATGTCCGTCACCGACCGCCCCTCGAGGTCCGTCAGCCCGAGCATCAGCTGCAGCCAACGTTCGGTGGCCAGTCGGGTGCTGAGCTTCTCGTCGAGGGCGTACACGTAGCCCCCTTTGGTGTCGATGTCGCGATTGAAGATCGCGGCTGAGCGATTTGGATTGGGAGCGCTCACGTCTTCCTGCCGATGGCGTAGAGGTTGCCCAGGGGGAGCCTCATCCGCAGGCGACCGGCGCCGCTGCTGTCCGCTGCGGCCATCAACCGCGCTTTGAACCCGGCCGGGGCCGGCACCAGATGCAGGAGGTGGCGAAGGCTCAGCGTGTTGGTGGCGACCCCGGTCTCGATTGAATCGAAGCCGTACTTTTCCAGGATCAGCCGCATCGTCCTTGGGCTGTAGAGGTAGCAGTGCTCGACATCGACGATCGGGCTTCTCTCCCCAAGCATTCGTGCGGACACCGACCCGACGTTGTGATTGAAGCAGAGCAGCACGCCACCCGTGCTCAGCACCGCGCGGACCTCCTCGAGGAAGGCTCCGGGCTCCGGCAGATGGTCGAACACCTGGAACATGCACACCGTGTCGAACTGGCCGGGTTCGAACAGGCCCGCCTTCATGATGTCCGGCACGATGAAGGCGCTGACGGCGGGAGCGGCGGCCTCGATCGCCTTCTGGCTTGGCTCGACTCCGCGGACCTTTTGGTAGCCCAGGGCCAGCGCTTCCTCGAGCATGAAGCCGTTGCCGCAGCCGATCTCGAGGAGGCTCAGGCCGCGGGAGCGAGCCTTCGCCCTGGCGAGGTAGCGACCATATGTGCGCCGCAGGTTTGGGACTTCTGAGGCGTAGTCGAAGCTGCTGCGGCCGTAAAGCTCTGAAAGGCTGGCCTGATCCGCGGCCGGATCCGAGCGCACCAGTCCACACGTACGACAGCGAACAAGCCGGTAATGGATCGTGTCCGGCAGCCGGCGTGCGGAAAAGATGCGTTCGTTGAAGGATGTCTCATCGTAGGTCGGTGGATATAGCTCTGCCGCGTTGCCGAAGGTGCCGCAGATGGCACACACGGTCGGGGCAAGCTGAATGCCCGGGACACTCGGCTCAGTCATCGGGGCGCGGCTGCGGCTTGTTCAGGATGCTCTCGACGATAAAAGGTGGGCGTCGCTTCACCTCGTCATAGATGTGGGCCAGGTACGACCCGATGATGCTGAGGCAGACCAGCTGCACCCCACCAAGGAACAGGATCAGGATGATCAGCGTTGTGAAGCCGCTCGGCACGCTGGTCGGATCGACCAACCGAACGACGATCTGAGCCGCGATCGTCACGAAGGCCACCGCGACTGTCAGGAGGCCGAGCCACGTGATCAGGTCGAGAGGGACATAGGAGAACGAGAGGATGGCCTGGCGCGCCCACTGGAGGTTGCGCAGGAAAGAGTTGGTCGTGCGGCCGAACATGCGCTCCGGGCGCACATAAGGAACTCCGATCTGCCGGAACCCAACCCAGGCGCGGAGGCCGCGCAAGAAGCGGTTGTTCTCCGGTAGTGAGTTCAAGGCCGCCACCACGCGGCGATCCAGCAGGGAGAAATCGCCCGCATCGACCGGCACCTGCACGTACGAAGCGGCACGAAACAGGCGGTAAAAGGCCTTGTACAGGAATCGCATGTATGGTGGCGCCTCGCGGCTTATGCGCTGGCCATAAACCACGTCGTAACCCTCTTGCCAGCGCTCGTAGAACTTCTCGATCAGCTCCGGGGGGTCCTGCAGGTCGCCGTCCATCAACACAACCGCGTCGCCGGTGCAGATTCGCATTCCACTTGTGAAGGCGCTCTGCGAGCCGAAGTTGCGGCTGTGGTTGATGACGACTACATTCTTGTCGCCGCCGGCAAGCTCTTTCAGGACCTGGGCGGCATTATCGGGGCTGGCGTCGTTGACGAAGATGATCTCCCCATCAACGCCGATCTTGTCGAACACGGCTCGCAGGCGGTCGTACATGTGGGGCACGGCGGGGGCATCGCGGTAGCACGCGATGATGGCGCTCAACTTCTTCCTGCGGGCGGTCATTCAGGAGTCACAACGACTCGCCATCATAAACACCGTGTTCACGAGGGCGAGCGCGGGCACCGCTCCGCTGCCGGCGGCCGTGATTCCGAACGACTCACACTAGGAGCTGCGTGAAACTGTCGACCAGCGCTGCTCCCCCTTGCACGATTGTGGAGACGGTGGCGAAGGACGCGCTTTCCAGAAGGCCTGAGGTGTTCGCCGCCCTCGCACTGACCGCGCTTTACGTCGCGCTCATCGGCGGTCACAGCTACAGCATCGACGGGGTGCTCATGTACCGGCAGGCGCTTTCTATCGTCCACGATGCGTCGTTGCGGTTCGCGGTGCCGGTTCATTGGGGGGGAGACGTCTTCACGACCAGCAGGTACGGCATCGGCCAGTCGCTTCTCTACCTGCCGGGGGTCGCTTTGCTCGCCGTGCTCCACGTGCCTGTCCCGGTACCCGGATCAAACCCATACGACTGGGACCTGTTTTACCGCGACCTCGTCTACACGATCGGAGGAGCCCCGGTTCACATTCTCGTGACGGTCGCCACGGCCTACCTGGTCGCGCGCTTCGTCAAAGAGCTCGGCCACGGCTCGAAAACGGCTCTCCTGGCGCTCGCGAGCTACGGGATCGCCTCGCCGGCGATCGTCTATGCGCGCGGCGATTTCTCGCAACCACTGCTTGGCCTGTGCTTGATGTTGGCACTGCTTGCGGCACAGCGTTACCGGGTCTCTGGCGGCAACAGATCGCTCGTGGTGGCCGCCGCCGCCATGGTCTTCGGTGTTCTGACGCGACCGGCGGAGGGCTCGTTGCTTCTGCCGGCGCTCCTCCTCATGATCGCGCCCGACCTGCGGCCCGCCCGGTGGCGCGCTGCGACGTACAAGGCCGTCGCGATCGTCGTTGGATCGTACGGCGTCGCGGTCGCGTTGACCCTGGTCGTCAATTGGGGCCGGTTCGGATCGCCCATCGAAACGGGCTATTCGGGCGTGATCAACTGGGGCACTCCGATCTGGGTTGGCGTTCCCGGGGTGCTGCTGAGCCCGGCTCGAGGGATCGTCTGGCAGTTCCCCTTGATCCTCCTGGCGCCGCTTGGTGTCTGGCGCATGCTGCGGAGCGCAAACAGCCGTGTCGCTATCGTGATGGCCGCGCTCGTGCTCCTCCTCTTTCTCAACACCGCGCTCTGGACGCCGTGGTGGGGTGGATGGAGCTGGGGGTCGCGCTTGTTCGTTCCCGCCTGGCCTGTCGTTGCGATCCTCGCAGCAATTGGCTCGGTCTCGTTGAGCCCGTCAATCCGGGTTTGGTTGACAGCGACCCTGTTCGTGGCGGGGGCTCTATGGGCGGTCCCCGGAACGGTTACCGACCTGCTCGGAGGTTATGCGTCGACGTACGACGGCAGCGCCCAGAGCTTTGCCTTGGCCGGTTATCCGCCGATCGGCGCATGGCAGTTTCTGCATCACCTGAGGGCGGTGGACCTGGGTGACTCGAGTGCAGTCGACATCCTCTGGGTCCGGATCGCGCATCGAACCGGCAATGCGTCGCTGCTGGTGCCGGTGATCCTGCTGTTTTCGGCGGCTACTCTCGCCTGGATGGCGGTCCGGGCCGAGCGGCCGTCTGCGACGAGGCCGATTGCCTCCGTGCTACCGGCAGCGCAGCCAGGGCAAGCGAAAGGCTGAGAATCGTCCAGAACTCGAGACTGAGGTCGTTCTTCCAGTAGGGCACGTCGACCAGCCCGTGAACCACCACGGCGACAAGCGCGAGCAAGATTCCCAGGTGGAGGGCTCGCCAATCGTGAGGCGCTGTCCGCCATCCCCGCCAGCTGGACATGAAGCCTGTCACGAGGATCCAGGCGAACGCCGCCACCCCGAGCAGGCCGGTTTCGGTCCAGGCGTTCAGCACGATATTGTGCGGGTAAGTGAACCGGTCGACGTTGGTCGGATTCCAGTACGGGCCGATCACCGTGGCAAAGCCGGACAGGCCCGCCCCGAAGATGGGGTGATCGTGAAGCATCTGGAGCGCGACCGACCATAGATGGAAACGCCCGACCAGGGTGTTGTGGCCGCTGTTGGGGTCCAGGTCCGTGAGGACGCGGTGGCGCAAGGTCGGGATCAGCATCAGGCCGGCGCCCACGAGCACTCCAGCCCCAATGAGCATCCAGCGGCGGCGATGCGTCAGCGCGAGTCCAACCGCCACTGCCGCCAGGGCGAGATAGCCGCCTCGTGAGAAGCTCAGGACCACGCAGATGCTTCCGAGGGCGGCAAAAGCCGCCGCCACCAATCGTTCGCGTTTGGACGGCCAGTGCATGGCGATCGCGCCGGCAACCGCGATCACAGGTACGAGGTAGAGGGCCACGGCGTTGGCCGTGTTGTAGATCACGACGGGTGGTGTGTTGACCACGTCGTACGTGTGCTGGCGCAGTGCGTTAATCACGACAGCGGCGTTTGCGACGCCCGCGACCGAGCCGCCCAGCGCCAAGCCGGCGACAAGATAGAAGGCGCGTTTTGGAGTGGTGATCACGTTGATCAACACGAGGCCGAATGCCATCGGCTCGATGAAGTAGGCGCGATACAGGCCAAGCGCGGCGCGGCGGTCTGGCGCCACCGCGATGGAAATTGCGCCCGCGATCAAAAAAAGAATCGCGGGCCCGAGCACGGCGGTGCGCCAATACGGGACACTCCGCTGGGTGATCGACTCCACGACGAACGCGGCGATCGTGACCAGAATGGCGTTCTCGAGCAACGTGGTTGGCAGCGGACCGAGATGCCAACGGATCGTATAGGCCGGCGCAAGCGCGCACGTGACCACTGCGAGCCCCGTCGAGATCCGATAGCTGCCGGCCGACGCTGCGGACGAGCTGACCGTGGCGCTGAACGGGCGGCGCCACCAGGGCACCGAGGCGTCCTGTCGGGAACGCACGGTGGGTTGGGACTCCACGGTCGCTTAGAGTACAGCCGATTTGGGAGCTCCGATTCGGATCGGGATTGACGCGCACATGGTCGGAAGCAGGGAGACCGGCAACGAAACGTACGTGCTGGGAATCATCGACGGCCTGGTCTCGCTTGACGGCGGCAGCGAGCTCTACATCTACCACGCCGGCAACAGCGTCAGGCAAGCCGGCCCGCGGGTGCATCCTCGCCGGCTGTTGGGAAGCGGCGCCTGGAGCAGGCTCACGTTCGACCTGCCGATTCGCTCGTGGACCGACCACCTCGACGTGATTCACACCACCTACGCAGCGCCTCTGTGGAGCCGGTGTCCGGTGGTACTGACCGTCCATGACATTTGCTATACGTCACACCCAGAGTGGTTCTCAAATCGCGACCTGCGAGTGCTGTCGGCGTCGGTGCCCTGGTCGATCCGCCGAGCAGCGCGCGTTATCACCGTGTCAGAGGTCTGCCGGGCCGAAATCATCGACCGCTACCGCGTACCCGAGGAGAAGGTGGTCTGTGTATACAATGCCGCCGGCCCTGCGGCTCAGGAGCTGAGCCAGGCCGAAGCGCGCGATGAGCTGTCAGCACTTGGCATCGATCCCACCCGCCCGTACATCCTCGCGGTCGGCAACCTGCAGCCGCGGAAAAACCTGGTGCGGCTCATCCAGGCGTTCAAGCGGATGGTCAAGGAGGGAATCGATGTGGACCTGGTCCTGGTCGGTCCCGAGCACTTCCGATCCAACCTTGTGCGTGAGGCGGCGGCCGACCTCGATACACGCGTACACCTCACGGGTTACGTCAGTCACAGGCAGCTGGCGGCTTGCTATCGGTGCGCAGCCGTGTTTGCGTTTCCGTCACTTTTTGAAGGCTTCGGCATCCCGGCACTCGAAGCCATGTCACATGGCACGCCGGTCGTTTGCGCGAGAGCCGGTGCCCTGCCCGAGGTCTGCGCAGATGCGGCGATGTACTTCGATCCTAATGATGTGGAATCGATGGCCGAAGCGCTGGTTCGCGTCCTGACCGACGAAAGCTTGAGAGCCGAGCTGTCTCGAGCTGGGCGGGCGCGCGCGCGCCGCTTCAGCTGGCAGCAGGCTGCAAAACAAACGCTGGCCGTATACGGGCAGGCGACGGGACAGCTTTCGTCCAGGGAGACCGCCGGTTGAGCACGGCGTCCTCGAACGTCGAGAGCCGGGGCGGGACCGCGAGCCTGCGCGACTTCGCAATCGTCTGGATCGCCGCCGTTGGATTCGGCGTGCTCGCCGGACTCCTGTCGTGGGTCTCGCGAGGTTGGACGACGGCCGCGATGGTTGTCGCGGTACTCGCTCTTGGCGCCCTTTACGTGCGGATCCTCGGGCTGCGGGTGGGTCTGGTCTCGCTCCTGGTGGCTACGAGCGTCATCGATCATTTCACCTTCCGCGCCGGCCCGATCGATCTGCGACCAGAGGAGATTGCCGGGCTGGGCGCCCTGCTTGCGATCGCCGCGATGATGGTTCATGAGCGCGATGTGTCCTGGCTGCGACCAAACCTGCCTGAGGTGATCCTGGGGGCCTGGTTCGTCTGCAGCATCCTCAGCAGCCTGCTCGCCTCGCCTGACCGGCGGTTGAGCGCAAAGATCATCGCCCTGGTGGCGGTCTGCTCGCTTGGGTTCTTGTTGCCGCGCCGCATCCTGGCCGGCGATCGATCGGCCGAAAACCTAGAGACCGTGACCCGGTGGTTGCTGATCGTCTTTGCAACCGAAGCGACTTACGGTTCGCTGGCGTATTTGCTCCATGTTTTCGGACCGACGATTGCGATCGCGCCGAATCCCGCCAGCGGACACCTGGGTGCCTACGGGACGCTCTGGGAACAGAACGTGTTCGGAGCCTTCGCGGCTGCCGGTGCGGTCGCGTGGTCTTACCTCGGTCCCAGCCGCTTCCGGCACGCCTGGATCGGAATCACGGCCTGCGTTGGTGGACTCATCGACAGCGTCACACGCACCGCGTGGCTGGTGGCGGCTGCTATGGCTGCGCTTGGAATTGTGCTGCCTGGGCTCCGGCGACGCCTCGAGCTTGCCGCCCTGGGATCCGGTGCCCTGGCCAGCCTAGGCGTCATCGGCGCGACGTTGGCCGTCGACCGATTCGGCAGCTACACGGTCCCAGTGGCCGGCTTGACGCCTGGCCGCGGTGGCCTGTTGGACGCCATCCTGAACCTCGTCGACGTGGTGGGCCGGATCACCCAGCTGAACCCGATCATGAACGATATCCGTGGGCACCTCTTCCTCGGCCGAGGCACCGCGAGCTTTGAGGCCCTGCACGTCGTTAAGGGCGTGCCCGAGCACGTAGCGAGTCTGGCCCTCCTGGTTCTGAACGACACCGGCCTGCTGGGTCTGGCGCTGTTCATCGCTTTCGCGATCGCGATTTTCGTCCGCGCATGGTCGCGACGGAGCTCAGCGTACGTAGTTGCATTTGGCCAGGTTGCCCTGGTCATCGGCCTGACCAACCTCGCGACCGAAACAACCGAATTGATGATCGGATGGCTCCTGATCGGGGTCCTCATGGCAGCCTGCGAGAGCGCTTCCGAGGCGATTCGGCGTTCGCCTTCAACAGGTGGCGACGTGAGTCCGACGTAGGTCGATCGAACCTGTAGGCTACTCGAATGGCTCGTCGCCACACAAAGACGGCCACGGCGCCGCATGAGTCGAGCAAGATTGCGGACGGCGTGCCGGTAGGGCCACCGATGGCCTCTGAGGCGAGACCCGTCATGGTGGCGGCGAGCGCTGCTCCAAGTGGACGCCTCGTTTTCCTGACTCCGGATTGGCTCCCCGTCGCCCTTGTGATCGGCGACGCTGTCATCGCCGCGGTCTCGGTGCCCGTGGGCTACTGGATCAAGTATGGGAACGCCACCCAGGCTTTGCCTTTCGGTCCATACGTGGCCGCAATCCCTGTCGTTGTGGTTCTGTACCTCTTCTCGCTCGCGGTCACGGGCCAGTACCGTTCCTGGCGTGGGCGCACGCTTGTCGACCAGCTGTTTGCCCTCTACAGCGGCGTAGGCCTGGCGGCGGTGCTCATGTTTGCCGCGATCGAGGCGGCCAACCTTGGGCAGCGCTACTCACGACTCACGATTCTGCCCGCGGTCCTGATCAGCGTGGTCCTCATGACCGGTGAGCGGTACCTGCTCCGGCAGTATGAGACTCGACTGCGGAGGCAGGGGATAGGCACCGAGCGAGTGCTCATGGTCGGCACTGGCGATGGAAGCGAGATGTTGATCCGACGCATGAGCATGTTTCCCCAATACGGCTTTCACGTGGTTGGCGTCGCGAGCGACCAGCTCCCAATTGACGAGATGTATTTCGGCGCGCCGGTCGTCGGCCGCGTGGACGATCTTCCGAACCTGGTCGCACAGCTCAGGGTAGACCAGGTCTTCCTGGCGCTGCCCGCGTCACAACGCGATCGTCTCCTTCACCTGATCACCCTGTGCGAGGACAGGAACCTGGAGTTCAAGATCGTGCCCGACCTGCTGGAGGTGATGAGCACGCGGGCGGCTGCCGACGCCCTGGACGGTCTTCCGCTGGTCGGCGTTCGACGCAACCAGATGGGTGGCGCCGCGGCGGTCGCGAAAAGAGCCATCGACATCGTGGTCAGCGCGGGGCTGCTGCTCATCTCGAGTCCCTTCCTGCTGGTCATCGTCGTCCTGATCAAGCTCACGATGCCTGGGCCGATCCTGTTCCGGCAGGAGCGCATAGGCAGGTTGCGAAGACCATTTGTGATCTACAAGCTCCGGTCGATGATCCCCGACGCCGAGGCACAGACCGGGCCGATGGTCGCGAAACCAGGCGATTCGCGGGTGACCGGCCTGGGCCGGTTTCTGCGTCGATCGAGTCTCGACGAGCTGCCGCAGCTTTACAACGTGCTTCGGGGCGACATGAGCCTGGTCGGACCTCGCCCTCAGCCGACCTTCTTCGATGAAAGGTACAGCGGCGAGGTGCCACGCTACCTCGAACGGCAGCAGGTCCGTCCTGGGCTGACGGGCTGGGCTGAGGTCAATGACCTCCGAGGCGCAGCGCCGATTAGCGACCGAACGATGTACGACGTTTACTACATCGAGAACTGGTCGCTGGCGCTCGATCTGAAGTGCATCGTGCTCACCGGATTGCGCCTGTTCTCACAGCGCCACGCCTATTAGCCGGTTCCTTCCGATTGACCTGGACGCCATCACCGTGCGGATGTCGGCTGACACCGTACGAATTGCCGCCGACACGTAGTTCTTGGAGAGCCCCGAGCTGCGGGTCACACGTGGCCACGGCCTGTTGGAGGGATTCCTTGCCCGCCAACGGGCGCGTCGAGCCAACTCCCTGATCCCCGAAACCGCGCGGTCCGGGAGAATCCTTGATGTGGGATGTGGGTCCTACCCCGCGTTCCTCCTCAACACCCGATTCGAGGCACGTTACGGCGTCGACCGCGTGGCCCTGCCGGGCATCCACGATGCGCAAGTCACGCTGGTCGAGCAAGACATCGCCGGCGACGCGGGACTGCCCTTCGACGATTCGTTTTTCGAGGTCGTGACCATGCTCGCTGTCTTCGAACACATCGAGACCCGACCGCTGGGCAGGTTGCTCCGGGAGGTCAGGCGGGTGCTGCAACCGGGTGGGACTTACGTGATGACCACCCCGGTCCGGTGGACGGAAGGGATCTTGAAGCTCATGTCGCACTTGAACCTGGTGAGCCGCGAAGAGGTCGGCGAGCACAAGGCTCAGTACTCACCTGGCGAGATCGTCGCGCTGTTGCTCGAGGCCGGATTCGAGCGCTCGGATATCCGGCTCGGGACCTTCGAGCTCGGCATGAACCTCTGGGCGGCGGCCAAGAAGGGCGGCTAGGGCTTCGGGTCGGTATCCAACCGGGCCACGAGGGGATGCTGCCGGGCCAGCTCACCCTGCCTCGCGCGGTGATAGTTCCAGTCGGGCGACGCGCCGAAAAGGACCACATTGGAACTCAGGCGCATGCGCGCCAAGGTGCCCAGTGCGCGCACGCCGTCCAGCCAGGTGAGCTTCTTGCCTTCGTCGCGGCTCCTCGCGTAGTAGTGGATCGGGACCTCGTGAATGCGGTAGCCGAGCCTGAGGATCCGCGCAGTGATATCAGGTTCGATGTCGAAGCGCGTGCCGCTGAGATGCAGCCGCTGCCATAGCGCGGAGCGCAGGACCTTGTAGCCCGTTTCCATATCCGATATGTAGCAGTCGAAAAGCACGTTGGTGGCCAGGGTCACCGCCCTGTTGCCCATGACGAACCAGAAGCTGAATGCAGTCTGGCCCGCGAAACCCCGTGTGCCGTACACCGCGTCCGCGCGGCCCTCCTCGAGCGGCTCCAGCAACGCGGGATAGTCCCGGGGGTCGTACTCGAGGTCGGCGTCCTGAACGAGAGCGAAAGGCATCTGCAATTCCGTGACTGCCCTGCGTAAGGCCGCTCCCTTGCCCTGGTTCACTTCCTGTCGGAACGCGCGAACACGCGAGTCACTCTTGGCAATCCGAGTCAGGATCTCCCACGTCTGGTCGGTGGAGCCGTCGTCGACGGCGATCACCTCACCGACGGCCGGCTGCTCGAGGACATGGCGGAGGATGATCTCGAGCGTTCGCTCCTCATTGAAGACGGGCATCATGACCGAAAGAAATTTCCTCGGCCTCATCGCGTCTATCGCCTTGTCTTAGGGGTCAGCTCGGCACAGATGACTCCGCTGGCGTTGGGAGCGCCTCCCGCTTGGTAGGCACGATTTGGTGACGCTTCCTCGCCCGTTCGTCGCCAACCCTCGTCCGAGTGCTCGAAAAGATTCAGGGCAAGATGTTCAAATCCAGCGTCCGAGACAAGGCGCTTCCAGCCGGCCACGTCGTACTGCCGGTACCAACCGTACGAGCCCGGCTGACCGCAGGGGGCCGTTACCAGGGCTCTACCTTGCCGGCGCAACACGCGATTCAGCTCCGTCAGCGTCGCCAGGTCGCCTGATTGCTCAGGCTGCGCGCTCACCGCGTACAGCGTGTTGTCCAAGCCGATGTGCTCAATCGTCGAGACGCACAGCACAAGGTCGAAATACGAATCCGGGAAGGGCAACGTTCGCACATCGGTCACATGCATTTGAATCTTGCGGAAACGACGGGGCGCGAGGTCAACCCCGTGAAGCTCTCGGATGCGCAGCCCTTGCAGGTGTCTGAGATAGAGCGGCGTCGCATTGGACGTTCCTATGTCCAGGACGCGAGCCTCCTGGTGGTAACGCGACAGCACCCACGGGATTTCCACGACCCGTTCTGACAGTCCAGCCGTGTTCGCGGCTTTCCCGAAATCCTGCCAATCGCCTGACCCCTGGCTAAGCTCGCTTTCGATCAGGTCGAATTCGCGTCGGTACCTTTCGGAGTAAACCCTTCTGACAACCGGTATCGGGTCGAGGTAGTAATGCGCCCGTGCGAACGCTGAGGGACTGACGACCCGACGGACAATTGTTCGAATCGGATTGGTCATCTGCTTCGCAGGCCTGAACGCAAGCAGCTCAGCGCTCGAGATGGTGTGAGCTCACACAAGGTCAACCGCCGGAATATAGGCTATCCGCCGTCGCCAGCGGGGCCGCTGGAGCGCGGCGGCTCACGATCCGCGCAACAGGTCGAGTTGCCGTCGAACGAGTACGCAGTCACGAAGTCCGACCGGATGTAGGCCGCAAGCGGTCCGTCGGGCACTGGGCGGCCGCCATTCCAAAACACGATCAAGGAGCCGTTCTCGACAGCGCACAGGCGGTTGAGCGTTTACTCGCGTCGACGGCCGCCGGTTCCGCGGGAACGTCGCCGATCAGCCATGTCCACGTCGTCGGAGGTGGGATCGGCAACTCGACCTCCGCGAAGGATGTAGAAGCTGTCGAGGCCCGGGATCGAGTTGGAGGTGTCGCGGCTGGCCCGGATCGACTGGGTCACCTGCCTGAGCAGCGTGGCCTGCTGGGCGGGAACGCGGAAGATCTCGTAGTAGAGGGGTCCGTAGGTCGCGACGATCCGGTTGTACAGAGGATGCCCGCTGACGAACTGCGAAGCGAGACGAGCAGCAAGCCCGCGTCGTGTAGTTGCGGAAGCCGGTGAACGTGAAAAGGTAGCCGGCGTGGGGAGCCGGCGTCGTTGCCGCCGCGAACAGCGCGCTGGATAAGGCGAGACTTCCGAATCGAATGCGTCCGGGCGTTTACTGGACGGGGCGGCCGGCTGCGGCGAATGGCCGCCACGCGACCGAAGAGCATGCGGGCATCCGCCCGAACTGGTAACCGGCCGCTGGGCGGGATCTCAGTCAGGCTCGAGATTGCTTCACACTTTCATGACGACGAGCCCAGTCGGCCCGCAATGGCCTGAGCAAGGAGTCCGCGAATGTCCACGCTCGCTTCCGACCCCGAAGAGACAACCCAGTGGGAGAAGACCCAGCCCCGGACCATCAAGCCCGAGCAATGGAAGAAGTTCGAGGCCTACGCCGCCGAGATCTT
>JBIOJB010000087.1:0-12757 GCA_044450465.1 Candidatus Dormibacterales bacterium | reverse complement strand
GCTCGGCATCGGGCGACCCTGAGGTGATCGACAAGGTGCGCCAGCTCTTCTTCCGATTCTGATCCAAAGCACTCTGTGGGCGGCGGACCTGAAAAACCCGCCGCCCGCCTCGGATCCCATCGCGGTCCAGGTCACGGAAGTTCGCTCCAGCGCCGCCGACGCGATCGCGCGCGCCATGGGCCATGAAGGTGACCTGGTGGCGTCCAGGCTGGCTCGAGGGTGCCAGTGCTTTGAAGCCCGGGTGGGCGGCGATCTGGCCGGCTACGGCTGGCTCTCCAGCGGCCCCGAGTGGATCGGTGAGATCCAGGTCAGGCTGTCTCCCGGTCCGGGCGAGGGCTACATCTGGAACTGCGTAACGCTCCCCGAGCACCGGCGCCGCGGTGTTTTCAGCGCCCTCCTGCGTGGCATCACCGGCGGGGGGCGCGCGGCCGGTTTGACGCGGATGTGGATCGGCAGCGTTGCCATTCCGGCCGAGAAGGCCGTCCGGCCGGTTGGATTCATGCCCGCCCTGCACTTCGCGAGCGCCACGCTCGCCGTCTGCCACTGGCTGAGGGTCCAGCCGGCCCTGGGCGCGGATCCGGCCCTGGTCCAGGCGGCGCAGTCCGTCCTGTCCGTGAGGCCGGGTTCGTCGCTGCGGCTTTCCCGCACCATCCGGCACTGATCGCGCGGGCTTACAGCGCCGCCAGGTAGATCCTCAACAGGTCAGCCGCCGGATACTTCCCGGCCAGCTCGGACGCGGCACGCGTCAGGTCCGCCTCTCCGACGTGGAAGTCTGCGATGTGCTGGGGCAGCCCCAAGAGCGCGATGAGATGCTCCACCCTGGCGGGTGGGTCGTCGCCAGTCACCTCCGCCAGCGCGGCCATTCGATCGGGACGCGCGCGGGCCAGGTAGCGCATCACGTGCGGCATCAGCAGGCAGGAGGTGACGCCGTGTGGGATGCCGTGCCGGGCCCCGATCTGCTTGCCCATGACATGGCTGAGCCCCGACGCGGATTCACCCGGCAGCGTGAAAGAGAACCAGGCTGCCAGCTGATTCTCGACGCGAAGGCTCGCGTCGCCGGGCGACACCTTGGTACGCGGCAGCGACGCCATCAGACGGCGAATCGACTCGAGCGCCATCACGTCCGAAAAAGGATGCTCGCCTGCGGCCAGGAACGCTTCGACCGCGTGATCCAGGGCCCGGATCCCCGTGGAGAGCCAGAGCCGGATGGGGGTGGCGAGCGTCAGCTCGGCGTCGTAGATGACGCACTCCGGCATCAGCCGCGGGTCGCGCATGCCCGCCTTGTCGCCGGCCTCATTCGTGAAGCCGGCGCCGGCGGCGAGCTCGGCGACCGAAAGCGTGGTCGGAATTGCGATGTGGGGGAGGGCGCGCCCTTCGCGACCGTCACGGTCCGCCAACTTGACCGACACGATCTTGGCCGCGTCGATCACGCTGCCTCCACCGAAACTCACGACGCCGTCGACACGCGCCGCGGCAGCGGTCTCCACCGCCGCCTCGATCTCACCGAGCGGAGCGTGCTGCCCGACGACGGCCGAGGCCGCGATGACCGCCTGGGCCATGGCGGCTCGCACCGCGCCTTGCAGCGCCTGGTCGCCGGCGATGGACCGTGTGGTCAGCAGGAGAATGCGCCCCGCATCGAGTCGCGTCAGCTCCTCCCCGAGCCGCTCCACCGAACCGGCGCCCCAGTGGATGATTCTCGGGTTGGAGTAGGTGAAGGTGCCGCTCACGCCGTGGTCATACTACGCAGGCGATGAACGAGCCAGGCGCCTATCGCGTCTTTGAAGCTGGTGAACCGCTCGCCTCGGCGCGCAAGGCGATGATTATGGTCCACGGGCGAGGCGCGACTGCTCAGGACATCCTCACGATCGCCCCTGAGCTGAAGGCTGAGGGCGTCGCGTACCTGGCGCCCCAGGCGCCGAACAACGCGTGGTATCCGAACCCGTTCACCGCGCCGCTCGACAGCAACGAGCCCTATCTGAGCTCCGCGCTCCAGGCCGTCTCATCACTCGTCGCGCGGGCAGAGGCCGTGATCCCGGCGGAGAGGATCATGCTCCTCGGCTTTTCTCAAGGCGCGTGCCTCACCCTCGAATTCGCGGCTCGCAATGCTCGGCGTTACGGTGCGGTGTTCGGCCTCAGCGGTGGGTTGATCGGTCCCGACGGCACGCCGCACGACTACCCGGGCCGGTTCGACGGCACGCCGGCGTTCCTCGGGTGCAGCGACGTCGATCCCTTCATCCCCAAGGATCGAGTCACGCAGGCGGGTGAGTGGCTCGAGCGCATGGGAGCGAGCGTGACGGTGAGGCTCTACCCGGGCATGGGCCACGAGGTGAGCCCCGACGAGATTGCCGCCATGCGCGAGATCGTCGATTCGATCTAGCGTCGCGACCAGTTGAACCACTCGGATCTCGTCGGGCTGCTCGAAGGCGTTGTCGGCGAACGTGCCGGCCGGTGGGCCGACCTCGGCGCGGGCGAGGGAGCGTTCACGCTGGCGCTTGCGGAGCTGCTTGGCCCTAGAGCCCACATCACGGCCGTGGACAGGGACGCTCGCGCCTTGTCTGGGATGGGCGAGGAGATGGCACGGCGTTTCCCAGGCGTGACGCTGACTACGGTGGCCGCCGATTTCACCCGGCCGATGAAGCTGGAAGGCCTCGACGGAGTGTTGATGGCCAACTCTTTGCACTTTGTGCGCGAGAAGCTACCGGTGCTGGCTCTGGTCCGCGGGATGTTGCGGCCGGGCGGACGCCTGGTCATGGTCGAGTACGGCTCGGACCGCGGCAATCCGTGGGTCCCGCATCCCTTCTCTTATGCCAGCTGGGAGAGGATGGCGGCTCAGGCCGGGTTCGAAAAGACGCGCCTCGTCCGAACCATCCCGAGCCGCCACCTCGGCAGCATCTACTCGGCGGTCAGCCTGCTGGCCGCCGAGCCACCGGCCTAGAAAACCTGCGACTGGGATTCGGCGGCTGGAGCCTGGCCGCGGTGCCAGCGCCCGCGTCGCCATGCCCGGCCGATCATCACCCGGCGCTCACCGCCAGACCGGCCACCGCCTCCAGCGTTGAAGCGCTTGGTCACGCCGCCGAGCTTGGCGCCCCACGTGACGTACTTGTGGAAGCGCTCCTCGGCCTCACGTGCGATGCCGATGCGATCGCCGCGGGTCTCCTCGCGAAAGCGGGCAATCCGGCCGGCCGCGGCGCCCTCTTTCTCCTCCGGGGTCGAGCCGAGCTTGAGCTCGGGCAGCGCGCCCAGGACCACGATCTGATCGTCCTCGACCGTGACCTCCACCCCCGTGAACCAGCCGTCCGGGAGCCTTCCGGCAAACCAACCTTTGATCGATCCGAGTTCTTGTTCGTTCATAATTACATAATTACGCTGCAATGGCCGAGAAGTCAAGCGGGTATGGGAAGGAGATGACCGCTCCACTAACCTCACTCCAATGGGGATGATGCCGCCCAGCTCTGGACCGCCCACGTTCCACTGGTGGACCGGAAGGCGGCGCAAGCCCGACACCGGGCCCGCCAACAGCGGGCTGACCGGCGACTCGGTCATCGAACCGCCTCCAGAGCCGACGGGGCCGAAGGATCTGAAGGGCCGCTGGCTCAACCTCAAGCAGTCCGTTCTCGGCACCACCGCTGCTCTGCCGCGGGTCCTGAAACTCGTTTGGGAGGCCAGCCCTGCGACGACCCTGGGCCTTTTCGTCACGACGGCCATCGCCGGGGTCATCCCGGCCGCTGCCGCCTACACCTCAAAGCTGCTCATCAACGCGGTCGTCCAGGGCATCGCGATCAACAAGTTCCACCTCCCGGACCAGGAGACCTTCTCGCTTGGGCCGTGGCACACGCCGGTCTTCTCCGCGGTGGGCGGGATCGTCTTCCTGGCCATCGTGCAGCTGGCCCTGTTTGCCCTGACAGCGTTGCTCGGCACGATCCGGAACATCACCCAGCAGCTGCTGCAGAACTCGGTCGCGATGCGCATCCAGCTGCAGGTCATGCAGAAGGCGGCGGGCCTGGACCTCGCATTCTACGAGGACCCCGCGTCCTACGACCTGCTCCGCCGCGCGCAGACCGACTCGATCAACCGGCCGGTGCTCATGATCTCGACCGCATTTGGCCTGGTCCAGACGCTGCTGACCTTCATCACCATGATCGCCTTGCTCATCGGCGTGAGCCCGCTGCTCGCCCTGCTCGCCCTCGTCTCGCCGATTCCCGCGTTCATCGCCGACACGCGATATGGGTGGCGTGGCTACAACATCGCCCGGTGGGGCTCACGCCTCCTGCGCAGGATGAACTACCTGGTCAGCCTGGTCACGACCGATTCGTTCGCCAAAGAGGTGAAGCTTTTCGGGCTCGGCGGGTACTTCGTGGATCGCTATCGCCTGATCGCCGACGCGTTTTACGGCAGCCAGCGCGGCCAGCTCGTTCGGCGCTACCTCACCGGGTTCGGGTGGGGAAACCTCAGCACCATCGCGACGTCGCTGACCTATCTCTACGTTGCGCTTCAGGCCATCGCCGGCAGGCTGACGCTGGGCGACCTGACCCTCTATACGGCGGCCGCGCAGTCGGTCCAGGGTTCGATCCAGGGCATCCTCGGCGGCTTCTCAGGGATGTACGAGCACAACCTCTACCTCAACAACCTGTTCGAGCTGCTGGCCGTGGAACCCACGATGCCGGTCGCCGCAAAACCGGCCAGGCTGCCGGAACCGTTCAAGGGCGAGATCCGGTTCGACAACGTCACCTTCGCGTATCCGGGAGCGGAGAAGGCCGCGCTGGTCGGACTCAGCTTCACCGTCAAGCCCGGCGAAACGCTGGCCGTGGTCGGGCGCAACGGAGCCGGCAAGACGACGCTCTTCAAGCTGATCTGCCGGCTCTACGACCCGCTCGAGGGGCGGATCCTGATCGATGGGGTGGATCTGCGTGACCTCGACCCGGCCGAGCTGCGCAAGCAGATCGGGGCGATGTTCCAGGATTACGTCGATTACCAGGCCACGGCATCCGAGAACATCGGCCTTGGAGACGTGGCTCAGATCTCCGATCGCGAGGCGATCACCACCGCCGGCCGGCGCGCGGGCGCCGACGAGCTGATCGCCAAACTTCCCGACGGCTACGACACGGCGCTCGGCAAGTGGTTTGACGCGGGCGTGAATCTATCGGGAGGTGAGTGGCAGAAGGTCGCGCTGGCGCGGGCGTTCATGCGCGACGCAAAGATCCTGCTCCTGGACGAGCCGACCTCGGCGCTCGACGCCCAGGCCGAGTACGACCTCTTCGAGCGCCTGCGGTCGCTGACGGAGGGGCGTACAGCTGTCTACATCTCGCACCGGTTTTCGACCGTGCGGCGGGCCGACCGAATCGTCTTCCTGGAGCACGGGCGCCTCGTCGAGGAGGGCACCCACGAGGAGTTGATGAGGTTGGACGGGCGCTACGCGCGGTTGTTCAGGATGCAGGCTTCCGCTTACACCGGCGAGGACATCGTGCCCGAAGACGACCCGGCTGACGTAAACGGCGTGCCGGCGGCTAGATCAGCCCGTCGCGATTCCAGATCGGGACCGGCTTGAGCTCCAGCACCCGGACCGACCGCCCGCGCATGCGGTCGCAGCGCCAGCAGAAGACGACGGCATCCAGACCCCAGGGCAGGATCCCCGCCAGCAGGATCTCGCGCTCCCGGCGATGCGTCAACCAGCACATGAACGAACTCATCGAGGCCATGAAGCTACCACGCGAATCGGCCGAATTTGCACAGTAAAGTCCCAGATTTTGGTCGGAGAGGCAGTCAAACTGGTCGGAGCGAACGGCCTGGGTAGAATGATGTCTCCCTTGGGCGGCTAGCTCAGCGGGAGAGCGCTTGCCTCACACGCAAGAGGTCATTGGTTCAAACCCAATGCCGCCCACCATCGCGAGGCCCCGTCGTCTAGTGGACTAGGACGCAGCCCTCTCAAGGCTGAGACCGCGGGTTCGAATCCCGCCGGGGCTACTTCACACTGCTCAGTGCCGCGGAGCACTCCCTGGAGCTCTCTCGCACTTCCGTTGAGTTCGCCACGAAGCTTGTGGCCGAGTCGCATGGCGCGAATCGTCGCTGGATAATCTGACGTGCGATGGGCCGACAAGGACGGTTTACAGCAGTCGGGGCGATCATCGTGGAGAGCTAACAGGCGATGAAACCATCGCCGGGCACCAACCTCGGGCGTCGAGTGCTGAGGGCATTTCTAGCCCTCGCGGCGCTGGGGGTCGTCCTGTACGTGATCGGGGCCGCCACCGCCACCGCAGCAGAGAAGGGAGCCGGCGTCCTCTTGGTCTGCGTCGGACTGGTGGGAATCGTCGCAGTCGGGCGACTTTCTGCTGGTAACCGCTGAGCGCCGGCCAACTGCGGCGCGGGCCTTCACCCAGGTTCGACAGGCGGCCCGATGACCTCGATGTCGTACCTGGGCGGACAGCTCTTGGCGCACCTCCATCGCGGCATCGTCCGACTCGCTGGCCGCGAGACCTGACGCCAGCTCGCGGAAGTAATCCGCAAAACCAGGGGGCGACAGCACGATGAGGCAGCTGGCCGCCTCGCGACCAGAGTTCCAGAACGTGTGGGCATGTTCTCTTGGCACCAGGACATGGGCACCAGCCGATGCGTCGATCGTCCGGCCGTCCAGCAGGAATCGAAAAGCGCCACTCAGCATGTAGAACCCCTCATCGGTCTGGTGATGGATGTGCACGGGTGGGCTTGGCGTCCCCGGGGGTGCGATCCATTCGATGAGCGAGTACGGACTGGCAGGCCCGGTGTGCACGAACCGAATCGTCACAGCACCCACCTGCACCGAATCGGCCGCGCCTGCGTCGTCTGGCGACCCGCTCGTCACGGCGTCAGGTGGCGGACGCGCCCGCAGGCCCCTGAAGCCCGCGAATGGATTCGATCATCCCGAGGTGCCGGCTGAGGTGCTCGAGATAGATGAGCACGTTGTCGAGATACGTGTCCCCATCCGGATCAGTGCTCGGGACGGCCAGCCATCGATCGTCCGGAATGAGCTCGACTGCTCTTTCGGTGTATCCGAAGGCGAGTCCGGCGTACCTGATCACTTCGTCTTGGCTCGGGAATCGCATCTGCTCCGCGGCTTCGTCCGACATCCGGGTGCCGGTGCTGCGCAGCCCCAATGACTCGCTACCCATGGACCATCGATCGACCAGAGACTCCCTGTCCCAAACTTGACTGCGAGGCTCCTGAGCCAGGGCGCGGTGAAAGAACGAGCCGATCACGTCGTCCCATCGTGCGGCGTGCCACAGCTGCCAGGCGACCGAGTGCAGGCTCGGGCCCGCCGTCTTGGCGAATTGGTCGGGCGACAGCTCGCCGGCCGCGGTCAGCAGGCGCTGATGCGTGAGCCGGTAGAACCGAAGGACGGTGTCGCCGACCGATCGCGGAGGTGCCGGCATGTGGATGGCTAAGGTACCTCGGGCGCAGCCGCGCTAGCGCTAAAGCCGGCGTGTGCGCGGATCAGACAGGTCGTTTGCACTCGAGTTCGCGGGTACTGCGGCGGCTGGATCGCGACTCGGACAGGTCCAAGCTGCGATGAGCATGGCTTCCAACGCGCACGCTGCCGTCGACCTCTACTGGCTTCCGCTGGGCGCCGGCGGCAACTTCGTGCGTCTCAACGGACGCGTCTATGAGGCGATCCAGGCGTGGCTCGAGAGGCGCCCGGCCTGCGACCTCTATCACTCGGCCCTCATCGTCTCGGTGCCGGAGGGGATGTACGTGATCGAGAACACGCCGGTCCCCGACGGCAGGGGCCCCGAGCGTGGAGTTGTTGCCGAGGGCCCGGTCGGCGCCCGCTGGGCGAGCCGCTGGCGCATCTTTCGGTGGGAGCTGCGCCGCTGGCGCGACGGAGTGATTCCCGACGTCGCGGAGGCCGTCAACAGTCCTCAGCGGTTGACCAGCGACGTACGGGTCGCCCGCACAGTCCTAGACCTGGCTCCTCACGTGCCGATCCACGTCTGGGGACGCGACGAGATCGGGGCCGGCGAGATGTGGAACTCGAACTCGATGATCTCGTGGTTGATCGCCCGCGCGGGGCTCGACACGGCCGAGATCCAGGCGCCGCCAGGCGGCCGCGCCCCCGGCTGGCACGCCGGGACCGTCGCGGCAGGCCGCCAGCTGCTTGACGCGTGGTCTGCTCGGCGCGCGAGCTGACGGATCAGGCCGGGTTCACCTGCTCATCCCAGACCTGCAGGTCTGGGCCGTCCGAGTGCTCGTTGACGTAGTCGTACGGCTGGATCAGCTCTTTGAGCGCCATCTCGTAGTGGAACGAGCCGGCTGCAGTCGTGGTGCCCGAGAAGGAGTACGTCGCGCTGGCGCCCTGCGGAAGGTCGCCGCAGTCGAAGGCCGACAGGTCGGTGGAGACCGTGCAGCCGCCGAGGTCAGTGACGTGGTGCGTCTCGTACCACCGGTCCCGGGTGCGAAAGACCAGGCCGAGATGCGGTATCGGAGGCCCGGTGTTGACCACGGTGACCACCAGCTGAGCGGTTCCGCCCAACGCGTCGTTGGTGCTGGCGACGGCGGTCACCGTGGCCGTGAGCGAAACGGGGCTTGAACAAGCCGCCAGCAGCGCGGCCATCGCCACCATGCCTCCGACTTTTCTCAAATTTGATCCTCAACCCGCCGATGCGCGAAACTGGGAGGCGCTTATTCTGGGCGCCTTGCACCATTACTGGAATTGCGTAACGGCCGTGCGGCGCGGCTCGTTCGAGTCTCCCGTGAGGACGGGCTTAGTGCTCGTGTGCGTCGTGCTGGCCGGTTCTGCGTGTTCGCCTGGCAGTTCGAGCGCCGGACACGCGAGTCCTTCCCATGCCAGTCCGACGGCGATGCTCAGCCCGAGCCCAAGCCTCAGCCCGAGCCCATCGTCCAGCCCGGTCGCCTCGCCCACGGCGGCCCCCAGCCCTGTCACGGTCCCGGCCTGGGCGGCGGTCACGGCCACCTGCCCGGGTACGGCGGCGTCCGTGGAGGCGCTCGTAGTGATGCAGGGCGCTGCCACCCCGACGCTCGCCGACATGACCGACCCGACCAACCCGAAACCGATCTGCAATCTGAGCGGGCCGTTTGCGGCGCAGACCCAGATGGTCACCCAGACCGTCGTCTCCTGGACGGCCACTCAGGGGAGCCCGGGAACTCCCGGTGCGAGCATCATCGGCGTGCTCGACCTTCTGAACGGCACGTCGACGATTGCGGCCAGCTGGCAGGGAGGAGGGTTCCTCGACGGCCAGCACGCATGGAGCGCGGATCGCGGCTTTCTCGCGTACCTCACTTCCGACTCGACCGCGGTCAATCTGCACCTGCTCAGCGGCGGGGGCGATCGCGTGGTTGCGTCTCTCGGGTCCGTGCCAGGCCGAGGTGTGAACCCCACCGAGGATGACTCCTACCTGGCTTTCTCTGCGGACGGCGCTTACTTCGCTTTGGTGCAGACATTCACCAGCTCGGGCGATCAGCTGCAGGTGCGCCGGACGCTCGACGGCAGCCTGGCCTTCTCGCTGCCCACCGGCACCATGGGCAGCTGGGGCAGCAGCGGCAGCAAGCTCTACTTCCGGCGGCCCAACACGAGCGCAATCATGGTCTGGGACTCAACCACCGGAGTCGCCCAGGCCCTAGGGCCGCAGCTGGCCTGGATCCAACCGCGCGCAGACGCGGGCGATGACAACCTCGCCTTCACCGTGCGAAATGCCGCAGGCACCCCTCACGTCTGGCTCTACGGCCACAGCGGGCAGTCAGGCGGCCAGCTCCAGCCGGTGCGCTCGATGCCGGCGTGGCTGAACTCGACCACGATCTTCTACGTCGAGGAGGCGGCCTGCGCTCCGAACTGCGGCATCGGCCCCGCCTGGCAGCCGGATGGCAAGACGTTCACCTTCAATCTCGGCACCCAAACGGAAACCGCGTCCAAGATCGCGAGCGTCTACGGAGCGTGGCCAAGACCCGGCCAGGTCTAGCGAATCTGGCAGCTCGCCGAGGTCCCGACCTGTGGCAGAAGTGAGATCATCGCCATTCCCCATGGACGCTGGAGCGACGCCCGCGGCTGATGCCGCTCAACCGGAGCCGGAGCCGTACCCGCCCACGCCGAGCGCGCCGCCGCCGGCCTGGCAGACCGATCGCGTGGCTCAGGCACCGGCGCGGCGGTTCCCATGGAGAACGGTGGCCATAGGGGTCGCATTCCTCGTGGCGGTGGCCGGCATGGGGGTTCTGTATTTCGACGACACGAACAACCAGGCGACAATCCGAACCCTCACCACTCAGAACGAGTCGCTCACCGGCCAGAACCAGCTTGTCAACGACCAGCTCAAGCAGACGCAGGCGAACCTGACCGCCACGCTTGGCGAGCTCGCGGACACGAAGGCAGCCCTCGCCCACCCGCACCTCACGATCTGGAATGTTCCTCAGACCATCAAGGACGCGAACTGGTATCTCGCCGGTGGAGTCCCCGACACTTTCACCTACCACCTCAACGCCACCTCCACCGGACCGATGTCGGTGAGCATCCTCACCCTCGAGGAGTGGGCCAAGGCGATCGAATGCGTTGACTACAGCGGCAGCACGACCAACTACTGCATGCATCACTCTGGAACCGTGATGAGCTGGCTCAACGTGACCAGCGTCAGCTACGACTTTCACCTGGGCGAGGGCTGCGCGGACTACCTGGCGGTGTTCACGGCCGCGTCGGCTGTCACCGTGACCCCCGACGTGGCCGTCACGTACAACCCGGCCGGCAGCTCGACGGGAGCCTGCGCCTAGCGGCCAGCAGGCACGCGGGCTGCTGACGGCCGTCGGTAGTAACGGACTAACGTCTTCCTGATCCTCCAGACCTTCGCGCCAACGGCATAAGCTCCACACCATGAAGCTCGGCGTGATGCTCGGCTATTGGGGCTTTGGGCAGACCGCCGCAGACCAGCTGGCACTGACCAAGACCGCCGAAGAGCTCAACTACGACTCGGTCTGGACCGCCGAGGCGTACGGATCCGATGCTGCGACGGTGCTGGCATGGCTGGCCGCCGCGACGACGCGGATCAAGCTCGGGTCGGCGATCTTTCAGATCCCTGGGCGCAGCGCGGCGATGACCGCGATGACGGCGGCCACGATCGACAACCTCTCCGGCGGCCGGATGCTGCTCGGGCTGGGCACGTCCGGACCGCAGGTGTCCGAAGGCTGGCACGGCGTGCGCTTCGCCAAGCAGCTGCAGAGGACGCGCGAGTACGTGGCAGTTGTGCGCATGGCCCTCGCGCATCAAAAGGTCGAGCTCCATGGCGAGACGATCGAGCTTCCGCTGCCGGATGGACCGGGCAAGGTGCTCAAGCTCACCCTGCGGCCGGTGCAGGAGCGGATCCCGATCTATCTCGCGGCCCTCGGACCGAAGAACGTGGCGCTCGCGGGCGAGATCGCCGACGGATGGCTCCCGGTGTGGTTCTCGCCCGAGCACACCGCGGCCCTCCGCGGGCCGCTCGAAGAGGGTGCGACCCGAGCCGGACGAACCCTGGCGGAGTTTCGCATCTGCCCAACCGTCAACGTGATGATCCACGACGACCTCGAGGTCGCCCGCAACGCGATGCGCCCGATGCTGGCCCTCTACGTCGGAGGCATGGGTTCGCGAGAACAGAACTTCTACAACCGGCTCGTCGCCTCCTATGGGTTCGAGCGCGAGGCCCTCGAGGTCCAGGAGCTCTACCTGTCCGGTCGAAAGAGCGAGGCGATGCTCGCGCTCCCGGACGCGATGATCGACGCGGTTTGCATCGCAGGCCCTCGCGATCGCGCCAGGGAGAGGATCAAGGCCTTTCGAGACGCGGGCGTTGAAACCCTGATCGTCTCGCCGATGGCGTTCGATCTCGCCGAGAGGACCGAGCAGCTCCGCTTGATCGCCGAGCTCGCGCGTGAGTAGCAACCAACCGCCGCCGCTCGTCGACTACAACCTCTACGACGCCGACGCGCCTTTGCGGGAGGCGCTCGAGCGCGAGGGAGGATCCTGGGCGGAGGGCCTGGTCCGCGAGCTCGGGGAGCTGGCGGGCACACAGCGGGCGATCGAGTGGGGTTTCCAGGCCAACGACCACCCGCCACAGCTTCGTACGCACGACCGGTTCGGGAACAGGATCGATGAGGTCGACTTCCATCCCGCCTGGCATGAGCTGATGAGCGTGGCCGTCGGGCACGGCCTCCACTCGCTTCCATGGCGTGAACCTCGAGACGGGGCGCATGCGGCACGAGCGGCCGCCTTCTACATCTGGTCGCAGGTCGAAGGGGGACATGGTTGCCCGGTGTCCATGACGTATGCGGTCATACCCGCGCTACGCCGCTCGCCGAGCCTTGCTGCGCAGTGGGAGCCGCTGATCACCAGCCTCGACTACGACTTCGGCCTCAGGGTGCCCTCCACCAAACGAGGGGTGCTCTTCGGCATGGCGATGACCGAGAAGCAAGGTGGCTCCGACATCCGCGCCAACACCATGCGTGCGGTGCCCACCGGTGACGATGGTGTCCACCTCCTGACCGGGCACAAATGGTTCTGCTCGGCGCCGATGTGCGACGCGTTTCTGCTCCTGGCCCAGGCGCCCGGTGGGCTGTCCTGCTTTCTCCTACCGCGTGTTCTGCCCGACGGTTCGCGCAACCAATTCCACATCCAGCGGCTCAAGGACAAGCTCGGCAATCGCTCAAACGCGTCGGCGGAGGTAGAGCTCGAGGATGCGTGGGCGGTGATGGTCGGGGAGGAGGGGAGGGGCGTCAAGACCATCATGGAGATGGTCAATCACACCCGACTGGATTG
>JBIOJB010000086.1:0-12882 GCA_044450465.1 Candidatus Dormibacterales bacterium | reverse complement strand
GGCGCTGCCCATGCTGGATCCGGACCCGGGGAACGCCGCCTATCTCGACACGGAGACCACCGGGCTCGCCGGCGGAACAGGTACCTTCGTCTTCGCCGCGGCGGTGGCCCGACCCATCGACTGCGGCTTGCGTGTCGCGCAGTTCTTTCTGCCCGAACCCGGCATGGAGCCCGCGTTTCTTCACGCGCTGCTCGACGAGATCGCGCCGGCCTCGCAGCTCGCCACCTTCAACGGGGCGTCGTTCGACCTGCCGATCCTCCGGACCCGATGGGTCATGGCCCGCATGCGCGGAGAGTTCGCCCATGCGCAGCACGTCGACCTGCTGACGCTCGTCAGGTCCCTGTACCGGCACCGACTCGAAAGCTGCAACCTCCGCGTGGTCGAGGAACGGATCCTCGGTTACGAGCGCGATGACCCGGTGCCCAGCGCGCAGGTGCCTGACGCGTACTTCGACTACCTCCGGATGGGGGCGACCGAGCGGCTGGAAGCCGCCCTCGAGCACAACCGGCTCGACGTCATAAGCCTCGTCCACCTCCACTCCAGGCTGCTGCTTCGGCTCAACGGCGGCGAGTTGGGGATGGACGCCGACGACTGGCTCGCGCTTGGCAAGCACCGATTCCGGCGCGGAGCCCGCGCCGACGGCTGGCGAGCCCTGCGCAACGCGACCGCCTTCGCCAGCGGCGGCGCCGCCGCCACTGCCGGTCTCACCATCGCCAGACGCCTCCTGCGCCGCGGCTCGATCGGCGCGGCTGATGATCTCCTTGCTTGGGTGGAGTCGCATGCAACCGAGGACGTGAGGGTGTCCGTGGCCCGAGCCCGGCTGCTCGAGTGGAGACGTCGAGATCCCGAGCAGGCGTTGAGCGTGGTCGAGGCGGCGCAACGTCGCATGCCCGAGCTGGCGCAAGAG
This sequence comes from Candidatus Dormibacterales bacterium, assembly GCA_044450465.1. GTDB lineage: Bacteria > Chloroflexota > Dormibacteria > Dormibacterales > Dormibacteraceae > JBIOJB01. The sequence goes on along the minus strand of JBIOJB010000086.1, from coordinate 11,975 downwards.
CTCGACCACCGACGCGACCGGCTGCGGCGGAAGCTAACCCGTCCTCGGGAGGCCGGATTGAGGCAGCGCCGCGTCGGGCAGCTCCAGCTCGAGGCTCCCGTCGCCGGCCGCCCGCTTCGCCCCGAGGACGATGAGGAACACCCAGCGTAGAAAGACCGCCACGTGCTCGCCGGCCCGCCGGTCCGAGTCGAAGTTGGCGTCGATGGCGCGGGCGCGGATCTCCTGCCACCGGCGAGAGCGCTGGGGAGCTCTGGCTAAGCTGCTCGGCGAGGTCATCGGATGGCACCGGCCCGCGCCGGCCAAATGTAAATTTCCACAAGCGGCCGCCGGCTGGAGTTCGCCACGAGCTCGTTCAATCATGGCCCAGCCGCCCAGATCAGGGGCTTGTGAGTTAAAACGGCCCCATTTGGGGGCGTTTCGGGTTGAATAGGTAAGCGCCGGATCGGGAGCGGAATACGTCAGGCGCCGGACAGGGAGCGCAAGATCGCGCCCCCCGCTTCGTTGATCCAACACTAGGACTGGGTGTGTGCAAGGCAGGCGGGACGAAAAAGCGGGCGCGGGCCGCAGCGACCGTTGATCGCGCGGTGAAACCCGCACGCGATCCAAGGCGATCCGAGCGCAGCCAGGCGCTTGTGGAGTTCTCCCTGGTCGCTCCGATCTTCCTCATCATCATGTTCGCGGCCGTCGACATCGGCCGCCTCCTGTACGCCTACACCGCGATCTCGTCGGCCGCCCGCGACGGCGCCCGAACGGCCTCCCTGCAGGCGTCTGTGTACAGCGACTGCGCGGTGATCCAGGAGGTCGAGCTCGTGGGCCAGGGCTTCCCCGTCCAGATGGACCCGGGCTCGCTCGTCGGCGACAGCGATCCCAACAACCCGAGCGGATCCCTCCAGCCGGCTCTTGCCTCGGCGATCCCGCCCAACGTCGGCTACGCCTACATCTGGCCGGCGGTGGCGACCGCAACACCGCAGGAGACCAACTGCACCAGCCCCGTCAACCCGCGTGCCGTCAGCCAGACCGTCAAGCACGTCGCGGTTGAGATCCAGTATCACTTCACGCCGCTCACGCCCTTTGTCAGCAGCCTCATTCCAAATGTGATCGTGAAAACGGTCTCGGTGGTGACAACAGAATGAAGAACCGGTACAGCACTTCCCTCCGCCGACAGTCCGGGCAGATCCTGCCGATCGCAGCTGCCGGCTTCCTGGTGCTTGCCGCCATCGCGGGCCTGGCCATCGACGCGAGCCGGGACTACCTGGTCAAGCGCGACGCTCAGAACGCCGTCGACTTCGCGGCGCTCGCTGCCGCCAAGGAGATGACCCTGTCCGGCAACCTGAGCGTTGCCCTTAGCTCAGGCTCCAACGCTGTGATTGCGGCGCACGACTTCGCCGCCAACAACGGCTTCCCGACCAACTACAACACGACCTGCGACTCCACCGCCGGCGGCGGGTTCACGACCACCTGGTTCGACGCGACCGGGCTTCCGTGCGCTGCCACCAGCGGGTTCACGAACAAGGTCACGCTGAACTCCCCGGCCCAGGCCCTGCCCGGCGCTCCGGTGCCACCGGTCTGCACGGGGACCGGCACGTACTCCTGCGTGCAGGTCGTCATCACCACGAGCGTGTCTGAGATCTTCACGAGCGTGCTCGGGATCAAGAGTGTGTACATCACAGTTGGCGCGAGCGCGCACGCGATCCTGCCAGGATCGAACATCAATGCCCCGTGGCCCTCGGCTCTGGTCCTTTACGAGCCGATCACCGGCTGCAGCGGCAGCATGCAGTGCTTCAACGAGTCGAAACCGGTCTCGCGAACACAGCTGTCGTGCGATCCCACCAAGACCGCGGCCAACAACTGCCCGACCCTCTGGGCCGCCACTGGCAGCAACCCCGTCATCAAGGGGTATGACGGGACGTACTTCAACCCGGCCCAGGACGTGACCGCCGTGCAGTCGAACGGCGACGTGGTCATCCAGGCACGCACGACCATCTGCGATCCGTACAACGTGGCGACATGCGTGACCAACGGAGTCGTCGGGACCGCCGGCCTCGCAGTGGCACCGGGGTCGAAGATCTACTGCTCCAAGTTCGGCACCGGGGCGGCGCACGCCACGGCCTGCACGACGACCGGCCAGGCGGGTCTCGCCGAGCTGGACACCAACCAGACCAACTACATCTCCCCGGCTTACTGGGCGCCGAGCATCACCAGGCCGGTGAACAACTGTGGCTCGCTCGTATTGAACGGGCAGAAGGTGTACGGACCGTGCGCCAACGCCACCGAGCAGTATCTGATCGAGCCCGGAATTTACAGCTCCATCGTGATCAACCACGGCACGTATGAGTTCGACCAGGGCATCTACGACATCACAGGCGTCGCTCCTGTGAACACGCTCACCTCGGGCGGCTACACCGCGAACGGTATCGACCACACAAACGAAGTGGCGGCTGACTTCGACCTGTGCACTCCGGCCGTCGTCGGCGTGCCCAACGCCGCCAACGCGTGCCCTAACCTGACCGCAGGCGTGTGGATCGGCCACGGCGCCGGCTCCTTCTCCGCCTACGTGGCGCCAACCTCGAGCTCCTGCAACGGCAGCGCCTCGGGTGGCGCGAACGGCGGCGGTGGCGACCCCACGATCGTTAGCGGAAACGCGACCGTCTTCCTGCTTGACACGGGTTCCGGCGGCTTCGTCGTCACCCACGAGGTGACGGGAGTCAACTTCGCCGGCGCCGGCGTGAACAGCAACAGCCAGGCCGGCAATTCACCGATCTTCATCGACATGGAGAACGGCTCCTTCGTCCACCTCGACGGCAGCGCGCCCGGTGGCGGCGGCGCGTCCTCCACCTCGGTGCTGGGCCAGGTCCTCGCCTACTCGTTCACGACCTTCGGCACCAGCGGCACGCTCGACTTCTCCCAGGGCTACGGCGCCGGCACGGTACCCGGCATCGCGACCTCGGGCAAGAACGAGACCTCGATCATCTCGAGCGCTACGCTCACGGCGTCGACAACGCCCGGATACGAGATCCTGACCGTCAACTACACCGACGAGTGGGCCATGGACGCCTACGACCAGTTCATCAAGGAGAACAACGGGCAGCCTGTCTTCTTCTCTCAGGGCATCTGGAACCCCGTGCCCAGCGCCAACGCCACCATCCCGCCGCCTGGGAACGTGCCTGGGGACCAGGTCAGTCCCGTTGTCAACGTGAGGTATCCGTCCTTCGCGACGACCTACGCCGCCGCTTACACACAGACGTCAACCGTCGCACCCGCCTCCCCGAGCGACATACCCAACGGGTCGGCGGACTGGACCTACGCCATCCCCAGCAGCAACGGGGCGACGATCGAGGTATCAGGCCAGTGGACGTGGGGCCATGAGAAGGACCTGAGCAACTCGTCCGTCGCCGGTCAGCCGGTGGCGCAGAGCCAGAGCAACATCGCCACCGTGAAGTACACCTTCCCCATCCCGACCGGCAGCTACGTCGCGCTCGCGGTGTTCGTGGTCGATGGAGACCGGTGCGGTGACTACGCGTTCGCGTCCTACACCTTCAAGAACGTCGGAGCTCCTGGCCCGGGCCAGCAGACAGTCGGAAGCGTGGACCTGGCGCAATGATCGGACGGCGTCGAGCGAGCCGCGGGCAGGCACTGGTCGAGTTTGCGATCACAGTGCCTGTCCTGCTGTTCTTCGTGCTGCTGACGGTCGACGTGGGTCGGGCGTACTGGCAGTCGATCGACGCCGCCGGCGCGTCGCGGGCCGGCGCCCGGATGGCCATCATCTCGGACACGAGTGACATCGGCGATGCCGTGCGTGAAGAGCCCAACTCGGGCATCCCCAACACGACCGCCGCCTGGGGCAACGAGGGCCCGGGCCAGCCCTACGGCGTGTGCACCTCATCCAGCGTCACCTGCGGCGACCCCAGCGGCTGCGTGGCCAGCAGCTTCAGCGGGGCGCAGATCGCGTGCTTCGCCGTCCGGGTTTGCAACCAGGCCGGCGGGGGCGACCTCGGCACCTGCAGCACCTATGGAACGTGGGGTGCACGGCCGGACCCTGGAACCGGTCACGGCATCGAGGTTCTCGTCGTGATCAAGTTCAGCGCCGCGACTCCCGCCCTGGCCCAGCTGGTAGGTCCTGGCGGAAACCTGTACCTGTCGCAGAAAACGGTCGCCGAAGAGGTCTACTTCTAGCGGGATCCTTCTTCGACCTCGCCCGCAGGCGAGACCCGGTAGCCGAGAGCGCTCAGGGCTGAGGTCATCCACTCGACGGCCATTTGCTGGGTGTTGGGCCACATGTCGGGTACGGAATCGGGCAGCCCCGTGTCGATGACCACGCGTCCGGCGACCCGAAGCACGGTTCGGACCAGCGGCGCCGCCTGCGGCACTGACAGGGGAAGCTCCTCGAGCGCCTTCGACAGGACGAAACAGGCTGTGTTGAAGGTCACCGCGTCGATCGGATCGGCGCTCGCCAGCCTCTCGGCGACCCCGGCCCGCAAATCGGTCGATTCCATGCGGACCGTTATTATTCAGGAAGGCTGGGAGATGGATCTAACCGAACCTGTACTGCTGACGCCCGAGGGGCTCGAGAAGCTCAAGCGCGATCTGGAGGTCGCGTTGAAGCGGCGTGCCGAGGCGGGCGAGCGCCTAAAGGAAGCGTTCCAGCCGGGCGACATCGAGGACAATCCCGAATACGAGCAGGCCAAAGAGGAGGTCGGACTCCTCGACAGCCGGATCTATGAGCTCCAGGAGATGATCGGCCGCGCCCAGATCATCAAAGACACACACTCCAGCGTCGCAGGTCCTGGTTCGACCATCGACGTCGTCGACGGCGACGGCTCCTCCGAAACCTACCACCTCGTGGGCGCCGTCGAGAGCGACCCCACGGCGGGGCGCATCTCGGTGGATTCGCCCGTCGGCCGCGCCCTCCTCGGCCGCAAGAAAGGGGACAAGGTGACCGTCAGTGTTCCTTCGGGCACGCTCTCCCTCACCATCAAGGCTGTCAAATAGCGGCGAAGCCGGCGCCGATGCGGCGCTCGCCGCCTGATGACATTGGCTAGAGCGCTCAGACCCGAGGCGATCGCCGAGCGCACTACCGTCGGGGCGTTCTTCCGCCAGGCCGCGCTTTTTGGCGACGACCCGTTCATCCATTACCTCACCAGCAGCGGCTGGCAGGTGGCCACGTGGGCCGGAATGAGGGCCGCCGTGCTGGCGATTGCGTCGGCTCTGATCGAGACCGGCGTCAAGGCCGGCGACCACGTGGTCCTGCTGAGCGAGAACCGGTACGAGTGGATCTACTGCGATTTCGGCATCCAGGCGGCCGGGGCGATCACCGTGCCGATCTATTCGGGCACGCCGACCGAGATGATTCAGGTGATCGTCGACAACTGCGACGCGGTGCTCGCCATCGCCTCGGACGACTCGAAGGCCGGCAAGCTGACTGGAGTTCGCACCGTCCGGCTGGATGCGGAGGTCGAGGACTGGATCCGGCGGGAGCCGGACCGTATCGACGAGGTCATCGATCGCCTGGAGAAGATCCGGCCCGACGACATCTGCACCATCGTCTACACCTCAGGTACCACCGGTGATCCCAAGGGCGCGGAGCTTGCACACCGGAACATCGTCGATTCCACCGAGGCCGTCCTCAAGGCCTTCCCGCTCAGCCGCAGCGACTCAACCCTTTCATGGCTTCCGTTCTCGCACGTGTTCGAGCGCATCAACGGTTTCTTCTCGTGCCTCATGTTCGGGGGCCAGACATGGATCTCGCGGGGGGTCGACTACCTCGCGGACGACCTCGCCGACGTGCAGCCGACCGTCCTGCTCAGCGTTCCGCGGGTCTACGAGAAGATGCACGCGGCCGTCAGGCAGCGCGTCCGCGAGGCCAGCGCCGTGCGGCGGCTCCTGTTCCACTGGGCGATCGCGACCGGCGTTGCCTACTCGCATACCGACCACCCGGGACCCCTGCTTTCGGCTCGGCACCGGCTTGCGGACCGATTGGTCCTCGCTCCGCTGCGCCTTCGCCTCACGGGTGGCCGGCTCCGGTTCTTCATCAGCGGAGGCGCCGCCCTCGCCCGCAACATCGAGGAGTTCTTCTGGGCGATCGGGGTGCCGATCCTCAACGGGTGGGGCATGACCGAGACGTCTTCGGGCGCCTGCTCCAACACACTGACGCAACATCGATTCCTCAGCGTCGGCAAACCGTTTCCAGGCCTCGAGCTCAAGATCGCGGCCGACGGCGAGATCCTGGTCAAGAGCCCCGGGAACATGATCGGGTACCACAAGAATCCGGCCGCTACAGCCGAGATGCTCAATGGCGGCTGGATCTACTCGGGCGACATCGGCGAGCTCGACTCGGACGGCTTCCTGTACATCACCGACCGCAAGAAGGACCTGATCAAGACGGCCGGAGGCAAGTACGTGGCTCCGCAGCCGCTCGAGTTCCAGATGCAGCAGGACGACTACGTCGAGCAGGCCGTCGTGATAGGCGAGAGCCGGCCCTACGTGACCGCTCTGATTGTTCCGGATTGGGAGGCGGTCAACAAGAGGGTGCCCGGGCAGCCCGAGGAGCTGATCACGGATGAGCGCGTGATAGATCTGATCAAGCCACGAATCGAGGCCATCAACCAGACACTCGGGACCTGGGAGACCATCAAGTACTTCTCCCTCTTACCGCGGGCCTTCAACGAGCTCGCCGGAGAGATCACGCCGACGCTCAAGATCAAGCGTCGGGTGATCACCCTGCGGTACCAGGAACAGATCGAATCGATGTACGAGGGCAAGGCCCGACCCGAGAGCCCCAGACACTCGTAACCTACCGGCATGGCCACCCCGATCGACCTTTCAGAGCTTCACATGGCCCTCGATCGGCTTCGGCCCCACCTGTGCCACTGCGGGTTGAAGGGCGAGTGCCTGGGCTGTAAAGGCCTCGAGATGGTGCGGGCCCAGGCGGAGGCGGTCGTCGCCGCCGCAAGCCAGCCGATCCTGATCCAGGTGGCCCAGGAGTCCTCCATGAAGGACATGGCGAGCCGGTTCCAGGCGATGTCCGAGCGGCTGATGGCCGATCCGGAGATCAGGCGTTCGGCGGAGCAGATGCAGGAACGGCTCATGGCAGATCCCGAGACACGCCAGCTCCTCGAGGAGCTGATGCGCCGGATGGGCGAGCCGCCGGGCGAGCCGCCCGGCTGACCCACACGGGGGCGCGGCGCTGGGGGGGGGGGCGCCGCGCGGTGACGTCAGGCCGGAGAAGGAGCCGCTGCCGGCAGCTTCGAAGAAGCAGGTTTGTTCCAGAAGGGAATCGGGCCTGTCTGAAGCTGCTTCAAGATGGCGTCTTCCTGGGCCTGGGTCAGCTTCTTGCCGGCCACCGCGCTGTCCAGGAGCGGCTTCAGCTGAGCAATCAGGCCGGAGCGAAACGCCGCCTCGGTGACGGGCGGCTTCTGCGCCGCCGCGATCTGTGAAAGGCTCATGCCGTGGGCCAGGTCGGTCTTCAGCTGGGCGCTGGTGATGCCGAGGGCCGAGGCCGCCGCGGTCAGCAGCTCCTGCCGGTATGCCGCGCCGGCGCCCGGGTTCGGGACAGTCGCCTTGGGGTGACCGCCCGGCAGCGTACACAGGGCCTGACCGGCGAGCCTGGTTTTGATCTTGTCGGCCTGAGCCTGGGTCAGCTTGCCGCTCTTGACCTCATCGGCAAGCGTCTCGCCGATGGCCTTCTGGATGGCCGAGTTGAGCTGGCTCTGGCTCTTGCCCAGATCGCTCGCCAGGTGGGAGATGAAGTTGGAGCACACGGTGGACGTGGTGGCCTGGCTGAGCGAGGACCTGGAGGCCTGCTGCGTGGAGGCCGCTGGGCGGAGTCCCAGAGTCAAGCCCGAAGCGGAGGCGGTGACCAGGACCGCCATCCCGGCTACGGCCACCGCTCCAAGCGCAAGTCCTGCGATACGAAGGTGGCGGAGATTCGAGGATCGAGTGTTCATCAGATCAATAAACGCCACACCGGCCCTACCGTGTCGCTCTGGCGGGTCAAGCTTTTGTAAGGGCTGAGCGCAGCCCAGGCTCTATATTCGCGTGATGGAGTCACCCCCATCTCCGGGTTGGACAGGCAAGCACGCGGTCGAGCTGTACGTCCGCACGTACGCGACCATGCTGCAGAGCTCGGGCGAGATAAAGGTCGAGTCGCTGGTCCAGGCGCACCTCGGGATGGGTTCGGTCCTGCATCCGATGGCCGCCCAGCCGCAGACCGACATGGGAGCTCTGCTCTACGCGGTGAGACGCCTTCCCGAGGCGATCAGCCGTGCCCGCCGGGTCGTGATGGGCCAGAGCCCACAGGGCTTTCGCAGCATCCTCGGAGAGGACATCCTGACCTGGGACGCCGTCAAGGCCCCGGCGCGTAGGCGCCGCTGGTATCACAACGGAAAGGACACCCTGGCGGTGCTCATCGCCTCTTCCTCGGACATCGACGACCTCGTGCCGACGCTCGTGGCGTACCAGATCGAGTGGAACAAGCTGCACCGGGCGTTGCAGGACGTTGACCTCACCTTTGACGAGACCCGTCAGGCGGCCGGGGCGTCGGAGGACGACTGGGGGCGCTTGCGAGAGGCCTGGGGCCAGACCTTCGACGCGAACCTCGAGTCAATCAAGCGCGACGAATGCCGGATCGTGCTGCGCCTGATCGGCGGCAGCCACCTCGGCTACGCGCGCAACGCAAGCCGCTGGTGGCTTCCGATCGCGGCGGCCCTGGAGGACATTGGAGCTCGCGACTGCCCCGTCTACTTCGTCTCCTCGAACGCGCACAGCCTGGTCAACGTGCTCACCGGCGTGGCCCGCCGCTTTGAACCCGAGATCCTCGATTGGGTGGCGCAAAACGACCCCGACCTCGATGAAGAGCGTCGCAAGCTGGAGGCCGGCCACAGCCGGGCCTCACGCGACAACTGGCTCTACTACGGTGCGCGCCAGGTGTTCGACCGTCATCCCGACCGCGACCGAATGCGACGCCTGCGTGCCGAGATGGAGGCCGCCAACGGCGTGCGGCACATAGCGGCGCGAGGCACGGGCGTCGACTCGGCGGCTCAGGTGTTCATGCTCTCGAAGCTCGACTCGGCATCGATCGATCCCAGAGTCGGCCAGGTCGATGCGCAGAAGCTTCGCGAGTCGAACGCCTGCGTGCTGAACGTCGACTATCCCCTTGGCGAAGCCGCGTACCACATCCTGCGGCAGGTCGCCGAGCAGGTGGCGTGGATCGCCGGCGTGTACGTCCTGGGCAAGGCGGCGACCCTCAACGCCGACGTCGGCGACGTGATGATCCCGAACGTCGTTCACAACGAGCACTCCGGCAACACGTACTGGCTCAACAACTGCTTCACCGCCGCCGACGTCCAGCCGAACCTGGTGTACGGTTCGGCGCTCGACAACCAGCGGGCGGTGGCGGTCCGCGGGACGTTCCTGCAGAACCGCGACTACCTCGACTTCTACTATCGCGGCCGCTACACGGTGGTCGAGATGGAGGCCGGACCGTACCTCGACGCCTGCTACGAGATCCGGCAGCCCGATCGATACCCGCTGGACGAGAGCGTCAACATGGCTCAGCTGCACTTCGATCTGGGCATCGTCCATTACGCCTCTGACACCCCCTACACCCAGGCCCGCACGCTTGGTGCGAGAGGGCTGAGCTACCGCGGCCTGGACTCGACGTACGCGTCGGCGATCGCCGTGGCACGACGGATCCTGCAGCGCGAGGGGGCAGTGCTTACGTAGCTCGCTAGGCGCCGAATTGGACGGCCGCAGCGAAGTCGGATAGATACACGCCCCCGCTGACCCGCACCCTGGTCCACGCGAAGCGATCTCTCAGCGAGTGCCACGTGCCGCCCATGGTCGTCGTCGCGTTCTGATACCCCGCCGCCTGCACCGCAGCCATCTCGCGGGCCCCGAACCTGCCAGACGGATAGCAGAACGAGACAACGGGCCGGCCCAGCAGCGCCTCGAGCGCCGCCTTGGACGCGACGAGCTGTTCCATCAGGGCCCCGGGCGACTGCATCGTCAGGTTGACGTGCCCCACCGTATGAGAGCCGATTTCGACGCCGTAGTCCTGAGCCGCCACGATCTGGTCAGCCGACATGTAGCGGGCCCAGCCTATGAAACCTGTCACAACGTAGCTGACCGCGGTGAACTCGTGGCTTCGGAGGATCGGCAGCGCGGTCGTAAAGAAGTCGGCGTATCCGTCGTCAAAGGTGAGCACAATTGGTTTCGACGGCAGGCCACGCGCGCCCGACAGGTAGTCCACCAGGTCCCGCATGGTCACCGTGTGGTAGCCGTTGGCGGCGAGCCAGTCCATCTGGGCCGCAAAATCTGTGGGCGTGACGGATAGGGCGTAGCCGAGGCGATCCCGCGGGTCCGGGTTCAGCCGGATGTAGTGGTACATGAGGATCGGCACGCGAACCGACGCAGGACCCGGGCTCAACACGATCGGCGGGCCGGCGTCGGTGGTGAAGCCCCAGACCCTCTTCCCTCGAACTAGCCTGCCCTCGGCCGAGCGCCCTTGCACGATGACCTGATAGGAGGCGCCATGCTGCAGGCTGGCCGGCTCAAACTGGAGGGTCTGGTCGTCGACCCATCTCATGACTCCCCGCACGGAGGGCCTGATGGTCAACACGACTGTGGCCTCGTCCACCGGAGCTGTGAACGAGACTGTTATCGCGGTACCGGTGGGAACGGAATCCCCGACCGGCCCGACATTGTCCACGGCGGCGGGAGCGGCGGGTCCTGAGGGGTCGCTGTTGTAGGCGAGGGCGCTCAGGCTCCCCAGGCCCAACAGCATCGCGGCCGCCGCAGCGGCTGCCAAGACGCGCGCGAGCACCCCCCTGCCCACCATCGTCCACTATATAAGGTAACGACTAAACGTTTGGTAACGCTGGGTTAAATCCCCGTTGGTCAGCCGGAGGACTTGACCAAAACCACGTGGTCGTGGGGATGGTTGTGGCTGCCCGCGCCGTGCTGGATCTCGCCACACGGGTGAAGCCTTTCGACCTGAATCGTGCTGTGGCCTATGGCGAACTTGCCACAGAGGCGGGTCTCGAGGTCCCTCACCATGTGCTCCGCCTCGTCCAGGCGGCAGTCTCCGACCACGACGTGGCAGCTCAGCGCCATGTCATCGTGCGAAAGCGCCCAGACGTGCAGGTCGTGGACGCCCGAGACCAGATCCGTCCGGGTGATCTCCGCGGTCACCGCCTTGAGGTCAACCGCCGGGGGCGTGCCCTCCAGGAGGAGGTTGACCGTCTCCCTGACGATGCCCCAGGCGCCCCACGCAATCAGGACGGCGATCGCCAGGGACAGCAGGGGATCGATGTAGAGCCAGCCTGTCAGCAGGATGACGGCGCCTGCAGCCACCACGCCGACCGAGGCCCCCAGGTCCCCGACGAGGTGGAGCATGACGGCTCGAAGGCTGAGGTTGCGGTCTCGACTGCGTAGCGTGAGCACTAGGAACGAGTTCACCGCGATGCCGAACATGGCGGTCACCACGACGATTCCGCCGTGGACTTCCTGTGGGGCGCCTAACCGGCGCACGGCTTCGTAGGCGATGGCCACCACGATCCCGATCAGCACCAGCGAGTTCACGAGCGCAGCGAGGATGCTCGCCCGCTGGTAGCCGTAGGAGCGCCGCTGGTCGGCCGGACGTCTCGACTGGCCCAGGGCAAACAAGGCCAGGCCCAGCGCGAACACATCGCTCAGCACATGGCCGGCATCCGACAGCAGGGCGAGCGAGTGCGCGGCCAGTCCGCCCGCGACCTCGACCAGCAGAACGACCACCGTGAGGCCGAGCGCTACCTTCAGCCGGCCCGCTCTGTCGCTGTCTTGCGCCACGAACCTACTTTACCCAGGCCTCCACCAATCGACTCCACGTTCGAGGTACGCGAGCAGCATGCCGTGGCGCAGCCCTTCGTAGCTGACCTGAAGCACCGCAAGGCCATACCAATCGAGCAGGAGCAGGAGCTCTTCGACCCCGGCCCGCATGG
>JBIOJB010000085.1:0-13048 GCA_044450465.1 Candidatus Dormibacterales bacterium | reverse complement strand
GGTTCTGTGGAGCCCCGGCGTTCTTTATTCATGGGAGGGCACCCAAGGGTTCCCTCCTATGACCCACCCTCCCTCCTCGCAACGCGTGGAGACAAGAGAACAAAGTCATGGCCGAGGTGAACTCGGCCATCCCGGCGACGCCAGCTCATCAAAATCACGGCCGGAGCGAATCCGTCCGCCCCCGCCAGGCCGGCTGTGCTCCTCGCACCCTCCTGGGGAGCGGTGCAGCCACACATATATAGAAGGGAGCTGAATACCCTTGACTTGCGAACATTTGTTCGCTATGGTCTGACCTGCCTCCACGTTTTCCCTGCGTCTTTTGCGGAGGCCAGAAAAAGATGCAGGAACAAAAGCTCGAAACCCTCCACGTCGCTATTGATTCGATTCGTGTCCGTTTCGGCAGCCAGGCGCTCACGAAGGCGGCCGGGCTGCCACCACCGCAGCCATGGCCCAGCCGAACTCCGATCGATCGTCTGACAGGCATCGGTGGCTTGCCTCGCGGCTCCCTCACCCTCCTCATCGGGAACGGGACGTGCGGCAAGCTCTCGCTCGCCATGGCTCTGCTCGCCCACGCGACCCACGAGTTCGCGCACGCGATTGTCATCGACCCTTCCTCATTCGATCCGTGGACGCTGCTCCCCTTCTCCCCTGAGCTGAGCGCGCTGACCGTCGTCCGCGCGCCAGCTCCTGAAATCGCCGGTGAGTCCGCGGCCGCGTTGGCCAAGGCCGGCGCGGGATTCATTCTCCTGATGGGTGAGGTCCCGGAGCACTGGCTGGGGCCACTCGAAGCTGGAGCCAAACGATCAGGGACTGTCCTGGTCGGGGTGGTCGATGCTCCCGGGCGGGCATTCGCGCATGCATCCAGCCTCAGCCTTGGTCTTGCTCGCACCGACTGGATCTGGGAGCGAGAGCAGGTGGTCGGGCTTCGCGCCTCGGCACGCTGTGTAAAGAACCGCGTGGCTCCTCCGCTGGGGGAAACCGAGCTAGAGATTCGCTACCGGCTTGGGGCACAGTCGCTGTTCGATCACCCCGTGCACCTCTGCGAGTCGGTGTCCCAGGAAGCGGATCTTCTCGAATGCGAGTCAGCAGCGATCTAGCGCCATCCCTCCAGACCCGACGGAGGCTCGCGGTTGCAGCGCTCATCGGTCATCTCGAGCTGGCCCGGCGACCTGACCTCTACGGGAACCCGGTTGTGGTCGGCCACTGGGAGGACAGCGTCATCGCCGTCTCTGATGAAGCGCTTCCGTTTGGCGTGCGCACTGGTATGCCGCTGCCCCAGGCCGAGCATCTCTGCCCCCAGGCAACGTTTCTGCAGCCTGACCCAGAGCCGGCCGCTCACCTGCGCGAACGCATCTCGTCAGCGCTCTACGACCTGGCACCGCTGGTCGAGGTTCGAAGAGAAGGCATCGCCTGGCTCGACCTGAACGGTGTCGTTCGAGCCGGTGAAGCGATTCGAGAGGCGAGGCGCCGGCTGCGAGCCGCCGTCGGACGCGAGCCACGCCTTGGTCTCGCGCCAGGACCTTTCTCAGGACGCCTGGCCGCCGCACGGGCGCGGCCTGGCCGCCTCCTGCGTGTCGATGACGCCGCCGCATTCCTCCGTCCACTCTCTTCTCGAGAGCTCCCCCTCGCCGCCGAGCAGCTCGAACGGCTGGACCTTCTTGGTCTTCGGACGCTTGGTGCGGTGGCGGCGATCGGTCCCCGAGAGCTCGAAAGTCAGCTTGGGAGCGCTGGCCGGCACGCGGTGCTGCTGGCGGCGGGCCTTGAGCCCGAGCAGATTGCGGCGTGGAGGCCACCTCTTTTCACCAGTGCCCATCGCCAGTTTGAAGAGCCAGTGGAAGATCGCGAAGCGCTCCTCTTCGTCGCCCGCGCTCTCTGCAGCGACCTGGCGGAGGAGCTGGGCCTGCGCGGCGCCGGAGCGAGGCATGCCCGGGTGCGGCTCGGTTTTGAGTCGGGAGCGGAGGAAAAACGCGAATCGGTGGTGCGCCATCCGCTGAGCAGCGCCGGGGAGCTGTTCGGGCTCATCGGGGCGTGGATCAAGGAGTGGCAGCCTCATGCCTCGATCACCGAGCTCCATATCGAGCTTCCGGTTCTGGAAACCGCCGGTCGACGGCAGCTGCGATTGTGGGCCGGCGGTGACGGCACCAGCGAAGAGGTCGCGGCGGCTCTCGAACGGCTGCAGGAGCGTCACGGCGACGACCTGGTTGGCAAGCTTCGGCTTCCGCCACCACCACCTGTCTCAATTGGCGGGCCGAGCCGTGAGCTCTCTAACGCCTCGAAGTCAGCCCTCAGATGACCCGCCTGCTCTCACCTCCCGCGGCGATCAAGGTCACCTTGAACGATGACGGCACTCCCGCCTTCATCTCAGGAGCCTTTTCTGGACCAATCGACCCAATCACCCGTTGGAAGGTCGAATCCGAGTGGTGGAAGAAGCCTGTCGTCCGCGAGTACTGGAAGGCGGTGCTCAACAACAACCTTTTGTGCGAGCTCTACCACGACCTCGGCGCCGATGAGTGGTTCCTGGAGCGCGTCTATGACTGACGGTGGATCGGTCCTGGGAAACCCGGCGGTGTGACCACCACCCCTTACGTCGAGCTGCACTGTCACTCCAACTTCTCCTTCCTCGACGGCGGCTCACATCCGGCTGAGCTTGCGCTACGTGCGGCTGAGCTGGAGATGCCGGCGCTGGCCATCACCGACCGCGGCGGTGTCTACGGTGCGGTGAAATTCCTGCAGGCATGCCTCAAGCTCGGCATCAAGCCGCTCATCGGTAGCGCGCTCGAGGTCGACGGCGACGAGCTGATCATCATCGCCCGCAACCTTAAGGGCTACTCCAACCTCTGCCGGCTGCTGAGCTTCGCCCACCTCGACCAGCCGAAAGGCGAGGCTCGAGCCACGCTCGGCAAAGTCGCGGAGCACCGCGGCGACCTCTTCTACCTCAGCCCGACCGACAGCGCGGCTCGGATGCGCGAGCTGCAGGAAACCCTCGGCAGGGAGAACGTCTTCAGCGAGCTCCACCACCACTTGCAACCCGAGGATTCATGGGTGCTCGAAGGCCGGGCCGCGATGGCGCAGAGATGCGGTGCGCCGGTGGTCGCAACCAACCAGGTTCACTACCACTCCCCTGATCGCCGCCGGCTCCATGACGTGCTGGTCGCCATCCGGCATCGGACGACTCTGGATGGCGCTCGTTCGCACCTGTTCCCAAACGCCGAGCATCACCTGAAGGGTGGCAAGGAGATGCTGCCCCTCTTCAAGAAGCATGCCGAGGCGCTCGCGACCACCTGGGACCTGGCTCAGGAATGCGACCTGCGGCTCGACTTCCGCAAAGTGCGCTTCCCCGGATATCCGGTTCCGGCCGGAGAAACCCCTTTCTCGTTCCTCTACAAGCTGTGCTTCGAGGGGGTGCGCGATCGCTACCGGCCGATCACCCCGGAGGTGGCGCGCCGGCTGCAACGGGAGCTGGAGGTGATCGAGAAGACGGGGCTGGCAGAGTTCTTCCTGATCAACTGGGATCTCATGCGTTTCGCCCGTGAGAACGGTGTTCCAGGTCAGGGGCGGGGTTCGGCCGCCGATTCGATCGTGGCCTATGTCCTCGGCATCACCCGCGTCGATCCAATCGAGCACAACCTGCTCTTCGAGCGCTTCCTGCACGAGGAGATGACAAGCACTCCCGACATCGACATCGACTTCTCCACTGAGCATCGCGAGCAGGTGATCCAGTACATCTACGACAAGTACGGCTGGGAACGGACCGGGATGGTCTGCAACGTCGTCACCTTCCAGCCCCGAATGGCGATCCGACAGGTCGGCAAGGCGCTGGGGTTCTCGGCCGAGCTGCTCGACCGGCTGGCCAAAGGGGTCGACCGTTGGTTCACCGAGGATGTCGAGGACTCGATGATGGAGGTGGTGCCGCCACCCGACATGCGGCCTCAGAGCTGGCGGCAGTTCCTTGAGCTGTGCCGGGAGGTGATCGAATTCCCGCGCCATCTCTCCATCCACGTCGGAGGGATGCTCGTCACCGGGGAGCCGTTGGTGGACATCGTGCCTGTGGAGCCCGCGACGATGGAGGGCCGGCGGGTGGTCCAGTTCAACAAAGACGACGTCGAAGATCTCGGCTTGATCAAGATGGACATGCTCGGACTGCGCACGCTCTCGGTCGTCGCCGAAAGTCTTGAGCTGATCAGGGACACGTCAGGGATTCGTCCAGACCTCGATCGGCTGCCCCTCGACGATCCGCGAGTTTTCGAGCTGTGCAGCGCCGCGGACACGATCGGCGTCTTTCAAATCGAGTCACGCGCCCAGATGCAGACGCTCCCCCGGACACGACCAGAGTGCTTCAACGACCTGGTGGTGGAGGTGGCGATCATCCGACCAGGGCCGATTCAGGGCAACGCCGTCCACCCTTACATCCGCCGCAAGCAGGGCCGAGAGCCGGTGACCTATGCCCATCCGCTGCTCGAGCCCATTCTGAAAGACACCCTGGGGGTGATCCTTTACCAGGAGCAGATCATCGAGATCGCGATGAGGGTGGCAGGCATGACCCCCAGCCAGGCGGACGGCTTCCGCCGAGCCATGACCCGTCATCTCAACCGGGTCGAGATGTCCTCGCTTGAAGGTGACTTCATCAACGGATGCCTCGCCAACGAAGTGCCTCGACAGGTGGCGGATCAGCTCTTCAACGCTGTGCAGGGCTTTGCCGTCTACGGCTTCTGCCGCTCGCACGCCGCCGCTTTCGCACGCACCTCGTATGAGACCGCCTGGCTCAAGCTCAACCATCCCGTGGAGTTCGGCTGCGGCCTGCTCAACAACCAACCGATGGGCTTCTATCACCCGAGCGTTCTGGTCGAGGATTTGAAACGCCACGGGGTGAAGGTCCTGCCCGTGGACATCAATCGATCCAGCGTCAGATGCCTACCCGAACCCACCGGTCCGCCTTCTTCCGCGCAAGCCGCCTTTACCGAGGGCCCTCCCTCCTCCACCGGGCCGGCCCTCCCCCACCGGCCATTCGATCTCAGCGTATCCGCCGTGTCAATCGAGCCGGTTAAGGCGCACACGCACGCCATGCGGATCGGTTTCAACTATGTCCGCGACCTTGGCGAGGACGGCCGGAAGGCAATCGTCGCCGAACGTGACGGCCGGCCCTTCACCTCGTTCGACGACTTTCTCAGCCGCCTTCGTGGCGGGCCCATCGGCCCCCATGCCGTGCGCAACCTCATCATGGTGGGCGCCTTCGACCGCCTCGGCCAACCCAGGCGCGAGCTCCTCTGGGGCTGGCAGGAACGGTGGCACGGCCACGGCCTGCGCCGCGGCATTGATAAGCAATCCGAGCTTGCTTTCGACGGAACCGCACCGGACCTTCCAGCGCTTGACGCCTTTGACACCAACCAGCTCGAGTACCGGATCTCCGATCTGTCCACCGGCCATCACCTCATACACTTCTGCCGCCCCAGGCTCAACCAGCTCGGCGCCCTCCAGAGCGATCAGCTCGCATCGATTCGCGACCGGCAACCCGTGCGCGTAGCCGGGCTCGTCATCACCCGACAGGCTCCATCCACGGCCAAGAAGATCCGCTTCTTCACTCTCGAGGACGAGTTCGGCCAGGTCAACGTGACGATCAAACCCGACGTGTATGAGCGCTACCGCCAGGTTGCCAACCGCCAACCCATCCTGGTCATCGATGGCGTCATGCAGCGCCAGGACGGCGTCCATTCGGTCCTGGCCAGCCATATTCAGGCCCTTGAAGGCGTTCCCAGACCCCAGCAGCGCTCCCACGACTACCGCTAGCTCCAAGCTCGCCCGCTACTAAACGTAGCCAGGCGGCGGTCATTTGCGCGAAGCTATGCATCCTAAGGCCTCTTCAACGCAGCAACCCCAAAGGAAGACATGTCTATCGGCAGAGAAATCGAGGACATCGCCCGCGATCTGATCCGGCACCAGCACGACCACCCGCCGGTCCGCGACCTCAACCGCGAGGTCGACCGCCGCCTCACCCTGGCCGACCGGATCGCCGACGACTTCGCGCGGCTCATCGGAAGCTGGATCTTCATCGCCGTCCAGCTCGTGATCATGGTGGCCTGGGTCGGCCTCAATGCCCTGAACGTGATCCACCCCTGGGACCGCTACCCCTTCGTGTTCCTGAACTTCGTGCTCGGGCTCGAGGTCGCCATCTGGATCTCGATCGTGCTCATGTCACTCAATCGGTCCGCCGACCGGGACCGTCTCCGGTCTCAGCACGACTATGAGCTCAACGTCAAGGCGGAAGAGGAGCTGAAGGCCCTGATGAACCATCTCATGCACCAGGACGAGATCCTGCTGCAGATCGTCAACCGGCTCGATCGCGGGGACCGGGAGCTGAAGCGGCTGGCCCGTCGGATCGAGCAGATGGTCGAGCTTGCAGACGAGGCCCCGAAGCCGCGTGCCGCCATTACCGATCGGCCCTCGATCGGCCTCCACAACCCCTGACCGACGCGTCGGGCGCCGGCGGAGCCTGAGCTCGCCTCAGCCGAGCGTAGTCCTGTACACGGCGTACTCGCCGTCGTCGTACACGAGGGTGGCGTGCTCGTCCCAATAGGCCCGGCTCGCTCCCTCCTGCACCTCCTGCGGCCCGATCATCACGTAGTCGACGCCGTACTCGGCCACGAGTTGTTGAGCTGAAGGTGCCCCGGCCAGGATGAGCTTCAGATCGCTGCCTTTCTGAACGTAGTCGGGAAGGCCGTAAGTCCACAGCCATCCCGAGTACCCGATCACCTCGCGGCGTCCAGTGAGCGTCGGGATGGGATTGTTGTGCTGGTCCGCGACTGCGAACACTGACGTCGGGCTCGTGTTCTGCCGCACCCACGCCGCCACGTTGAGTCCTCCAGCGTCGATGAACTGGTTCGCGCTGACGCTGTAATCGGAAGCGCGCGTCAAATCCAGCGCGCCCGAAAAGCCGAGGAGCAGGAGCATGACGGCGGCCACGGCGGCCAAGACGCCGCCCTTCTTCATCATGCCCGCGAGCAGCCCGCCCACCATCACGCTCCCCAACAAGGCCCAGAAGACGAAGAACTTCGTGTTGTCCCAGTCCCAGGGTTGAAGCAGGATGACGTTGGGGACGACGAACCACAGCCACATCGGCGCGAACCACCTGGCGAAGTCCGACGGGATCCACTTCCGCACGAGGTGGGCCACCACGAGCAGCGGCAGCAGGACCGACGTGTTCTTGATCCAGAACCATGGGATGCCCCACAGCGCCGCCAGTCCGCCGGAATGGCTCCAGTCGAGGAACGACAGCCAGCCGGGCTCGATGCAGTAGCCGAAGACGTCAGGCAGGGTGCCGCAGACGCTGGTGTTCGCCGCGGGCCAGAGCCATACCAGTATCGGCAGGCCGATCACGAGTGCAGGACCGAAAAAGCCCAGCCACTGGCGGCGACGGGCGAACAGCGCCCAGAAAGCTGAGAGTGCGACGGCGGTCCCGTAGGCGTGAACGTGAAATGCCGGCATGGCGCCCGCGATCAGCCCGGCGAACACGAACGGCCGCCAGCGTGCCCCATCCCTCAACGCCGTCCAGATCAGCATCAAGACGATCAGGACCAGGCTGAAACCGAAGAGCGTGGATCGCTGAGGCACGAGATAGGCGAGGACAGGATTGAGCCACTGGTAGTTCAGGTCTCGGTCGAGCGTGTACTCGCGCGGCAGGTGCGTAAGGACCGCCAGACCGCCATGCCAGAGGTCCCCGATGAAGTAGGCAAACCCCAGACCACCGCTGAGCAGAAAGACGAAGACTGCGATCGATGCCGCCGCCCGGCCGCGCGCAAACCGCTCCGCTGCGACGTAGAGGACGCCGGGGAAAGCCAGGCCCAGCAAGCCCGAGGTTGCGACCAGGGCAGCCGTCAACGGCACGCCGAGCGGCACCAGGTCGGCGGCGAAGAAGTCGGCCATGAACGGATAGCCCAGCCGGTGCCCCGGATCGATCGAATATTCGGGCGGAAAGTTGTGTCCGTAGGCGAATGAGCTCGCGAAGCTCAGGTGTGCTGCCCAGTCGCCCCAGATGTTCACATAGCCGGCGTACAGGCCCAGTGGCGTGTACACGTAAGCCTGGTGAAAGAAGTGCACGGTCCATGCACCGCACACCACTGTGACCACAGCCAGCGGCCACGGATGCCCGGGCGAGCGCAGCGGTGCTAACCAGCGCCTACGGGCCTCGCTCGCGTCTGCGGCCAGCTGCGCCCGCGCGAGCACGCACGCGATCGTCGCGACAACGAGTGCGGAGCCCAGGCCGGCGAGCGCGGTCAAGAGTGTGACGTCGGCGACCGCCACCGACAGCGCGAAGCTCGAAGTAGTAACAGTCATCGGCCCGAGCACCGCGCCGATCACCACGCGCTCCTCCAGGCTCAGCTTGACTCCGGAGAGGTACGTGAGCCCGAAGCCGGCGGCCGCGCAGCCGGCGAGGTAGAGCCCGGCCGCTAGTTCCAACAGAACAGCTGCGCTTGCGACTCAGGCAGGTCCTTGCAGTTGACCAGCCAGAGCTTGGGGCCCCACGGAGGCGTGCCCTGTCCGCCGAAGTAGGCCGGCGACGAGATTGGAACCGCCGTCCAGACGGGGTAGAAGAATCCGAAGAAAAACACCGCTGTGGCCAGGTAGAAGGCCACCAGCAGCTCGCGGCCGGGCGATCTGATCTTGTCGGCCAGGTAACAGAGCACGTAGGCGACGGCCAGGACCATGAAGACCAGGCCGCCGAACATGTGGTACATGAAGATCACCCGGCTGATCAGGGACCACGGAAGGTACTGGCTGATGAAGCCCAGCAGGATCACGGTCGCCGGGAAGCTTCGGTGCTTGACGATGAAGTAGGGCAGCGAAGCGACGCACGGCAGGCTCAACCACCAGATCCACGGATTGCCCAGGTCTGCCATCCGCGCCACCAGTGGTTGCCCGGTGAAGACGTCGTTGCCGAGGCCCGTGTACTCGGCGTAGTAGAGGACCGGCCGCGACAGCAGCGGCCACGACCACCACTGGGAGCCGAACGGATGGGTCGCCTTCAACGTCGCGTGATAGATGTAGGAGGACTTTTGGTAGTCGATCAGGTCGGCCAGGTTGTGGAACTGTCCTCGGGCGAAGAATGGATACCAGGAGGCCACGTAGATGCCCAGCGGTATGGCGACGAGCGCCACCAGGGCGACGCCGAAGTAGACCGGCCACTGCGCGCCGCCTGGAATCGCAGTTCCATCCCCTCGCCCCCACGTCCACCATGGGCGCGACGCCGGTCCGATTCGGAGGTCGATTTTGCGCCGGATCATTCGGGCGACCAGCAGCAAGACGATGCTCGCGTAAGCGGCCAGCACGATCCACTTGGAGGCGACCCCGATGCCCAGCATGGTGCCCAGGGCCACCAGCGACAAAATGGATGACCGCGCGCTCCTGCTCTGAATGTGGACCAGGAACAGGAAGTACGCAAACAGGATGAAGAAGATCGGGAAGATGTCGATCATGCCAATGCGCGACTGGATGAAGAACATGCCGTCAAAGCAGGCAAGCGTCGCCGCAGCGACAGGAAAGAGCCGGTTCGACCACAGGCGGCGGGCGAACAGGTACATCATCGGGATGCAGAAGGTGCCGAACAGGCACGCGGCGATCCTCCAGCCGAAGGTGTTGAACCCAAGATCGATGTAGTCGCCCTTCGCGCCTTCGAACTGCACGCGGTACCACCCGTACCCCCACTCGCCGGCGGCGATCATGAGCTTGGCCAGCGGCGGCTCTGGATCGAAGTAGTTGTAGCGGCAGTCGATGGTTGTGGGTTTGCACTGCTCCATGCCCTTGACGTCGTTGTAGGCATCAACCGGGAAGTACACCTCGTCGAAGACCTGACCGTTCGGCGGCGAGAGCACGCCGTTGGCGTCCGGGTACCCACGATTGAAGGGGTACGCGAGACCGCACAGGGTCCCTGAGTCACCCTTGGCGTCGATCGGCGTGCTGGACACGCAGTCCGTGATGAACGGTCCTTGAAAGGGATGGGTGATGAAGTCCGGAAGGATCGGGCTGAAGAAGCGCAGGACGAACGCCACGACGGTCAGCGAAACGATGGCGATGAGGTCCCACCGGTCGAAGTAGGACCTCTGGCGCTGGTCGCCGGGCGGTGGGGCCTCGACCAGGGGGCCGGCGCCGGCTTCGGTCACCGCCGCTTCTTGCGTCTTTTCGCTCCGCCCTGGTTCTGACCGACGCGCTCCGGCAGGTGCGCGTTGATCTCCCAGGCCACCGCGTCGGCGTCACGGATCGGGAGGGCGATGGTGTCCTCGTACATCATCCGGCGCCCGAGGCGCTTGCGGATCA
Organism: Candidatus Dormibacterales bacterium; assembly: GCA_044450465.1. Lineage (GTDB taxonomy): Bacteria > Chloroflexota > Dormibacteria > Dormibacterales > Dormibacteraceae > JBIOJB01. Next base: position 2,743 of record JBIOJB010000085.1, on the reverse strand, counting down.
CGCCCGCCTCGTCGTCGTCGAACCGAACCTTGAGGAAGAGGGCGGGCTTTTCCATCAGGGGTTTGATCATCGGTGCGACCAGCCGCTTCCTGCTGTCGAGGAATGCCAGCTTGAGCGGCTGCACGCGAACCCCGCGGATGGAGTCGTAGTCGATGAGTACGCTCGTGCGGAGAACCGAAACCTTGACGCCGTCATCACGCGGCTCGACGAACGAGCGCCGCTTGTAGTAGAAAAAGCCGCCGGCCAGCAGCAGGCCCGCCGGGAGGTAAAGGACCCAGGCCAGGCCCGCCGGCTTCGTCAGCTGTCCCTGCGTGGCGACAAAGATGGTCATAACGAGCCCGACCGCAACCAGAAGCGCGGCGATGAAACGCTGCTGCCGCCACAGCTGATCGGCGTAGAGGATCTCCTGGTGCACGCGGCGGGCCGGGCTTGGGGAACTCAAGGCCTACAGATTATCGGGGGTCGGGCCCGGCCCTCACCTCGGCGGATCTGGTTCGGCCCAGCGCAGGCTCCGCTCGACCGCCTGCCGCCAGCGTGCCTGGAGCGCTCCCGCCTGGTCCCGCGACATGCCCGGCTCGAACTCCCGATCGAGCTTCCATAGATCGCCCAGGTCGGGTTCGGTCCACAGTCCGGCCCCGAGGCCGGCCAGGAAGGCGGCACCGAGGGCGGTGGTCTCGGTCTGGCGAGGCCGCTGGACCGGAATCCCAAGCAGGTCCGCCTGGAACTGGCAGAGCACGTCCATCACGGCCGCCCCACCGTCCACCCGAAGCGATTCCAGCCGGCCGCCGGTGTCGTGCTCCATGGCCTCGACGACGTCGCGCGTCTGGTAGGCCATCGACTCGACCGCGGCACGCACCAGCTGCGCTCGACCGCTGCCTCGCGTGAGGCCGAGGATGGCGCCCCTGGCGTACGGGTCCCATCGTGGCGCTCCCAGGCCGACGAAGGCGGGGACGAGAAACACCCCCGCGCTGTCTGGAACCGAGGCCGCGATCGGCCCGGCCTCGGCGGCGCTTCCGATGATGCCGAGGCCGTCACGCAGCCACTGAAGCGCCGCGCCTGTGACGAAGATCGCGCCCTCGAGCGCGTAGCTGAGCCGGCCCTCCCTTCTCCAGGCCACCGTCGTGAGCATCCCCGACGACGACCCCGCTCTCTGATCGCCGGTTTGCATGAGCAGGAAGGAGCCCGTCCCGTATGTGTTCTTGGCCATGCCGGGTACGGTGCAGACCTGACCGAACAGCGCGGACTGCTGGTCGCCGGCAATTCCGGAGATCGGCGCGGCGACTCCTCCAAACGCGGCTGGATCGCTGCGCGAGATCTCGCCGCTCGAGTCCACCACGCGCGGCAGCCCTTTCAGGTTGACCCCGAACAGCTCGGCCATCTCGTCGCTCCAGACGCCACGCGTGATGTCGAACAGCGACGTCCGCGAGGCATTCGACGCGTCGGTCACGTGATCACGGCCATTGGAGAGCCGCGCCACCAGCCAGCTGTCCACAGTCCCCCACGCCGCGTTCTCCGCCCGGTCGACGTTCCGCAGCGCCCAGGCAAGCTTGGTCGCCGTGAAATACGGGTCGAGCAGAAGGCCCGTCACCTCGCGCACGCGAGCCTCGTGGCCGGCAGCGCGCAGCCTGTCACAGTGCTCGGCCGTGCGGCGGTCCTGCCAGACGATCGCGGGTGACAGCGGCTCGAGCGTGCGCCGGTCCCAAAGCACCAGCGTTTCGCGCTGGTTGGTGATCCCGATGGCCCTGACGTCATTAGACCCCACCGCGGCGGCGGCGAGGGCGTCGCGCGCGGACGACTGGACGGCGGCCCAAATCTCGTTGGGGTCGTGTTCTACCCAGCCGGGTCGCGGGTAGCTCTGAGCGATCTCGCGATAACCCTTCCCCCGCACCGTGCCGTCCATGCCGACGGCGACCGCCGTCGCGCCGGTGGTTCCCTCGTCGAGGCTGAGGACTACGCCGGCTTCCAAGTTCGATTCAAGCTTCCGGTGGCGTAGCCCTCGAGGTCCACGGACACGAACTTGTAGCCGGCCGCGAGAACGACGGCGGTCACCCGCTCACGCTCTGCGACGAGCCTGTCAATGTCGCCTGCCTCGACCTCGATCCTGGCCACGTCTCCGTGGTGGCGCACCCTCACCTGCGCGAAGCCCAGCCGCTTGAGCGCGTCTTCAGCGGCTTCGATCTGGCGGAGCGTGGCGATCGTCACCGGAGTGCCGTGCGGGATGCGGGATGACAGGCACGCGAAAGAGGGCTTGTTCCAGTTGGGCAGACCCAGCGCCCGAGCGGCGGCACGAACCTCGGACTTGGCCAACCCGGCCTCGAGCAGCGGGAACCGCACGCCGCGCCGCACCGCGGAACCGTGACCCGGCCGGTGGTCGCCCGTGTCCTCCGCGGTCGCGCCGTATGCGAGGTGCGTGAGTCCGAGCCTGCGCTGGACGGGCTCGAGCGTGTCGAACAGCTCCTCTTTGCAGTGGAAGCAGCGGTCGGGATTGTTGCGCACGTACGCCTCGAGGGCGACCTCGTCGGTCGTGACCTCGACCAGGCGCGCGCCCAGCGAAGCGGCGAGCTCCCTCGCCGCCGACTGCTCCGCTTGCGGGTAGGCAGGCGAGCTGGCGAGGGCTGCGACCGTGCCGGCTTCCCCGAGCTCGTCGAGGGAGAGCTTCAGAAGAAGAGTGGAATCCACGCCGCCCGAATACGCGACCAGCACGGATCCGAGCTCGCGCACGATCCGCCGGGCGGTTTCGAGT
>JBIOJB010000084.1:0-13329 GCA_044450465.1 Candidatus Dormibacterales bacterium | reverse complement strand
GACCCACCCGTCCGCATGGGCGGACATCGCAACGCCGGCTCCGCCGCCGGCAGCGACACCGGAGTCGGCACCCGGCGCGCCGCCGCCAGAGCCGGGGCAGCCACCCGGCCCGCCTCAACCAGGCGGCTAACCGCTCCGCTCGTCCGAACGCAGCCCTCGTGACGAGCCGCCGGAACGCAGGCGAGCGCGGAGCCTCCAGAGTCGGTTGAGTCCACCCTGGATACCGTGCGGGAAGAGGAGCATCGCGGTGACGAAAACCGCGCCGAAGAGCGCGAGGGGAAGCTGGTTGCTCACTCCGGCAGGGAGATGCAGCGCGTCGTTGAGCGACCCGATCCAATCGGGAGCGAAGACGATGATGAACGAACCCCAGACGGCACCTGGCAGCGAGCCCAGGCCGCCGATCACGATCGCGGCGAGGAGCGAGAGGGAAAGGGTCAGCGGAAAGCTGCCGGGCGCCGCGAGGTTCGACGTGTAGGCCATCAGCGAGCCGGCCACGCCGGCGCAGGCACCGCTCAGGACGAACGCCAGCACCTGCGTGCGAGCCACCCGGATCCCGTAGAGAGACGATGCGATCTCGTCCTCGCGAACCGCTCTGAAGTCGCGCCCGTACCGGGTCCCGACCAGGTTGGCGAGCACCACGAAAACGATCACCGCGGGGACGAGCCCGACCCAGGCGAACCACAGCTCCTGCGGCACCGTGCTGAAGGCGTCGGGCGGGGTGAGCGCCGGCACCGGCGTGCCCGCGTCTCCCCCGAACTGGTCAGAGAAACGGACCGCCACACCGGGCAGGCCCACGGCCAGGGCGAGGGTCGCCCCGGCCAGATAGGGGCCGCGGAGGCGAGCCGCCGCGATGCCGACGATGAGTGAGGCGGCAAGCGTCGCCAGCATCGACGCTGCGATCACGAGGGCGGGATCCAGGTCGGCGTAGCGCTTGAGCAGCAACGCCGTCGCGTAGGCGCCGACCCCCATCAGCGCGCCATGTCCGAGCGAGAGCTGCCCGTTGAGACCGGTGAGCACGGTAAGGCCTGCAGCCGCAATCGCGAGATAAGTGACGCTGGAAAGCTGGTAGACGGCGAACGGGTTCACCGAGTCGATGGCCCACAACCCGAGCCCGGCCACCAGCCCGAGCACGACACCCACGACCGCATGCCTCAGCAAGGTGGAGCCGAGCCTGCTCATGCCGTTCGCCAGAACAACTGACAGGTCGCGGTCATACGCGGCGCTCCGCCGCTCGCACGAAGAGGCCATGTGGGCGGAGCATCAGCACGCCGATGAGGATCGCTAGCGCGCCGACCGTCTCCAGGTCGCCGCCAAGGTATCCCCCGATGTAGGAGAGCGCAAGCCCCATGGAGACCCCGCCGACCAGCGCACCGACCGGGCTGTCGAGCCCGCCCAGCACGGCGGCCGTGAATCCGTAGACGAGGACGGCGTCCATGTTGTTCGGGTACAGGAGAAGGTTGGGCGCCACGAGCAAGCCGGCGAGAGCGCCGGCGGTGGTGGCCAGCCCCCAGCCGAGGGTCAGCAGGCGGCCCACACGGACGCCGAGCAGCCGGGCCGTCGATGGCGCGAAGGCGGCTGCGCGCATGCTCAGACCGAGGCTGGTGAAGCGAAAGAAGACGAGCAGGGCGACCATGACCACAAGGACGGCTGCGATGGTGAACAGGTTGAATGGCGACAGGGCGATGAAGGTGCTTCCCACCTGCGTCGCATAGATCGAAAACGGCGCCGGGAAGGATTTGATCTGTGCCCCCCAGATCATGGGCACGACCGCCTCCAGCACTAGCAGGAGCCCGAGGGTCAGGATGACCGCATTGAGCGGCGGCCCGTTCTCCACCCAGCGCACCAGGACTCTCTCGGCTACCGCTCCCAGCGCAAAACCGGCAGCAAGAGCTGCCACCAGGCCGATCCAGTAGTTCCCGGTGGCCTGGATGACGGCCAGGGCGATGTACGTGGTGGTCATGGCCATCGCGCCCTGTGCGAAGTTGACCACCCTCGTGGCGCGCCAGATCAATACGAGCGCCAGCGCGAGCGCTGAATAGATCATGCCCGCCGACACTCCCGTGAGGGTCAGGACGATGAAGAATTTCATCGGCCGGCCTCAGTAGCCAAGGTAGGCACGCCTCAACTCCTCCTCCTGCGCCAGCTCTCCCGCACGGCGGGACGCTACCACCCGACCCGATGACAGCAGCACCGCGTCGTCGGCGATGGCGAGCGCGCTTCTTGCGTTCTGCTCAACGAGAAGTACTGCGAGACCCCGCGTCTCGCAGAGCTCACGCACGGTTCGCATGATCAGCGTGACCAGCTTGGGGGCCAGGCCCAGCGATGGCTCATCGAGCATCAGGAGGTCGGCCCGCGACATCAGCCCGCGGCCGATCGCGAGCATCTGCCGCTCGCCGCCAGAGAGCGAGTGGGCGGGCATGTGGCGGCGCGCGGCCAGAGGCTGAAACAGCCCCATCACCTCGTCCAGTGCTCGCTTGCGGTCGGCCGTGTCGTGACGCCACATGTGGGCCAGACGCAGGTTCTCGTCGACCGTCAGCTCGTGAATGACGCCACCCCCTTCGGGCACGAGGCTTATGCCCAGGCGGACGATGTCTTCCGGTGACATCCCGACCAGCGATCTCCCGCGATACAGGATCCGGCCCCGCAGAGGCCGAACCAGCCCGGCGATCGAGCTGAGCAGGGTTGACTTGCCCGCGCCGTTGGGACCCAGCACGGCAGTGATGCCTCGATCGGGAACCCGAAGCGTCACGCCGTCGAGCGCCGTCACACCACCGTAGGCGACGGATACGGAATCAACTTCCAGCATTCGGCGCTCCATCACCAGAGGCTGCCGCAAGCTCCTCGCCAAGGTAGGCGGCGGTCACCGCCGGGTCGGACTGGACCGCCTCAGGTGTGCCCGACGCGATGAGGCGACCGAAGTCCAGCACGTGAATGAGCCCACAGACTTTCATCACCAGATCCAACCTGTGCTCCACGAGTGCAATCGACATGCGACTCCGAAGCCTGTCCAGAAGCTCGGCGAGCTGGGCGATCTCGGCCGCAGTGAGACCGCTTGCGGGCTCGTCAAGCAGGAGCAGCGAAGGGTGCGCCGCCAGCGCCCTTGCGAGCGAAACCCACTTCTGGACCCCATAGGGCAGCGTGGACGGGTAGCGCTGGGCATGCTCCTCGATGCCGAGCTCTCGCAGCTGCGCCAGGGCTTCCTGTTTGAGCCTGGCCTCATAGCGATCGGAGCCCGGCAGGCCCAGGAGCGCAGCCGCCAGACCAGGCCTTGCCGCGCGGCGAGCACCCCCCATGACGTTCTCCAGCACGGTCAGCCCTCGCCAGAGCCCGAGGCCCTGGAGCGTCCTCGCGACGCCGAGTCGATTCAGCTGGTGCGGCCGGAGTCGACTGATCCGCTTGCCGTCGTAGACGATGTCGCCCGCATCCGGTTTCAGGAGACCGCAGACCGCGTTGAACAGCGTCGTCTTGCCCGCTCCGTTCGGTCCGATGATGCCGACGATCTGGCCGGCCGGCACGATGAGCGAAACGCCGTCCAGGGCGAGCAGGCCGCCGAAACGCACGGTCAACGACCGCACCTCGAGCGAGCCGGGCCGCGCGGGGCCGGCGCCTGCACCGTTAGGGGCGCGGAGGCCAGCCAGACCTACGGCCATCGATCAACGGTGCCCGGGGCTCACGCAAGCCCCGGGCTTATCTCTGCTCGAAAGAAACTTGAAACGTCAACCGATCACGGAATGCCGTTGGCCGGCATGGGCAGGGATGCACAGTTGGCACAAGCCGTGGGCGCTCCGCTGACCGTCGCGGTGTAGATCGAACCGGTGAAGGCGGCAGCTCCGTTGTTGATGACCGCCATCTGGACCCCGAGATAACCAAGGTGGTTGGTGGACGAATAGCCCAACGGGACCAGGCCCGGCCCTTGATCCAGCTGACCGCTATTGAGAGTGTTGATGACGTCCTGCCGGCTCGGGTTGCGTCCCGCCTTCTTCATCAGCTGAACGAACGAGTAAGCGACCGCCATCCCGTACTCGACGTTACCGTCGAACGGCAGCGACGGGATGTACAGGTCGTGGATCTGCTTGAACAGCGCAACCCAGGCGTTCGACGTGTCGGTCGTCGCCGGCAGGTAGCCCGAGGTAACGATGCCGTTGAGGAGGCTGGCTCCGGCGGCGCCCTTTGAGAAGGCGGTTACGAGGCCGGCCAGGGTGGTCGGGTCCGCGCCGACGCTGCTCACCACCCACGTCGGGCTGTAGTGCAGCGCGGCCGCAGTGAGCAATGTGATCGCGGTGAAGGCGGGGATGGTGTAGAGCACAACAACCTGCGCGCCCATCGCCTGAAGAGTGGCGATCTGCGGCCCGAGGTTCGTGTTGGTGGGCACGTACTTCTGCTTGGAGACGACGGATGTGGCGGGGATCTGTGAGTCGAGTCCGGTTACGCCGCCCTGACCGAAGTCGTCGTCCTGGTACAGGTACCCGACCTTCTTGCCGGAGAGATTGTCGTTTACGTACTTGCCGGTGACCTTCCCTTCGATGATGTAGTCCGGCTGCCAGCCAAACGTGTACGGCCACTTCGAAGGCTGGTTCCAGCAGTCACAACCGGACGCTACGAAAAGGTCCGGGACCTTGGAGGTGTTGAGGTAGTCGACCACCGCAGTGTGGGTCGGCGTGCCGAGACCGTTGAAGATGGCGAACACTTGGTCCTGGAGCACGAGCTTGCGGACCACAGTCGAGGTGTTCTGGGGATTGTAGCCGTCGTCCTCGTACTGATAAACGACCCGGCGCCCGTAGACGCCACCGTGCGCGCTCACCCACTGGAAGTACGCATTCGACGCCTGAGAGATCTCTGAATAGCCCGGTGCGGCAGGCCCGGTTAAAGGCTGGTGACTGCCCAGCAGGATGGAAGTTGGGGTGATCCCAGGCGCCGACGCGGTGTTGGCCGTGCTACCGCTCGAGCTGCTCCCGCCGCAGGCCGACACGAGCACGGCAACCACAGCCAGCGCTGCACCCCACGACACCGAGACTCGCCGCAACCATGAGCCGTCCATGTACACCTCCATGTTTTGAGGCTTCGCATCCCCGAAGCGAAGGTCCGCGTCGGCCATATTCCCACCGTCCGGCCGACGCGCTCACCGATACTACTCTCGGTCAATTGAACAGGCAAGGAGTGAGATTGCAGGCGACCGGCGCCCGCCGCCTGGCCGGCGAGAGGCCCGGCCAGCCTTCGAAGCGGGATGCCGCCAAGCAGCTCACGCGGCAGCGCCTGCTGGAGGCGGCCCGCCGTCTGATTCTCGCCGGCGGGGAGAACCGCCTCGCCGCCAGCGCCGTGGCCAAAGAGGCCGGCCTCGGAGGGGCCACGTTCTACGAGCACTTCCACAATCGAGACGACCTGCTCCTCGCCCTGTCGCAAGAGCTTTTCGCCCGGTTGCGAGAGAGCCTTGCCGAGCGCCGGCAGGAGGCGCTCGCCGCGCCGACCGACGAGGAGAAGCTGCGGCAGGAGTTCCGCACCCCGCTGGAGATCCTGGCCGCGAACCCGGACCTCTTCAGGCTCGCCCTGCGGGCTCGCCACCTGGGCTCCGCTCTCGGCGACTCGAGCCGCCGTCTCGCCGGAAGCACCCGGCATGACCTCGTGGCAGAGCTCGAAGCTCGAGGCTACCCGGCGCGGACCCCTTCCGAACGGCGCAGGCTGGAGATGATCGCCGACATCCACATCGCGGCTACCGAGGCGCTGGCCCTGGGCTACATGTCGGGTCGCTACTCCGACCTCGACGAGCTGGTCGAGATGCTCGTCCTCGTCACGCAAGGGACCAGGCTGGCCCGCAACTGGAGCCCGCGGCCCGAGGCTCGCACCGCGTCCCGCGCCAACTGACGCGAGTGCAGGCCATGACCGCCCGGATGAGGCCTTACTGGCTGCATGCCTATCTCCTCGCATACACCCCGATCGGTCTCTTTGCCGACAGCCGAATCACCGCGCTCTGGCAGCAGTGGCTGCTGGGAGGGCTGACCTTCGCTGTCCTGTACCTGGCGGCTCTGAAAGCTCCCAGGGAGCAGCGAGTTCAAGTCTGGACCTGTGTCGCCGTCGCGACCGGTTTCGAGATCTTCGGTTCGCTGATCTGGGGCGTCTACCGGTACCGGCTGCACAACCTGCCCCTTTTCGTTCCGCCCGGCCATGGGATCGTCTACCTGTTCGGCCTGCTTGCAGCCCGCACGCCGGTCGTGCTCCGACACGGCCGCCGCGTCGCGTACGCCGTGCTCGCAGCGGCCGGTGCGTGGGCGGTCGCCGGTCTCACCGTCTTGCCGCTCGTCACCGGCCGCCTCGATGTCCAGGGCGCCCTGTGCCTGCCGGTGTTCGCCTACTTCCTGCTCCGGTCGCCGCGCTGGTCGCTTTTCGCAGCGGTGTTCATCATCGTCTCGGAGCTCGAGATCTCAGGGACGTCGTTCGGGGACTGGATGTGGCTCCCGGTCGCACCGTGGACGCATATCCCATCGGGCAATCCGCCGTCGGTCATCGCCGGGGGGTACTGCGTGATCGACGGGTCGGTGCTGCTCGCGATCAGGGTCCTGGCGCGACTCGGGCTTCAGCCCTTCATCTCGACCGTCGCCACCCCTAGCGTGGTGCGGTTGCCGTCCGAGTCCTCGCCCCACACCTCGAGCTCCACCTGATTGCCGTCGACCTTCGCGACCCGGCCACGGCACCGGTACGGACGGCCCGGCGTGTCCGTGCCGCGATAGCTCACCTCGAACGCCTTCAGTGTTCCGCGGTCACCAAGCCAGTCCGTGACCAGCTGGCCGAGAAAGGCGGCTTTGAGCAGTCCATGCAGGATTACTCCAGACAGGCCGACGCTCTGGGCAAAGGCCTGGTCGTAATGGATCTCATAGAAATCACCCTGGGCGCCTGCGTACTGGACCAGCTGGCGAGTGGTCGGATGCTTGACCAGCTCGGGCAGCTCCAGGCCGACCTGTAGCGTCATCGCCTGATCGCGGTCCCGCGCAGCCGGGCCACGGTGCGGCCTTCCTGATTCACGTATTCGGTCTCGAAGATGATGAAGAGCAGATCACCGCTGGAACCGTGCTTCTCGTACACGTCGGCCACCCTTCCGGTCGCCTTGATGCGGTCACCGGCCCGAACCGGCTCGATGTACTCAAATCGATTTCCACCGTTGAGCCAGCCCCTTCCGTACTCCTCAGCCTCCTCGAGGTGCATCGACGCCGGAGCGAGCGCGACGAGGAAGGTTGGCGGTGCTTCGAGCTTCCAGCGAGGGTTGGGGTCGCCGATCGCCTCTGCGAATCGGCTCAGGTGGCCGGCCTCGACCGCCGCCTCGGTGGACGGTCCATCAACACCGATGCGAGCGCGCAGGCGCTCCACCACCGAGCTCATCAGCGACCGCGCGGAAGCCCGAGCACGCGCTCGGCGATGATGTTGCGCTGGATCTCCGACGAGCCCGCATAGATCGTCTCGGCCTGCGCCCACATCCAGCCGTACTGCCAGCGCCCCTCCTCGACCGCCATGGGCGAATCCGGGTCCAGGGCGCCGTACGCTCCCTGCACCTCCACCGCCGTCTCCTGCAACCGCTTGTCCATCTCGCTCCAAAAGAGCTTCGTCATGCTTGCCTCCGGTCCAGGCGCACCGCCGCGCTGCGCGCTGGTCAAGCCGCGAAGCCCGATCAGCCGGAAGACGTGAGCCTCGATCGTGGCCTGCGCGACCTTCTGCCTGAACATTGCCTGCGCCCCCACCCCGCGCTGCCTGGCGAGCTGAGCGAGCTCCGCGGCTGCGCGTTCGAACCGCGCCGCCTGAGCAAGGCCGCCACGTTCGAACCCGAAGACCGTCATGGCGATCTTCCAGCCCGCGGTTGGGTCACCCACGAGGTCGCGGTCCTCGACCTCGGCCCCGCTCAGGAAGATCTCGCTGAACTCCCCACCGCCGGTCATCTGCCTGATCCGCCGAATCTCCACTCCGGGTTGGCGCATGTCTATCAGGAAGAAGCCGATTCCCTTGTGGGGAGATGCTGCGTTCGGGTCGGTGCGCGCGAGCAGGAAGCGGCGGTCGGCATAGTGGGCGGCGCTCGACCAGGTCTTCTGGCCATTGAGAATCCATTTGCCGTCACGCCTCTCGGCTCGCGCCCTCAAGCCGGCGAGGTCGCTCCCAGCGTCTGGCTCGCTGAACCCCTGGCAGAAGATCAGCTCGCCGCTGAGGATCTTGTCGACGTATGTCTTCTTCTGCCAGTCAGAGCCATGGACCATGAGGGCGGGCGCGAGCAGGCTCACGCCAAGCCGGCCGAGGATGGAGGGCGCCCCGGCCTTGGCCAGCTCCTCCTGAAAGATTGCCTCCATGACGGGCGTGGCCTCGCGGCCTCCGGCGCTCTTCGCCCACCCCAGGGTCAGCCAGCCGCCGCCGTGAAGGCGCCGCTGCCACTCTCGCTGGATCTCAGAATCGGCGTCCTCCCGGTAGCCGCCGACGCCACCGGAGCGCCAAGCGGCGGGGAGGTTCGACTCGAGCCAAGCGCGAACCTCTGTGCGGAAGGCCTCTTCGGCGAGCGAATAGCCGAGATCCACGATTCGGAACTTAGCAAAACGGGGAGACTGGCGGCATGGCATCGGAAGTTCTCTGCGGTCGGTGCGGCTCCATGCTGACCAATCCGGCGGCCGCCTGCCCTCGGTGCGGCGCGCCTGGCTCGGGTGGATATTCGGGCACGTTCACTCCCGCGCGCAAGAGCCCGCTTCTGGCGGCCGCGCTGGCAATCGTTCCCGGCCTCGGACACTTCTATCTCGGTCACAACCTCAAAGGGGTCGGCTACCTGGTCGGAGTCATGGGACTTCAGTTCTTCGGCCTGGACCTCGACCTCAGCGTGATCGGCGTCGCCCTCGGCGTGCCGATGGAGCTTGGCGGCGGGACGCTGTGGCTCTACAGCATCATCGACGCGTACCGCACCGCCACGAGAATGTAGGCGCGACCGGGCGCTAAATCAGCGGGCTCTTGGCTTGCGGCGCGCAGCCGTGCGCAGGCCTTTCTTCGGCGCCGCAGGCCTGGCTGTCTTCTTCTTGGCTTTGGCCGCCGGCGCACGCTTGACACGCCGAGGGGTCGATCGCGCGCGCGGCCCCACAGCTCGCTTGGGTGACGCCTTACCCCGCTGGCTCAGCTTGAGAATCTGCTGCCGCAGCCTGCGGTTCTCCCGCACGAGCCCGGCGACCATGTCGTTGAGCCGAGCTACGAGGGCGGTGACAGCCGATTGGCCTGGCGGTGATTTTCTGGCGGGCATTCGTGCTCCTGGTGAAATCGTGCCGGATCAGCGCGTCTGGATGGAGGCTGTCTGGTCGGTGCTCACGCGGCGGCCAGGATCTGCTGTTTGGACACGCTCTTCAGGCCTTCGCGGGCGAGCTCGTGAGCTGGATTTGCCTTCCTGCTGACGTACCGCACGACGCGCCAGCCGCGCCGGCACCGGTCGCGAACCTCGTGCACCGCGATCCGGAAGCTGTCGCTCGACGGCACGCGGCTCCTCACGACGGGAGCACAGTCCGTGCGGACGATCACCCTGTGGTACGGCCACCGGGCGGCAGCCAGGTCCAGCGCCCCGGCGCACACATGAGCCTCCAGCTGCGCCGACCCACCGAGATGCGAAAAGCCGAACGACTCCGTATAGACGGCGCGCCCCCGAACGAAAACGGCCAGGCCACACCCGGCCCGGCCGTTCTTGTCGAGAGCGGCGTCCACGTAGATCACCAGGCACTCCCGCAAACTGCATTCCTCCTCGTGGCGTGCGGCTTTACGGCCGCGCAGCAATTTGGGGAGAGCCTAACATGATGTTGCGAGGTTGTCCCCAACCAGGCACAACATATAGGGCTCACGTACCCGGCCCGGGCTAGGCGGGCGGCATCTCAGCACCCATCGCGTGATACCCGCCGTCGACGTGGAGCAGCTCGCCGGTGGTCATGTCGAGGTAGTCCGAAAGCAGAGCGCACACGGCGCGGCCCACGGGGGATTTGTCCTGCAGGCTCCAGCCAAGCGGGGCGCGCTGCTCCCAGACGTCTTCGAAGTCCTTGAAGCCCGGGATGCCGCTGGCTGCGAGTGTCGCGAGCGGGCCCGCGCAGACGGCGTTGACGCGGATCTTGTAGCGGCCCAGGTCACGCGCCAGGTAGCGGGTGACTGATTCCAGCGCGGCTTTGGACACCCCCATCCAGTCGTACTTCGGCCACGCCTGGGTGGAGTTGTCGAAGTCCAGGGTCACAAGCGAGCCGCCATGCTCCTGCATCAGCGGTAGAAAACCGCTCGCCAGCTCTTTGAACGAGAAGGCGCTCACCTGGAGCGCCGTGGCGACGCTCTCCCAGGGCGTGGACAGGAACTTGCCCCCGAGGGCGTCCAGGGGTGCGAACGCCACCGAGTGAACCAGGCCGTCGATTCGGTCCCATCGCTTGGCGGTCTGCTTCACCGCCTCAGCTATGTCCGAAGGCTTCGTCACGTCCATCTCCAGGATCTCAGGCACCGGGTTCAACTTCTTGGCGGTCATCTGCGTGATGCTCATCATCCGGCCGAAGCTCGTGAGCAGAAGCTCAGCGCCCTCGCGCTGAGCCTCGACCGCGATCGCATAGCCGATGCTTCGGCGATCGGACATGCCGGCGATCAGAATCCGCTTCCCTTTGAGAATCACTGCCCGAATACTAGTGGCTCGGAGGTCGAGCCTCGGGCCCGCCGCCTAGGGCTGCGCGCCGGTCGCGACCGGGGCGTCGCGGCTCGACCAATCGCTCCAGGAGCCGGCGTAAAGGCGTCCCTCCGTCATCCCGGCCAGCTCCATGGCGAGCAGGTTGTGGCACGCGTTCACGCCGGAACCGCAGTACGCCACGGCGCCGCCCTCCGCGCCCAGCTCGACGAACTCCCGCCGAAGGTCGTCTTTTGCTTTGAAGCGACCGTCGGGACCGAGGTTGCTCTTCCATGGCCGGCTCTTCGCGCCTGGTATGTGCCCCGCCTTCGGGTCGACCGGCTCCGTCTCGCCCCGGTACCTCTCTGGCGCCCTCGCGTCAAGCAGCGGCACGCCCCGGAGCTCACGAACTGCCTCGAAGTCGACAACCACCGAGCGATCCGGCTCTCGCGCGGTGAAGTCGCCAGGGGGCAGCTCGGGGATCACCTGGTCGATCGGCGCGCCCCATGCCTGCAGCCCACCGTCGAGCACCGCCTGGGCGTCGTGGCCGAACCACCTGAGCAGGAACCAGAGCCTGGCCGCGATCGAGCCGCCGGCGTCGTCGTAGACCACGACCTGGGTGCCGTCACCCACCCCGGCCCGCCTCATCGCCTCATCGAACTGACCCGCCGTCGGCAGGGGGTGCCGGCCCCCGCCTTCGCGGCCTGTCACGGCCTCGAGATCGACAAATGCCGCACCCGGAACGTGGCCGCGCAGGTACTCCTCTCGCCCGTCGCGCTCGAGGAGATACCAGCGGAAATCGATCACGCGAACGCGGACGTCGTCCAGGTGCGTGTGAAGCCAGTCCGAATCGACGAGCGGTCCAAAGCTCATTCCGGAGTCACCACCCGCGTGTCGTGGCAGAAATGGACCGAGCTCGCATTGAGCCCGTGCAGCTTCCTCAGCGAAGTCGCCCAAGCACCGCGATCCGCATGCTGGCCCTCCCATTTTGAGAGATCGGCGTTCTCACCTTCGCGGTAGATGTCTGCGGTGTAGGCCGCGTCACCAATCATCACGGCCGTGCCGTCGGGCATGTCGACCAGCACGCTTTGATGACCGATGGTGTGACCCGGAGTAGCGACGACCCTGACTCCTTCCGCTATCTCCGCATCGCCGTCGAGGAGTTCGAAGCGCGCCCCGGCGAAGTCAAACCATTCCGACGTGAGCGTCTCTTGCCGGCGCGCACGCGCTAGCTCGGATCTCTGGATGTAAAAAGGCGCGTGCTTGAAGACGGCGTTCTGGCCGCAGTGATCGAAGTGGAGGTGGCTGTTGATCACGATGCGTACGTCGGCCGGACTGAGACCGTGCTCGGCGAGCGCGTCGGCGGCGTGCCGGTTGACGACCTTCCACTCCTGGACGAGCTCGGTGGGCCCGCCGACACCGGTGTCGACGAGGATGGCTCCCGCCCGCGGATGCTTGATCACGAACCCGTGAACGGGGATGTGGTTCAAGGCATCAATTCGCGCCAGGTGCAGACGAACGATCTCGACTGGCGACACTAGGGCAGGAAGGGCGACACGGCGAAGAGGCCGAACAGGAGCCCCAGGTACGCGAGCGAGTACGTGAACACGCGCCTGGTCCAGCGCTTGCCGCGAAGGTCTAAGACCGTGATCCCGACGAGGCCGGCACCGAGAACGACCGCGCCGCCGAGATATACCGTGCCGGCCGACCCGGTGAAGAACGGGACCACGCTCGCCGCCACGGTGCAAACCGCATAGAAGATGCTCTGGGTCTTGGCGGACAGAGCGCTTGCCACCACGGGCAGCATTGGGATGTGGGCCCGCGCGTAGTCGGCTTTGATCATCTGAGCCAGCGCCCAGAAATGAGGCGGGGTCCACAGGAAGATGACGGCGAAAAGGGCGAGCGCCGTGACATCGAGGCGGCCGGTAGCGGCGGCCCAGCCGACGAGTGGCGGCACCGCGCCAGCCGCTCCTCCGATGACTATGTTCTGTGGCGTCGAGCGCTTCAGCCACATCGTGTAGACGAAGACGTAGATGAACGTGCCGGTCAGTGCAAGAAGGGCGGCCAGCAGGTTGGCCCCGCTCCACAGAACCGCGAAGGCGACCACGTTCAGGACGACACCGATCGCCGCCGCGTGCCAGGGCGTGATGCGGCCGTCAGGCACTGGCCGGCGGCGAGTCCGGCTCATGGCGGCGTCGATGTCGCGATCGAACCAGCAATTGATCGCATGGGCTCCGCCCGCTGCGAAGGTCCCGCCGGCGAGGACCGCCAGCACCGGCATCAAGCGCAGGTGGCCATGCGACGCCGGGACCATGACCCCGACCGCCGTGACGTCCAGCAGCACGACGATGCGCAGTTTCAGCAGGCTCAGGTAGTCCCGCAGGGTGCTGCCCACCGTGCGCTGAGGAGCCAGCGCTTTGGCGACGCTCATGCCGGCGTGTTCTCGACGGTCAGGTGGGCGACGCTGGAGGTCCTGTCAGCTCTTGGCGCCGTCAGGATCGCCATCGACAGGGCGCCCGCCCAAACCAGCGTGGCGATGGCGACGTGGAGCCCGTTGAAGAAGGCGCCGTCGGTCACAGCAGCCCCCGCCCCCACTCCTACCTGCAGGGCCAGCACGACAAGGGTCGCCCAGGCCAAACGTCTCAACCCCGTGTGCCTCATGGCGGCGATGGCGACGTACACGAGGAGGACGCCGATCACCAGCACCG
>JBIOJB010000083.1:0-13509 GCA_044450465.1 Candidatus Dormibacterales bacterium | reverse complement strand
CCGTTGAACTGATTCAGGCTGCTCGGCTCGAGGCTTGACGGTGGGGCGGACTGGCATCTGAGCACGCTCGGCGGCGTCAGCAGCGGGCCTGAGCTCACTCTCCCGCGCGCGTCTTCTTTATCTATGCGTTTATCTAGGGTTCTGAGCGGGGCTTGTCGACCTTTCCGGCTGCGCTGTCTAAGGCTCGTCCCTGTACTGCCGGCGCCCGGTTTTCGGATCCTCGTAGACGCGCGTCATCTTGCCCGTGGTCGGGTCCTTGAAAATCTCGCCGGTGGGTTTGAAAGCGCCACTCGCCTCGCCCCGGTAGCGCCGATCCCAGACGAAGTAGCCCACGATCGCGAAGACGATGACGATCGCGCCGACGACCAGCTGGAACGCCATGCTCAGGGCGTCGCCCGGTCGATCACGGCGGCGGTGCCGTAGGCCACCACCTCGGTCATCGTCTGGCCTATCTCAGATGAGTCGAAGCGCATCATCACAACGGCGTTGGCGCCCATCGCGCGCGCGTTCTCGACCATCCGGTCGATGGCGTGGCGGCGGGTGTCCTCGACAAGCCGGGTGTACTCGACGATTTCGCCGCCACCCAGCGATCGAAGGCTCGCCATGATGTTGCCACCCAGTCCCCTGCTCCTGACCACCACGCCGAAGACCTGGCCGAGAGCCTGCTTGACCTCGTAACCGGCGGGGCGTTCGGTGGTGGTGACCAGCACCGCGGACGACGACATCTGGCTCGCCATTGGGCTACCTCAACTTCTGTAACGGAACTCAGGCTGTCACTAGCATGATGCTCTGGCCGAGCGTCCTGCTCGCCACCCTTGGTGGGCGGTATCTTTGGACCCGAGTTGGGACCCGAGTTGCCTGAGCCGCCGCTCCCCCCAAGAGTGATTGGATCTCGCCCCGCCGGCACGCTGATCACCGAGCCGGAGATCACTCGTGAGGAGCTGGGCCTCGCGGTGAGGAATCACTCGATGCCGCTCGAGGCCCTGCGCTACGCGATCACGCCACTGGGCCTGCACTACCTCCTGATCCACTTCGACATCCCGGATGTCGATGCCGCCTTGTGGGAGCTGAACGTCGGTGGCCGTGTCAGGCGGCCGCTTCGGCTGAACCTCGACGCGATCAAGGCGCGCCCGGCCGTGACGCTGGCGGTGACCCTCGAATGCGCGGGCAACGGCCGAGCCCTCCTGTCTCCTCGACCCCTGAGCCAGCCCTGGCTCGGCGAGGCGGTCGGGACGGCGGAGTGGACCGGAACGAGGTTGGGGCCGATCCTTGCCGAGGCCGGTCCTCTGGAGGATGCGTCGCACGTTGCGTTCACCGGCCTTGATCGAGGAATTCAAGGAGGGGTCGACCAGCACTACGAACGCAGCCTCGAGCTGACTGAAGCCGAGAGTGAGGGCGTGCTGCTCGCATACGCCATCAACGGGCAGGCGCTGACGCCGCAGCACGGGTTCCCGGTCAGGCTGATCGTGCCCGGCTGGTACGGGATGGCACACGTCAAGTGGCTTCGCTCGATCACGGTCCTGAACGAGCGCTTCAACGGGTACCAGCAGGCGGTCGCGTATCACCACCGGAGATCGGGCGGCGACCCAGGAGTCCCGGTCGAGCGCATCCTGCCGCGAGCGTTGATGGTGCCGCCGGGGGTTCCCGATTTCATGTCGCGGACCCGGATCGTCGAACCTGGCAGGCATTTGATCGCGGGTCGTGCATGGTCGGGACGCGCTCCTGTGACTCGGGTCGAGTTCAGCTCCGACGGCGGCTCGTCGTGGGCCGACGCCGAGCTGGACAGCCCGGCCTCCCCGTACGCGTGGAGAGGCTGGACCTTTGTGTGGGAGGCGCGGGTGCCCGGCGAGAGCGAGTTGTGCGCTCGGGCGACAGATGCAAAGGGAAATACCCAGCCCCTCGATCAGGACTGGAACCTCGAAGGAGTGCAGAACAACGCCGTGCAGCGGATCCCTGTCATCGTCGGTTCGATTGCGAATCGCGTCCAGCGACCGGCCGATTCGGGTTAGCCGCCTCGACCGCGCGCGACGGTTGGCTTAGCCTGACGGGATGACGCCGCAGCCGTCCTCCACCGACCAGGCCGTCCAGCGCCTGCTCCAGGCTTGGCGCGGTGAGGTTCAGGCTCGGGCGCTGTACACGATCCTGGCCAATCGCATGAGCGACCCTCATAGAGCCGAGCTGATCAGGGCGATCGCCGCGGCGGAGGGCTCTCACCGCCAGCGGATCGAGGCTCGTCTGAAAGAGCTGGGCCAGCAGGTGCCGGATCCTTCGACCGTGAGACTCTCGCTGGCCCAGCGATTGCAGGCGCGGCTGGCGCCGGTCGAGATGGTGATGGCGCGCATGGAGGCGGCGGAGCAGGTCGAGATCCAGGATCGCTACAGGCGGACGACAGGCGACCCGGACACGGACGCCGTGCTCGATGCGATCCGTTCCGACGAGCAGGGTCACAGCAGATCGCTCGACACGATGCAGGCCGCGCACCGCAGCGAGGAGCCGGCTCCCTCAGGTCCGCAGGGACACCTCGACCGGATCCTCGGCCGGGAGACCTGGCATCGCACAGGCTCGGGTTGGATCTCGGGTGCAATCTATGGAGCCAACGACGGGCTGGCGGCCGTTTTCGGAATCGTGGCCGGCGTTTCCGGTGCGACCGGCGGATCGAGCCTCGTGCTGACGGCCGGGCTGTTCGGAGCGATTGCATCAGGTCTCTCGATGGCCACGGGCGCATTCCTGGCGGTGCGGTCTGAAGGCGAGGTCACCGCGGCCAACGTGGCGCGCGAACGGCAGGAGATCATCGAGAACCCCGAAGAGGAGAAGGAAGAGGTGTCGCTCTTCTATCAGTTGAAGGGAATCGACAAGGAGACGTCGGACCGGCTCGCCGAGCAGCTGGCCAAAGAGCCCGACGCTCTCCTCAAGGTGCATGCGCCCGACGAGCTGGGTGAAACGGACACCGCCGGACGCCCTGTCCAGTCTGCTGTCGCCGCGGGGGTGAGCACCTTTCTCGGTGCGATGGTCCCGGTGATCCCGTTCTTCTTCGTTCGAGGAGTGGCTGCCGTCATCAGCGCCGCGGCGGTGTCGCTCGTGGCGCATTTCCTGGTCGGCGCCGCGAAATCGCTTTTCACGCTGCGGACCTGGTGGTCGGCCGGCCTGGAGATGACCCTTGCGGGCGTGATCGTCGGCGGCATCACCTACGGGTTCGGGCTGGTGATCAAAGTAGGCTGAGGGCGCCACGGCCTCGGCGAGCAGGTCGAAACCTGTGATATAGAATCAGGGTTGAAGCGACCTGTTCGCTGCTCTCCAGATCCGCGCTCCGTTGCGGCGCGCTCGGTTTCGGCCAGATCTCCTCCGACGCCTTGTGGCACCCATCGAAACGTAGGCAGAGATCACGGGAGGGAACCGATGGAAGAGATGCTGACCCGCCTCAAGGCCGGAGCCGCATGGATGTGGTCGCTTGGCAACTACTCGGATGTCGCGCCGCTGCTCGAGGCTTACTCGATCGAGCTCGCGGCAATGACCGGCATCGAGCCCGGTGCCAAGGTGCTCGACGTCGCGGCCGGCAACGGCAACTTTGCCCTAGCCGCCGCCGCCAGGGGCGCGAACGTCACGGCGTGCGACTTCAGCCCACGGATGGTCGAGCTCGGTCGCGCCCGTACCGAGGCGGCGGCCTTCGACGTGCGCTGGTTTGAGGCCGACGCCGAGCAGTTGCCCTTCGATGAAGCCGGCTTCGACGTGGTGGTCTCGGTGTTCGGCGCGATGTTTGCCCCGCAACCGCAGCGCGTCGCCGCCGAGCTGTTTCGAGTCTGCCGGAAGGGCGGCCGAGTGGCGATGGCCAACTACAGCCGCGAGGGGTTCCTAGGGACCTTTGCCGGGCTGCTCACGGATGACTCGGCGAGACCGCCGATGGAGCTGCCATCTCCCTTCGACTGGGGTGACGAGAAGGTGGTCGCCCGCCGGTTCGCCGGCCTGGCTTCCACCATCGAATGCAGTCCCGGCGAGGTGGCCATGTCGTTTCCGTCAGTGAAGGAGGGGATCGCCTTCTGGGAGCGCACGAACGGCCCTCAGATCGCCCTGCGCAACCTCCTCGAGGCGGACAGATACGCCGAATTCAAAGCGAGGGGCGAGGGCCTGATGCGCGAGATGAACCGTGCGAGCGGGGGCCGGCTGGAACTTCGCTCGGCTTACCTGAACGTGATAGCCAGCAAGTGAGCTACTCGGGAAGCGCCTCGACCTCGACCGGCCGGCCGAGCAGCCGCGAGATGACGCGCTGAGAATAAGCGGGGTCACCGCTCGTCCAGAATCGCTCCACCGCTCGCGCCCCGGCCTCGGCCAGCAGCCCGCGTTCGCCCAGGACGCGGGCGAGCTGGCGCGCGACTGCCTCGCCGGTGTCGATCAAAGTCACGTTGGCACCGGCGACGTCAGCGATGAGCGGCTTGAGGAAGATGTAATGGGTCGAGCCGAGCACGATGGTGTCGGCGCCGGCATCGATCAGTGGTCGGACGTAGCCCTCGACCATCCGGCGCAGCGCCGGGCTGTCGAGATCCCCGGCCTCGACGTGCTCGACCAGGCCGGGAACCGGCTGGCTGATCACCTTGACGTCGCCACCGAACCGTCCGAGCAGTGATGCCCAGCGGTCCGATCCGTTCATGGTGTTGGTGACGATCGCGCCGACCACGCGGGTCCTGGTCGCGGCCGTGGCCGGCTTGATGCCGGGCTCCATCCCCACGACAGGCAGGGTGAGCGCCGCGCGCACGGCCTCCGCCGAGCCGGCGCTTCCGGTGTTGGAACCGATGACGATGGCCTTCACGCCCTGGTCGACGAGGAACCGCGCGATCTTCAGGCCGCGGTCTCGCACGAAATCGTGCGGCTTGTCCCCCCACGGAGCGTTCGCCGAATCCGCCACGTAGTAGACGGACTCGAGCGGCAGGGCAGCCCGGATCTCGCGAAACACCGAGAGCCCGCCCACGCCTGAGTCGTAAATCCCGACCGGCGCCGCGCTCACTGCTCCATCTCGAACATCGGACTCATTCTCCGCCCAAGTCGACCGACGAGCTCCTACGGCGTTCCTGCACCGCCAGTCCAGCTTCCGAAGTGGACCATCGCATCGAGCGGACGGCGCCGGATGCTGAAAGCCGAGCCACGAGGCTTCTCTTCGGGGTGTGCATAGCCGATGCCGATCGCTCCAATCGGCCGGCAGCCCACCGGCACTTCAAGCTCGCGCATCAGATCATCGATGCCCCAGGCCAGACCGAAGAACCACGCGCCGAGCCCGGCCTCCACCGCCGCCAGCAGCACGAGCATCACTGCCATGCCGGTGTCCACGTCCCAGTACGGCACGGGCCACGCGTCCTCCTTCTGAAGGCCGAAAGGCGCCTTGTCAGGCCGTGAGTAGCGTTCGAGGTAGGCGGGCTTGTTGGCGATCGCGAGCACGATGCACGGCGGCCGGTCATGGAGCTCCTCGGCCTCGTAGGGATGTTCGGGGTGCTCCGTCAGGTGCCAGAACCGGTCCAGGCGGCGCGGCTCGTCGAGGACGAGGAGCTCGAAGCCCTGGCTGAAGCCTGCAGACGGAGAGTGGCGAGCGACTTCCAGGACCCTCAACAGCAACTCCCTATCTACGGGCGTACTCGTGAAGCGGTGAACCATGCGCCGTTTGTGCAAGAGTTCTCGAAATTCCATGAGTCGCCTCCAAGGCCGGCTGGACCGTCTGCGTCTTCGCCGAGGAAGTCTATTGCCCTGCGCTTGACCTGGCTCTCCCCGCAGCTCAGCGTCTGCCGAATGGGCGGCGCGGACCCGCTTCCGGACTGGGCGGCCCAGGAAGGAGCGCTCGTCTGCACCGTCCGCACGGCCGAGGAGCTGTCGATCGTCTGTGAGTCAAACCTTGTCCCGAACGGCGTGAAGTGCGAGGGGCCGTTCCGCGCTCTCCAGCTCGCCGGTCCCATACCGCTTGCAGCCGTGGGGGTGCTGTCATCCCTTCTCAGCCCGATCGCAAAGGCGGGTATAAGCGTTTTCGTAGTGTCGACATTTGATACCGACTACGTGCTTGTACCGGACTCGGATCAGCTCAAGGCGACCGAGACGCTCGCCGCTCTCGGTCATCTCGTCGAGTGACCAATCGGTCCGGCGAGGCCGCTGATGGCTAGATCGCCAAAGTCCGCGCTCGTTTTATCCGGCGGCGGCCTGGTCGGAGGGGCATGGATGATCGGAGCCCTCCAGGCGATCGCGCAGCAGACCGGCTGGGACCCGGGCTCCGCCGACTACGTGCTGGGCACCTCCGCCGGGTCGATGATCGGCGCGCTTCTGACGGCGGCGGTGCCGCCCTGGCTTTTGATGGCGTACGGCTCCGGCGAGGTGATTGAGGGGCTGACCGAGCAGGGGGGCGACACGGCCGACCGCTTCGGCGGGAAGCTGCGGATCCACTGGCACTTTCCGCGCCCTCTCCTGGGCTCGCCGCAGCTCGCCCTCCGCAGCCTCAGAGAACCGTGGAAGTACGGGCCCGCGGGCATCATCGCCTGGATGCCGCACGGTGTCATCTCTACGGAGCCTTTGAAAGCGCTGGTGCGGCGCGTGGTGCCTTCGGGCTGGCCGCCCCACCCGCACCTCTGGATCACGGCCATCGACTACACGACAGGCGACCGCGTGATCTTCACTCGGGGCAGAGCGCCGCGAGTCGATCTTTGCGACGCCGTCGCAGCCTCCTGCGCGATCCCGGGCTTCTATCACCCGGTCACCATCGAAGGGCGGCGCTACATCGACGGCGGGATGTTCTCGCCGGCAAACCTCGATTTGATCCGCGAATCGGACGCTGAGCTGGTCGTGTGCCTCAACCCCATGTCCTCCCGTCATCGCGGGACGCTGCTCGCCCCAACGGGACCCGTGGCCGCGTTGGTGCGGGGCGACAATCGCCGCATCCTGGATCGAGAAGTGGCGGCGCTTGAACGCGCGGGCAAGCGGGTGGTCCTGATTGAGCCGCGCGCCGACGACCTCCGCGTGATGGGATTCAACTACATGAGTCGCAAGGGCCTCGATCGCGTGGCCAGCACGTCCGTGAGGACGACCTCGGACACGCTCAACCGGACAGGATTGGGCCGGGTGCTGGAACGGCTACCGCGTGGCGCGGATGCGAGGGTGAAGCGGCCCGCCGGCAGCTCCGCGACGTGGCCCAGAGGGCTCTTTCCTCCCGTACCGCGGCCTGCCTGATTCGGGCCAAGCGCGACCTGGCCCGTAGGCTCCGGCCGAAGGGGCGGCGGGTCGATCGACCCTATCGACCTGAGGCAATTCGGCCCTGTTGCGACCGGGTCGCCGCGGCGAAAGATGGTTGCATGACTGGACAAAGAGGCTGACATGGCCGGACGGTCCGGAATCAAGCGAATCGTGGTCGGAGTGGACGGCTCGGAGCACTCGGACGATGCTCTGAAATGGGCGATCCGCATGGCCAGGGGCATGGGATCGCAGATCACGGCGGTCTTTGCGGTGCACGTGCCCGTCTATTTCCCCGAACCGTATGGGGTGCCCATCCAGTTCGACGAAGAGTGGCGCAAGGAGATGAAGGCGGAGTTCGAGAACCGCTGGTGCAAGCGGTTGCGAGCGTCGGGCTTGCGATATCGAACCGTCATGCGGGATGGGCGGCCGGCGTCTGTCATCGCCGAGGTCGCTGACGAGGAGAACGCCGACATCATCATCGTTGGCCGGCGTGGTCGCGGCGGCGTGGCCGAGCTGGTGCTCGGGAGCGTGAGCCACGAGCTGGCAGTTCACTCGGCCAGGCCGCTGCTGCTCATCGAGCCGGAAGCGTCAAGGCAGTGATCGCCGAGTCCCACTCCTCGAGTGAGCTGTTGGGTGGGCTGCTTTTCGGAGCCACCAGGCGCGGGTCCGTACTCAGCGTTCACGACCTGAAGTTCGGCGACTACGTCGTCTGCCTGACCACGCCGCGCAAGCCCCGCATGCCAAACGGAGTGGAATGCGCGGTGTCGGCCGGCCCGGACCTAAAGGTGGCGATCGGTGGAGGGCGCCTCCTCATCGGTGAGCTTGAGATCGAGCCCGGCCCGCCGTGGGACCCGGTTCCTCGCCTGATCGGCGTCCACCGCCAGCCGGCCGGGCCGCAGCCTCTCGCGAGCGACCTCACCTGGATCGCGAAGTCGACTCCTGCGACGGACGAGCTCATCGCCGGGTATGTCGCCGGCCTCGTGCTGCTGCACCACCGTCGCAACCGCGCGCTTCAGATTGCGGGACGGGCCTGGGGCCAGGTGAATCCCGCGAGCGCGACCATGCTCCGCCACGCGGCCCTTGGCGAGGTGCCTGAGCCGGTCCACCACCTGCTCGCCACGGGTGACATCGGCCCTCTGCTTGCCTTCGGGTCCGGCGGGATGCTGTGGCTGCGCGGACTGGTGTCGGCGGGCCTGCTGCTGGAGACCGACGAACCCATGACCGCGTCTGCCGGCCCCCTGTCGACACCCAATCGTGGGTTGGTCGCCGGCCACCCGCGCCATATATAGATCGACGCATCGCGCGCCACTGGCCTGGTTAGAACCGGTTCCCGCGTGGTGCATCGGCCGCATTCACTGCGGCCGCGCTCCGGGCACGCCACTCTTCAAAAACCCACCAGGCGTCGTGCAGGAGAGGAGGGGGTTCCGCGGGGGAGGACATTCTGTCCTCACCCGCGCCATTACTCATAACGCAGAGCCTCGGCGGGGGCAACGCGTGAGGCGGCTCGAGCGGGCAGGTAGGTCGTGATGAGCGTCGCTACGTAAGCACCGCCCAGGATCAGAGCTATCTCGACGGCCGGGACGTGGAAGTCCACCGTGCCGAAGGTCTTGTCCACGACGAAGAACCGATACGACTGCCACACGCCGACGATGGCGCCGATGATCAATCCGAGGATCGCGATCAGGCTCGATTCCATGAGGAACGACCGCTGGACCAGCGAGCGCCTGTAGCCGAGCGCCCGAAGCATGCCGATCTGCTGCCAGCGCTCCACCACCGCGCGCGTGCTGATCACGCCGAGCCCGGCGATTCCGACAATCAGTCCGAGCGCAAGGAACCCGGTGACCAGGTTGAGCAGCGTCAGCGTTCCACTGAGCTGCTGTCCAAGCTGGTCGGCGACTATCACCGGCTCGAGCTGGTCCTGGACGAGCATCCGGCCAAGGTCGAGTCGCGCCTTGTTCACGTCGACCCCGGGCTTGATGGAAAAGTAGTAGCCGGTCGGCACCAGGGGCTGGCCGGCTGCAGGCAGGGCGGGAGGAATCTCTGTGGTCGGGGTGACGTACAACCCGCTCGCCAGCGCGGTCTGGGTCGAGACATAGAGGCCACCCCACTGAGCGTTCGACTTCATGAAGCCGACCACCGTAAGCGTCCACGCCGGGCCGGTGGCTGTCTTGTCGGCAAACGGCGTGACCTGTACCTGGAACGGCTTGAAGGTCGAATCAGTGGGCTTGATGCCCTGGATGTTCGCCGCATTGCCGTTCTGAGAATCCAGGCTGGACGCGTTGATGATCGCGTACCCGCTGTGGTCGCGAACGGCGTTCCATACAGAGCGGTCGGAAGGGTACCTGCTCGCCCGCAGCTGGAGGGCGTACCCGCTCGCGCTCAGATATCCGTTGTCGACCACGCGTACGGCGTAACCGCTGTCCCCAGGAACCTTGCCCAGCGAACCGTCCGCATTGACCTGTCTCATCTGCACGCCGAGCGTCTGGTTCTCCCAACCGATGCCCTTGAGCTCCGCGGCCACCGCGGGGTTGGAGGCAACGAGCGACGCGACGTCGGCTGGGAATCTCGTCTGGTCAGTCTGGTTGAAGTTGTTGTCAGGCGTGCCGGCCACGATCTGCCAGCCACCGGAGACCTGGTCGACCTGTGCGAAGTTCTGGACCAGCACGTCCTTAAACACCGAGGTGTACACGATGATGAACGTGACGATCGCGAACATTGCTACCGCCATTCCCGTGCGGAACTTGGTTGCCATCGGATAAGCCATGCTGGTGCGCGTCACCGCCGCCAGCCCGCCGATCCGCCCGATGAAGAACATCACGCTCCGGATCAACAGGTCGCTGTTGTACATCACCAGCCAGATCGCGCCAAGTAGCGTCATCAGAGCCGAGAGCACGAACACCTCGGGACCGCCGAGCAGCTGCTTGGTCTGCAGCTGGACCTCCAGATGGAGCA
The DNA here is from genome assembly GCA_044450465.1 of Candidatus Dormibacterales bacterium. Lineage (GTDB taxonomy): Bacteria > Chloroflexota > Dormibacteria > Dormibacterales > Dormibacteraceae > JBIOJB01. The sequence goes on along the minus strand of JBIOJB010000083.1, from coordinate 3,363 downwards.
GAGTCTCGACGCGGCCGAACGGCCGGCCCCAGTACAGGAGAAGTCCGAGCGCGGCGGCCGTGAATCCGATGCGAGCAGCGACGTGCTGGCGGACGTGCGCCGTGGTCAGGATCCACCTGACCAGAAGTCCCGTTCCGATGATGACGAGCGAGATTCCGGCCGCGTAAGCGATCTCGGTGTGCGCGAGCGGGGCATTGTCTCCGAGAGTGAGGGCGACCAGGCCGGCGCCCAGCAGGATGGTCAGCGGACCACGGCGGAACAGGGCCCACCAGAAGGTGCGGATGGCGGCGACCGTGCCCATGGTGATACGGCCGAGGAAGACGAGCGGATGACCGTGCCTCAGCTGCTTCAAGGCCAGCCACATCACGCCAAACGGGGCGGTGAAGAGCCTCAGCATTCCCGCGTCGCGGTGCTCGCTCTCGTCGAGGTCACGTATCGCGGCCACGATGTTGAGATGGCTCACCTTGTAGGCGGAGTAGGCGACGACGATGAACGTCAGGAGGATTCCAAGGCACATCGAGATGACGGCGCTCGTCCATTCGACGTGAAAGGTCAACGTGATGCCTTGGTAGAAGCCGCTGAACACGCTCGAGAGCACGCGGATCATGAGGGCCGCAACCCCCACGCCGAGGGCGGCGCCGACGATGCTTGACGCGAGCGTGTATGTCGTGCCCTCGAAAAGGAACATCTGCGTGAGGTGGCGGCGCTTGAGGCCAACGGCCCTGCTCATGCCCATCTCAGCCCGGCGTTCTGCGGCGAGCATCACGAAGATCAGGAAGATCAGAAGGATGCCGACAGCAATGGAGAAGAAGCTGACTCCTAAAAGGGCGGCCGTGATGAACACACCGCCCGTCTGAGCGAAGGTCACCGCGTCAGCCTTGTAAGCGGAGTAGGTGTACAGGTCGAGGCGATTGGTGATGTCCGTGAACGTCGCCCGCTGGTCTGGAGCGATGGCCGCGATCACCGGGGAGATGGCGGTCTGAAATCCGCTGTTTCCGATGGTGCTCTTGAACTTCGCGGTCAAACCGGGCTGATCGATCTCTGCATAGAGGTCGGTCACGGAGCTCTGCTCCGCGCTGCCCGAGGGGAGTGCGGCCACGGCAGCGAGGAGAGGTATCCGAATGCTCGGTTGGGCGAGGAAGGTCTTCATGTCCGCAGCTGCGGCGCTGTCGACCTGAAGCGCGCCGACCAGCTGGAACACCTGCTCCTGGGCCGCCTGGGCGGCGGCCTGTCCTCCGGTAGGCGCCGCCGCGGCGGCCGCGGCGTCGCTCATGATCCGGTCGACGAACCTGTCGCCGGCGAGCGCTTTGAACTCGGCCGTGACGGCGGGCTGGTTCAGCTCCACGAGGAGCCGCCGGCTGAGGTCCTGGCCGGGGTCGAGGAACGACGCCTGGTCGTGGGTCTTCTTGATCTGGGCTTTGATCGCCGGCGTGTTCAGGTAGGCCCACAGGTCGGCCGCGGCCTGCGGATCGGTGAACGCCACCCGGAAGTGCTTGGTGATCTCGGCGCCGGTTGCGCCTCCACTTCCGAGGTCGTCGAAGCCGCCGGTTCCGCGGTTGTGGACGAAGACGAGGTTGTAGCCGCTGGCCCGCTGCATCACAACGCGCAAGGTGCCGAGCGGCATCAGGACCGAGTTGACGATGGGCCCATGGTTGGCGATGCTGGGGTTGATCTCCGTGTCGAGCACGCCGCGGATCACGACCTGAGTCAGGTGCCCGTCGACGTAGAGCTGCAGGTTGTCGCCGGGCTGCGCATTCAGCTTGTCGCCCAGCGAGTTGCCGATGAACACCTCGTTCGGCGCCAGCTTCCCCACGTCCAGGTTGGAGCCCGATCTGCTGTGCAGCTGACCCCAGATGCTGCCGAAGCTCGCGGGTACGCCGAACACGGCGACGTTCTCGGACGACGATTGGCTCGTGGTCGAGTCGATCATCGATCCGGACGCGGCGATCACCCCAATCGCCCCTGCGATGTTCGGATCGGCCTTGCTGCGGGCGATGATGTCCGCGGCCTGCGCCTCGGTGAAGAACTCGGTGTCGGAGGTCGACGCGCCTTGCACAAATTGGGTCGCTGGGTGGAGGGTGAAGGCCTCGTCGATGCCGCCGATCTGCCGGAGCTGGATGTCCTGCAGCGAGTAGTTGAGCGTGTCGCCGACGGACAGGGATGCGGTGATGATCAGCGTTGCGAGCATCAGCCCGAAAAGGATCAGCACGGTTTGCGCTCGCCGCCGCGGGAGGTTGCGCAGAGCCATCTTCAGCAGCACCCGGTTGACAGCCGCAAGGAGAATCAGGCCACCCAGCACAGCCCCGACCGCGGCTGCCATCCAGCCGGCCACGTTGAGCGCGGGTATGCCGAAGAAGATGCTCAATCGATCCTCGATACGGCCTTCGCCGCCTCGCTGGGGCCGGAGCCGTCGAGTTGAACGGCAGGCTCCTGGGAGTCGGAGAAGATCCGGCCGTCGCGCATGCGGATCAGCCGCTTCGCCAGGGCCCCGACCTCCTCCGAGTGGGTGACCCACACGAAGGTCTGCTGATTCTGCTGGTTCAGCTCGACCATCAACTCCATGATCCCGGCGCTCGTCTCGCTGTCGAGGGCTCCCGTCGGCTCGTCGGCCCACACGATGGATGGCTTCGTCGCCAGGGCGCGGGCGATGGTGAACCTCTGCCTCTGGCCCCCGCTCATCTCGGCCGGCCGGTGGCGCGACCATGCGCCAACGCCGACCATTTCGATCGCGGCTTCGGCACGCTTTCTCGCCTCGGACGGTCTGACGCCGGCCACGAGCATCGGCAGCTCAACGTTTTCCACGCCCGTGAGCACGGGAAGCAGGTTGTAGGTCTGGAAGACAAAGCCCATCGCGCGGGCGCGAAAGTCGGTGCGCTGGTTGTCGGTGAGGTCCTTGAGGTCCCTGCCGGCGATCTTGACCGTCCCACCGTCGATCACGTCGAGACCGCTCAGACAGTTCAGGAGCGTGGTCTTGCCACACCCGCTGGGGCCCATGATCGCCACCACTTCGCCGCGATGCACGACAAGGTCGATGCCGCGCAGGGCGTCGACCTTGTGGCGCCCGGTCTCATAACGCTTCCAGACGTCCTTTGCGTCGATGATGCGCTCGGTCAAATCGGTGCCTGCCTTTTTTGAATGCTGCGTGCGCTGGAACATGCCCGCATCATGGGATGGGCGTGTTGCCGAACTTTGTCCGGACTGTGTCAGAAGAGCACCGGAAGAGCGCGATTTATGACACAGGCGCGGGTGACTTCACCGGACTTTCCCGTCGTGCATCGGCCGGATTTACTCCGGCCGTGCTCCGGGCGCGTCACTCTTCCCGACGCCACCATGCGTGGTGCATGAGAGGAGGGGGTTCCGCGG
>JBIOJB010000082.1:0-13694 GCA_044450465.1 Candidatus Dormibacterales bacterium | reverse complement strand
TGAGCCCGAGCGCCGCCGCCTGGCTTGCCGCCAGCGCCGCGCCCCCGACACCTGTGCCGACCGCGGTGCCGAGGTTGGCAGTTAGGTTGCGGCCCGCCAGCGCAAAGCCCTCAGCGCCGCGCGACGCCGCGGCCATCGCGTTCAGCGTGAGGGTGTTGAAGCAGATGCCCATGCTGAGGCCGGCAAACGGCAGGGTCAGGTACGCGAAGAGGAGCGGGGCCCCATAGATGGCTGTTGCAAACCCGACGCTGCTGGCCGCAAGCAGCATCGCAAAGCCGGCCACGAGGAGTCCCCGAGGGTAGCGATCGACGAGCTGCGTGTTGAGCCACACGCCCACGGTCCAGGCCACCGTCGACGCCATGATGCCGAGGCCCGCCGCGAACACGGACGTTCCACGGACACCGACAAGGACCAGCGGCACGAAGCTCGCGGCCGCGTAGAAACCGAGGTTCAGGAAGAAGCTTGCGGCCACGATCGCCGGCAGACCGCGCCGGGCACTCAGGCTTCCGGCGGGCAGAGTGTGCCTGAGCGCGTCGACGGCGACGGCCAGCCCCGCCACTGTCACGATCGCGCCCCACCACGAGAAATAGGTGAGGCCGGTGACGAGAAGCCCCGTCCCGAGGGCGACCTGGAGCGGGCGACGGACGGTTGGTCGAGCGGATGCCGTCCCGGCCGGCCTGACCTGCCGCAGGAGTGGGAACGTGAAAACAGTCGCCAACAGCGCCGGCAGCAGGATGATGCCGAACGCCCAGCGCCATCCGAGGAGCGAGGTGATCGCCGCGCCCAGGGATGGCCCCAACAGGCTGGGCAGGATCCACGTGGCCGACATCAACGACAGGACGCGCACGCGCGCGCTGAGGGGATAGGCTCGCGCGATGGTGCTCTGCGAGATGGTGAACTGGGCGGCCGCTCCAAGGCCCTGGGCTCCACGCGCCAGGACGAGGACAGGCATGTTCGGCGACAGGGCCGCGATCAAGGTTCCGATCAGAAAGATGGACATCGTGACGCCAAACGGAACGGCCGGTCCAAAGCGATCGACCCCCCAACCCGCGATCGGGATCGACACCAGGCCGGCGAGAAAGAACGCGCTGAAGGCAAACCCGTAGAGGGAGAGGCCTCCGATGTCGCGAACGATCGCGGGCATGATGGCCGTGATCACGAGCGACTCGGTCGCGACCGAGAGCGTGAGCAGCGTCAACCCGAGGGTCAGGCCGCTCTGCGGGCCACGGAGAACCTCGCGCCAGCCAGTTCGGGCAGGCGCGGCCGGATCCTCGAGCTCGTCAGAGCGCAAGCTTCACCGCCGGGCCAGGCTGGAGGTCGGAACCATTGCGGGGTGACGTTACAGCCAGGCACACCGGTCGCGTCGCTCGCGCGCCGCATGGCGCGGATATCGCTCGGACAGGTGGGCTGGGCGGCCTCGTGCTGGGCCTCGGAATTGCATTGATGGCGGTGGAGGCCGGGGTCCTCAACCCGGACAACTATGGGGGCCTCGTCGTGATCGGTGTCTTCACCGTGCTCGGTGCGATGGCGCCCATCATCAAGGGCCGGATGGGCTGAGGGACCACCAGACGTCGACGCCCTCGGTCAGCGTGGGCGACGAGCCGGTGACGGCGGTGAGATAACGCACTATCGCGTCGTGACCCGGAGAGGGTCCGGCGACGATCGACCTCACTCCGAGTGAGGCCAGGTCCGCCCGCGCGAGGCGGCGCTCCTCGTCTGTGACCGGCACCGCCCGGCCCTGGTCCAGCGCGTCGAGCGAGGCTTGAAGGTGGGTTGGATGCGGACCGAGGAATGGGCCAGGAGTGAACGCGTCGCCCTCCGGCATTCGAAACCGGAAGCCGGCGAGTGTCTGCCAGTACATCGCGTCGGTCGACTGGCGGCTCGAGAACGGGGTCACCAGGATCACGGTCCCAGGGGAGATGCGGCCGACCGCGCCACCAGCCCGGAAGAAATCGGGGGCCTGCGCGCCGGTGCTGGTGGCAGGGACGGCAGGGAAGACCATGACGAGTCCGGCCACGAGCAGCACCGCCGCCGCGATTCGCCTCCCACGGCCGACCAGCCGGCCCGGCTCCCATAACGTGGCGATCACGATCCCGGCGCCCAGGAACGCGGCGAGCATCAGGCGCGACGGCAGAGCGCTCCCGATGAGCGGCATCCAGCCGATCGCCGCCCACGGGAGGGGGATCGGCGTCGCTCGCCCGAAGAAGTGAAGATGGGGGCCAAATGAAAGGACGATGATCGCGACCGTCATGAGGGTGGCCCACCGAATCGCCGTGCGGCGCCACCCGGCCACGGCCCCGATCCCAAACAGGACGAGCAGCGCCACGCCGAGGTAGGCGTCGTCTTCAGTGCGGTTGCCGGCAAGATGGCCGGCGATCTGGGCCGTGATCGAGTTCTGCAGCAGGACATGGTTCGGCACCACCAGGGATAAGAGATCGGTCACGTACACGTCCGGGCTCTGCACGTTGCCGGATACGCGCTGGGGACCGAGGAACTGCACGCCGAGCGGGTACGCAGCCAGGAAGGCAAACGTCAGCGTCGCGATCACCGCCGCCCTGGCGGCATACGGTGCCTTCTCCTTCACAGCTTTCGGGTGAAGGGCAGCCAGCACCGCGATGCCTATCGCCGCAATCAGCGCCGTGGTGGCCAGCACCTCCTCGCCGGTCAACAGCTGCAGCGCGGCGGCCACCCCGGCGAGTACTCCGAGCAAAACGGGGCTGCGTCGCTGGAGCACAAGGATCTCGTGGCCCAGGATGAGAACGATCGGTGGCAGGAGCGCGATGAGGGCGTGAGGGTGGCCCGTGGCCTGGGCCATGATGCCGGGGCTGAAGCCGTAGAGAGAGCCTGCAAAGAAGCATGCGGGGACGCTGCTCACGAAGCGGCGCGCTGCGAGGTAGCCAAGCCAGGCCGAAAGTGCCACCGAGGCCGTGATCAAGAGGTTGTACGAGACAACCGGGCCGGCAAGGCTCGTGACAGGCCAGAGCAGAAGGGCGGGCAAGAGGATCGATGAGTTCCACATGAGGTTTACGCCAGGCGGATAGGACAGGTAGTCCGTGATCAGCGGGTTGCGCCCGGCGGCCAGCTCGTGGGGGATCCACCCGAGGTACCAGATGAAGAGCTTGGGGTCCTTGTTGTCACCCAGCCACGAAGCGCCGGGATCGATCCACGCCGTGGAGAAGACAGCAAAGGCAAGGACCACATAAAGGACGAGGGCAAACCAGGTCGCCAGAGGTCCCCAACGCGTCGACTTCATCTGGATCAGAAGCGCCACGCGCGCCAGGTCCGGCGGCTGTTCCAGGTTTCGCCCAGGCGGCTGGCAGCCGCTGCAGCCCAACCGCGGAGCAGCGGCCAAGCAACATACACGACGACTCCGAGGTCATAGGCGGCGATCACCGAGTCGCGCCAATCAAATGTTGCGTGGAAGACGAAGGGAGTCCAGAGCACGCTGAACTCCGGGACGTACCAGCAGAACGACTCGAGGGCGTAATGGTTGGCGGAGCACGAATTCTGACCGAACCGGCCCAACGCCGCCCCGTCGACGGCGACCCAGAGCGACAGCATCAGCGCGAGCAGCACGACAGTGCCCGGGAGAAGATGGGCAGGCGGGCGGCGGACCTGCGCCGCCAGCAGCAGCGAGGCGGGAATCGAGGCAAACAGCAGGAACCGGGGCCCCCACGTGAAGCCGCCGTACCAGGCCCACCAGCTCCCGTAGACCAGCACGAGGCCCACCACGAAGAGGAGCCACATCGTCACGAGGGGCCGCAACCGCTGCAGCGCGGAGACGCCCCTCGCGAAAACGAGAAAGAGTCCCGGCGTGAAGAACAGAAGGCCCTTCCCGAATGACAGGGTGAGTGACGCCACGCCGAAGACTGTGGGATAGCTGAACCCGGGCAGCCCCGAGTACGGGAGAGCGGTTTGAAAACCATGATCTCCCTCGTAGCCGCTCGCCATCGCCGAGCCGCGTCGAACGACGTTCTCCAGCAACCAGAGTCCGATCGAGAGCGCGATGGGGATCACGGCTCGCCACCGCTTCTCGCGCCAGGCCCACCAGCCCAGAGCCAGCACGAGCCCGACCAGGCTGGCGGGAAGGTTGGCGACCCCGAGAGCGAGCAGCACCGACGCAGACTTCCACTGACCGGAGCTCCATGCCGCGAGCCCCACAGCCACGGCCATGGCGCTGAACGTCTCGGCGCCGAACTCGGTCAGGGCGTTGGGGAGCATAGCCGTGGTCCCGAGCAGGAGCAGGAAGGTCCAGAGCACGTCGTGCGCGACTCGACGGTGGAGCAACCGGTAAAGCGCGGCGAGGCCGCAGGCAAAGACGACCACGTTGTACCTGCCGGCCCACCACTCGGGCGAGGCGATGGCGCGACCGAGCAACAGCAACGGGATCGAAGGAAGAGATCCGATCAGCGGGTACTTGAGACTTGGTACTGCGCCACCGCCAAGCCACGCCTGCAGCGCTTCGAACCTCAAGCGCCCGTCGCCCTCCACGACGTGAGGAAGCGCGAAGAGATCGATCAGGATGCCCAGCGACAGCAATCCCAGCGCGATCCTTGTTGAGAGCCGCGAGCCGGCCGCTTCTGCGTCGACCGCAGTCACCTCACCCGCCATCATCGAACCCTGAAATCCACCTGGTTTCCAGTTCGAGCCCGGCTTCGAGAATGAAGCGTGCCGTGACGGCTTGGCCCCAGGCAAGCGTGGCGAGAAAATCGCCGGGCGATACAAGACAGCGCTCATTCGCCTCGAAGCGCGCCTCCCAGTCAAAGAGGTCGATGCGCGCCCAGAACCGCGATTGGTAGTAGCTCTGCGGGCCTGATGGATGTCCTGGATCGTCGATCCTCTGGCAGCCGATGTACCGGCTCGCGATCACGCGCGCGCACGCCTCCTCTCCGACCTCGCGGATCAGCGCCTCCTCGAGGCTTTCACCCGCCTCGACCCCGCCGCCAGGAAGGTTCCAGTAATCGCCTTCGAGGCGCACGAGGAGAATCCGACCCGTTGCGTCGAAGCAGATTCCGTACGCCTGGTTGCAGTCAGGTGGCTCTGGGCGGAACTGAGGGTCGAACCAGGTGGCGGTGCATGAGCGCCCCAGGTCGATGAAAGTCACGACCGCTCGGGCAGGCGGCTCGACGTAGTCGCGCGACCATCCAGCGGGCGGCATGACGCGATTCACGATGAAAGGTTAGGTTCCACAGCGCTCAGGGCGGCGTCGTGGATTCTCAGGAGAATCTGATCCAGTCCCAAGCCTCGTAATCTAGATTCGAACCGTGCCCGAAGGGCCGACCGACAACATTGATGGAGGCTGATCTCAACTGGTGATACACCACATGGGCCCCTGGGGCTTTTTTCCGTACGGTTTGTTCGGCAGCCTGGCCGGCCTGCTCTTCCTTGCAGGCCTGACGCTCTTGATCGTCTGGCTGGTCAGAGGATCCGCTGGCAGCTCCGGAATGAGCCGGACGGTGACTCCGTCCGGAACTCCACCGCCGGCGCCGCTCCGGGATACGCCGCTCGACATCCTCTCCCGTAGGTTCGCCGCCGGCGAGATCAACGCGGAGGAGTACCAGAAGGCGCGCGACCTGCTGCAGCAGAGCTCCGGCCAGTGACCCAACGCACCCTGGGCATCCTTGCCGCCGCTCTTTTGGTCCTCGGCGTCGGGCTGGGAGCGGGGACGCTTGCCTTCGCCGTCGGAAGCCAGGACGTTGTGACAGGTCTTCCAGGACCTGATGGCCAGAGTGGCGGCCAGACGATCTCGAACCCGCGCCCGTTCGGGCCGGGTATGCGCCACCTTCCTCCGGGGTTCGGTCAACCCGGTGGTCCCAACTTCGGCCCGCGCCAGCCGGGACAGCCGGCGCCGTGGAATCAGCCGGAGCCCAGCCTCCCCGCCCCGCAGCAGTAGCCGGCTCGGTCGAGGCTGAAGGACCCTTCGGGAGGGGTCGCACACTAGCTACTTAGGCGACCAGCATCCACAGTCTCGACACCACCTAGGAACTTTTGGCTGGTGTGCCCGTTGACAGGCGACCCTAAGCTAGGCCGTTCCGATGAGGATGCTCACGCCGCTGCGGCATCGCGACTTCCGGCTGCTGTGGATCGGGCAGTCGGTCTCGCAGATCGGCAACGCCCTCTACATGGTCGCGCTTCCGTTTCAGATCCTGGCCCTCGGTGGAAGCCCGCTGCAGCTTGGCGTCGGGTTCACGGTCTTCATCACGACTCAGCTGGTGGTGGTCCTGTTCGGCGGGGCGATCGTCGATCGCCTCTCCCGCCGCCACGTGATCCTGGCCACCGACCTGGCCAGCGGAATCGTGGTCGGCGTCATCGCGCTCCTTGGTCTGACAGGACACCTTCAGATCCCGTATCTCTATCTGACCTCGGCCTTCTTCGGGCTGGCGTTCTCCTTTTACGGCCCGGCGATGCAGGCGATCATGCCCCAGCTGGTGCCGGCGGAAATCCTGATGGCCGGCAACGCGCTCCGCGGTCTCGCGGGCCAATCCGCCCGGGTGGCCGGACCCTTGCTCGGAGGGCTCGTGGTGGCCAGGGGCGGCCCGCCAGTCGGTTTTGCCATCGACGCGGCCACATTCTTTTTCAGCTTCGGTGTGTTCTACCTCGCCAACCCCCCAAAGCACGAGCAACCACCGCCCAACTCGCTTCTGAGGCAGATGCGCGATGGCATCTCGTTTACGTTCTCGGTGAGGTGGCTCTGGCTGACCATCGTTGGTTTCGGGTTCACCAACGGTTTTTACTTCGCTTGTTTCAGCGTTGCCCTGCCGCTGTTGGTCCTTCAGGTGCTGCACGGCACCCCCGCCACGTTCGGATTCATCGGCGCGGCCACCGGCGTGGGCGAGGTGGTGGGCGGCCTGCTCGCGGGCAACCTTCGGATCAAGAGATTCGGGGTCGCGCTTTACGTGGGCAATGCTTTGCTGGGCCTGTCGGCGGCCGCGCACGGCGTGCCTTTGCTGCCGATCGTGTTGTGTGCCGCCGCGGGCTTCGGTGCCTCGATCGTCTTCACCAATACGGTGTGGGAGTCCGCGCTGCAGAAGCACGTGCCGGCGCAACTCTTGGGCCGGGTGACAAGCGTGGACAACTTCGGATCGTTCCTGGTGGGTCCGGTCGCTCCGATTGCCGCCGCCGCCGCCATCCCGCTGATCGGCCCGTCCGCGATCTTCTTCATTGCCGGTGGGGTTGCCGTCTCCTACTGCATGAGCGTGCTGGCGCTCAGCCGGACGATCCGCGACCTCCGGTGAGGGAGGGCAAACGAAACCGTCCTATCGCATGCCGGCCGCGGCACCGATCGCGACGACGATGAGCGTGAGCGCGACTGCAACCACCGACCGGCTGCTTGACACGCGCCTGATGCCGTTGACCCGCCGCTGGCGCCGCAGCCATCGCCGCCTCGACTCCAGGGTCAAATGAGTGACGAAGGGCCTCGCAGAGGGTAGGTTCTGCGAGGCTCGCGAACGCAAGAGACGTCTAAGCGTGGATCCGTCCGCGCTTGGTGACGGACCTGAACGCAATGAGGAGGAGCAGGGCGCCCACAAACGCGGCGACTATCCCGCCAACGGTGAACGTCCCGCTGTTCACCGAGATTCCGGCAAGACCGGCGAGCCAGCCCCCCAGGAACGCGCCCAGAATTCCGACGCCAATATCTGCGAGCAATCCCATGCCCTTGCCAGAGATCAACTTGCTGGCTAGGAAGCCCGCTATTCCGCCGACGACGATCCATATGAGTATTGCCATGTTCCTTAAACCCCCCAGGCCGCCTTGCGGCCCGGTCTTGAACAACGAGTTGCGATGTTCTGTGGCTGCGGCCACGAACGGTTGTCAATCACGACGTCAGTGGTTTGGTGCCGCGCGGAGCGGTGACGATTCGGATCAGCGCGACCAGGCCCCAACCGATCACCGCGTAAACAACGATCGCGACGAGCGATGCCGTTTCGAAGCTGTTCGTGCCCGATCCTGAGTTCCCGAATATGCCCCTGAACGGAGCGACGAGAGGCCCGCTCACCGAATAGATGAAGTTGACGAAAGCCGATTGCGAGGACGCCCCCAACAACTTGCCGAGGAAGCGCCCGACGAGCAGCACATCGACCACTGCGACTACGAAGCCGATCGCCGCTGCCGCTCGAAAGTTGTAGCCGCCTGCTTCGGTCGTCGAAACGCTCTCGATGGGAGCGGGGACGATTGCCGGCGCCTGAACGGGTTGCTGAACTGCCGTTTATTCCTTCACCTTGTTGAAACACGAATTGCTGTGAATAGGGAACTCCTCGAGCTCACTTCACAGAACGGGTCGGGGATGTGCATTGAGATGCAGCACTCTCGCCTCCCAATAACCAAGGCGTTGCCGAAACTTCTCGGCCTGGGCGACGACCACCGGTACATTGGTCAGCTCGACCTCGCGGCGAGCTTCTGGGGACTGCTTGGCGATGAGCTCCCGAATGCGGGCCAGAACCTTCTCCTCCATCGCCAGGATTTCGGTGTAGATCTGACTCCAGTAGATAGCCTGCTTAAGGCTCGCGTGGCTCGGAAGCCCTTCGCCCTCCATCCGCATGCTCCAATCACCACCGCGGATGGCCGCAACGACATCAGGTCGCGCGACCTTGGTGTTGACCTTTCTCATGCCTTAGATCTACGACCCGTGCCATAAGAACATCAGCAACAATCCGAGCGAAGGGGAGCTTCTCCTCTATCTCCAACAGTGGCTGGCTATCATCCACAATGCGAAATTGGCCACTAGACCGAAGGCAAGAGGGTCCCTCCCGCTGGAAGGGGAAGATCTGGCGACCACCCGGTGGGAGGACGCGCGCCACTGGATGAGCATCTATTCCGATCTGCTGGAGTTCAAACGAGGGATTCTCAAGCGCGTGCGGCAGGACATAGCCAAGCTGCAGCCCCTCGCGCAGAAGGCAGCCGCTGAAGACCTTCGGATAATCGAGGTTCAGATGCAGGGATATCAGACCCGCCTCGATCTCTGGTACCAGCGACTCTGGCAGCTGGACGGCCTCGATCTCGATGCCGGCGACCATGTGCTTCGCCACAAGGGCACCGCAGTCTCATTGACCAAGCGCGAATTCCAGCTGCTCCAATTCCTGCTGGACCATCCACATCGGTACTTCAGCACCGCCCAGATTCTGGGCCAGGCGTGGAGCGACCCCGCGCTTTTCCCCGAGGAGGTGCGCAACTACGTGCAGCGCCTGAGAAAGATCCTTGCCGATCTTGCGATCCCGGTCGACCTGGTGAACAAGCGGGGCCAGGGCTACTCGCTGGTGTTGCGCAACGACTGAGCCGCGCGAACCGCCGCTACTTCTTCTTTGGGTCGAGCTCGATGGCGGCGGCCTGGACCGCCTGGACGATCTTGCTGTACCCGGTGCAGCGGCACAGGTTGCCTGAGAGCGCCCACCGGATCTCGGCCTCCGACGGCCTAGGCTTTGTTTCGAGCAGCGCCGCCGCGGACATGAGCATGCCCGAGGTGCAGTAGCCGCACTGGACGCCGCCAAGCTCGGCGAACTGGCGCTGCAGCGGATGGAGCTCGGCACCCCGGGCCAGCCCCTCCACGGTGGTGACAGCCCGTCCGTTGGCCTGCAGCGCCAGGAACGAGCACGAATTGACGGGCCGGCCGTCGACCAGCATCATGCACGCGCCGCACTCTGAGTCCTCGCAGCCCTCCTTGGAGCCGGTGAGCCCGAGCTGATGGCGCACGAACTGAAGCAGGCTCATTGAGGGATCGACATGGACCTCGTGGATGTCCCCGTTGACGGTGATGCTCAGCGGCTGCTGCATCGCCTCACCTCCCTCCAAGCCTGGCGTGCGCCCGCTGCAAGGCGAGCTCGACGGTGCGGCGCGTGATGACGGCGATGGTCTCGAGACGGTAGGAGGCTGGCGCCCGGACGTCGTCGATCGGCCTCGCCGCGGCCAGCGACTCCTCGCCCACCCGCTTCAGTGTCCCTTCCGACGGATCGCTTCCGATCAGGGCGTGCTCGGCCGCCGTCGCGCGAATGACCGTGGGCGCCACGGCCGTGAGCGCGATCCGGCAGTCCTCAACTTTTCCATTCGAATCCAGCCGCACTGCAGCCGCAGCTCCAACCACCGCGATCTCCATCGCCAGGCGAAATCCGAGCCGGATGTACGCGCTGCCGTGCCACGCGCCGGCCGGAGGAACCACGACCTCGGTCAGGATCTCGTCGGGTCTTCGGGCCGTCCGCCCGGGTCCGATCAGAAACTCCGACAGCGCCACCACGCGCACGCCGGACGCGCCGGCGATTGCGACTTCGGCGCCGTAAACCAGCAGGGGCGCTCCGATCTCCATCGCCGGTGATCCGTTGCAGAGGTTGCCCCCGACCGTGCCCACGTTTCGAGTCGCGGGCGAGCCCACGATCGTGCTTGCGTCGACCAGGGCGGGCCAGCCGGCGGCGATCTTCCTGGAAGCCTCGATCTTCGCGTGCGTGACCATGGCGCCGAGGTGGAGCCGGCCGCCGGCGTCGACGCTCACCCTCTGCAGGCCCGCAACCCGTCCCAGGTGGACAAGCGGCGCCGGCAGATTCTGCTTGCGGCTCCGCGCATGGACGACCAGATCGGTGCCGCCGGCCAGCACGCTGGCCGATGGTCCGTGCTTCTGCATCAGCGCGACTGCGGCCTTGATGGACTTCGGTTCCAGAAACTGACCGGCGCTCACTGGGCGGCCTTCTGGTGCAGCGCCGACAGCACGCGGTCGGGGGTCATCGGCATGGCCCTGACCGTCGCGCCGGTGGCGGCGCGGATCGCGTTTCCAATGGCACCGGTGATGGCGATCACGGGCGGCTCGCCGACACCCCGCACGCCGAGCGGACCTTCGTCCGAAGGCGACTCGACGATCGCCGTCTTGATTCTGGGCGCGTCGGCCGCGGTCACGAGCTTGTAATCCATGAACCCCGCGTTCAGCATGCGACCGTCAACGAAGTGGCTGCGCTCCATCAGCGCGTTGCCCATACCGTGGATCAGGCCTCCTTCCATCTGGCCCTCGATGCCGACGGGGTTGATCGCCCTCCCCACCTCCTGCACCGCAGCCGCCTCGGTGACGATCACCGTGCCGAGCTCTGAATCGACCGTGACCCTGGCCGCGTGCGCGCAGAACGCCGGAGCCAAAAAGGCCGGAAACATGATCCGGCCGCTGCAGCTCGCCCCCGCGTCGGGCGGCATCGGCAGCGCGGCCACGGTGCCGCGACCGATGAGCGTGCCGCGCGTCTCGAAAGCCTTCGCCCCGACGTCCGCGAGGCCGACCGACCGCGTGGGGGCGCCTTTCACCCCGACCGTGCCGTCCCGCAGCTCGAGGTCCGTCGGATCGGCCTCGAGGATGTTGGCCGCCACCTCGAAGATCTGCGCGCGCAGGTCGACGGCCGCAGACTGGATGGCGCGGCCGACGCTGAACACGGTCTGGCTGCCGGAGCTGCCGCCGTCCCACGCACCGACGTCGGTGTCTTGGTACACGACCGAAACGTCGTCGAGCGGAATCCCCATCTCGTCGGCCACGAGGTGAAGAAGGCCCTGGATCGCTCCGCTCCCGTTCTCGTTGGCGCCGGTGTGGAGCGTGACGGTTCCGTCTTCGCTCAGCTTCAACGTGGCCGCGGAGGGGTTGCTCGCGCTGAACCACCAGCCGATGCCGATGCCCATCCCCTCGCCGGCCGGCAGGCTCGCCCGTTTCTCCCAGCCGATCAGCTTCCCTGCCCGCTGCAGGCATTCCTTGAGACCGATCCGGCCGAAGAGCTGGCCCGTCGGCCCGGTGTCCCCCTCCTCGACCGCGTTCTTCAAGCGGAACTCGTAAGGGTCCATGCCGACGGCGTTCGCGAGCGAATCCGTGTGCTGCTCCAGCGCCCAGCAGATCTGAGGACCTGACGGCGCGCGCACGGAACCCGCGCTGATCTTGTTCGTGTAGGCCGCGTGGCCGACGATGCGGAGATGCGGGATCCGATATGGGCCGGCGGCGAGCATGGTGGCGATCTCGGAGATCACCGGGCCGTGGGCTGCGTTGCCACCGGTGTCGAGCACCACCCGAGCCTCGCGGGCAACCAGCGTGCCGTCCTTCTTGAGCCCGGTCTTCAGCTCGACCACCGCACCGTGCCGCGTCATGTTCGGCACGATGAACTCCTCGGAGCGCGAGAGGATCAACCGGACGGGGCGGCCGGCCTTCTGCGCGAGGGCGACAGCATGAGCCTCGATCCCAAATTCGCATTTGCCTCCGAACCCACCGCCAAGCGAAGGCACGATCACGCGGACCTTGCTCATCGGAAGCTCGAGGGTCTCCGCCACGCCCGAGCGCGCGAAGTACGGAACCTGGGTCGACGACCAGACGGTCACCCGGCCATCAGACTCGACCGTCGCCAGCACCCCGTGCGGCTCGATCGGCGCCGGGTGCGAGTGGTCGGCCACGTATCTCTCTTCGACGATCACCTCGGAATCGGCGAATCCCAGCGCGACGTCGCCCTTGATCAGCTCGTTGTAGCCGCAATCGTTGCCGCGGCGAATCGCCGCCTCGGAGCCCTGATATGACGCGTAGTCCGGATGGACCAGGGGCGAACCGTCCTTCAGGGCCTCTTCGGCGTCGAGCACGGCCGGGAGGGGCTCGTAGCGGACCTTGATCCTGGCCAGGGCCGCACGCGCGACCTCCGGTGTGACGGCGGCGACAGCCGCGATCACGTCCCCGAGATGCGTCGCTTTCTCCCCCACTTTTACGAAGAGCCGCTGGTCCTTGACGACCGGGCCGAACCTGAGGTCCGGCACGTCCCTGTGCGTCACGACGGCGCGCACTCCCGTCATCTCCTCCGCTTCGCGAGTATCGATCTCGCGAACGTACGCATGCGCGTGCTCGGACAGGAGAAGTGCTCCATGAAGCATCCCGGGCAGGGTCAGGTCGGCCAGGTATCGGGCCTTGCCGGTCACCTTCTCCACGGCGTCGAATCGCCGCGTACGCGAGCCGATCAGCTTGCCGCGCTGCCCGGAAACCTCACCCATCGAGTCACCTCACCCGTCAAGAACCTGGCCAGGCAAGCGAGCCTGAAAGCACCCGAGCCTCAACGGCCCCTGGAAGATCGTACCTCTGCTCACGTGGCTCGGCGCGGGCGCCCTTCAGGCCTAGATTCGTTTGGCGTTTTGTATAATGTTGCCTTGACGACAACTAATTCGCCGGAGTCGAGCTCGCTCCTGCTCCGCGCCTACCTTGACGCGGTGACCCTGAGCGAAGGGCTCCGCACCCGCCTCTGGCACGACGCCGAGCTGACGCTGGTCCAGGTGAGGGTGCTGCGCCGCCTGGCCAGGCGGCGTCAGGCGCTGGGGCAGCTCGGAAGCGAGCTCAACGTCGCGCCACCTTCGATGACCCGGCTCGTGGATCGCCTCGAAGAGAGGGGCTTGATCGCCAGGCAGCGAGACGATGACGACCGCCGCAAGGTGGTGGCCACCCTGACGGAGAAGGGCCGCCGCCTGGTCGGCGCCCTGCCGTTCCTCGAGGGCACCGCGATCCGCACGGCCGTCGATCGGATGGACGCCGGCGATCGAGAGCGCATTGCGAAGGCGATCGGCGAGTTCAACGCCGCGGTCAGGCAGGCCGAGAACGAGATGGTGATGGTCGCCCCGTGAAGCTCAAGTACAAGTGGATCGTCCTGATCAACACGACCCTCGGGATGCTCATGGCGTCCATCAACCAGTCGATCGTCCTGATCTCGCTGCCCGCCATCTTC
>JBIOJB010000081.1:0-13713 GCA_044450465.1 Candidatus Dormibacterales bacterium | reverse complement strand
CGTCGCGTTGCTCTGGGCCTATCACGACACGGGTGGCCTGCCCCAGGGCCCTGCGCAGACTCCTGCGCCGGCCGCCAGCGGCGCGCGCGCCTCGTCGACGCCGTCAGGCGGAGACATTCTCAGCGCTGTCAGGTCTCCCGAATTTCCATACATTGCGCTCGGAGCGGTGGCTGTGATCGTGATCCTCGGCGCGGTCGTCGCCCACTTCCGGGGCCGCCGCTACTAGCGCCTCACGCGAGTCCAGTAGACTCGCTCGGTTGAACAGACCCGTCCGGTTTGGAACCTGGCCGTCCGCGTGACCACGGCACACGAGCGGCTGCGAGCTCTGGGGATCACCCTGCCGGTCGCGCCGAGCCCCGTCGCTTCCTACGCCGCCACCCGGCTCGTGGCCCTGACCGAGGACAGGGCGCTGCTCTACGTGGCCGGCCAGGTCGCGCGCGAGGGCGATACGTTGCTCACTGGTCGCTGCCCCGACGAGGTTTCGGTCGAGGAGGCCACAAGGAGGGCCAGGGTCTGCGCTCTGAACGTGCTGGCGCAGATCGAAGCCGCGGCCGGGCTCGACAACGTCGAGCAGGTGGCGCAGATCATCGGCTTCGTCCTGTGCGCAGACGGATTCGGGGAGCAGCCCAAGGTGCTGAACGGAGCTTCGGATCTGCTGGTGGAGGTGCTCGGCGAAGCCGGCCGGCATACGAGGGCGGCGCTCGGTGCCAACGCTCTACCGTTTTCGTCCACGGTCGAGATCGCAGCGGTGGCGGTTGTCCGAACCCGTTAAGCAGGGCTGGTTCGCGCGGCGTCCCCGACCCCTGCTAGTCGGAAGCCTGCTCTACCTCGCCCTGATCTTCGGTGTGATGCTGTGGCGCGGCATCTCGATCGAACCCGAGTGGGTTGTGCTCGCGTTGCTGGTGATAGCGATCGCTCTGGGCCGTGGCCGCACCTTCGTCACCGATTGGGGACCGTTCCTGCTCCTCTTCTTCGCCTACGAGGCGATGCGCGGATTCGCTTCCAAGACCGGCTTCGCACCGCATGACCTCTCAGGTCTCGAACGCGCGGTGTTCGGTGGCACTCTACCCGGGCTGACTTTGCAGCATGCGTTCTACAAGCCACAAACGGTCAGTCCGCAGGACGTGATCGCGATGTTCTTCTACTTCATGCATTTCCCGCTCCCGATCCTCGTCGGTTTCGTGTTCTGGATGCGCAGCCGAAGCCATTTCAGGCGGTTCGTGGCCGCGCTGCTCTTGATGGCATTCCTTGCCTTTATCACCTACCTGTTCTGGCCCTCGGCGCCGCCGTGGTGGCAGTTCCAGGAAGGAAAGGTGCCGAGCGGCGAAATGGTGCACAAGATTCTCAACGAGACCGTGCAGAAGTTCTGGGGCAACAACTACTCCGTGTCGCCGCTCTACTCGCACCTGAACCCAAACCAGTTTGCGGCCTTTCCGTCGCTGCATGCTGCCTTCCCGGCGCTCGCAGCGGTTTATGCGTGGTCGCGGTTCCGATGGCTCGCCGTCGGCCTGATCGTGTGGACGATCTGCGTGCTGATCTCGATCGTGTACCTCGGAGAGCACTACGTCGTCGACGCGCTCGCAGGCTTCGCCTACGTCGCGGTCGCGGCCGCTTTGGTCGAAGCTTTCACACGCTGGCGGGGACGCGCTGCGGCTACGCCTGCCACACCTTCCGCATGATGGCCCGCGCCAGCTTCTCCGGATCGTGATGCGATGGGATTCTCACGTTGACGACATCCGCGGGGATGAATCTGACGTCTGGATGGGCATCAGAATCCCCCTGCTCGAAGACGACTGACGACTGACCTCCCGTCGGCTTGTGTGCAGTGTTCGAGTTGACCATCACGAAGTCGAAGATGTTGCCGCCGACGTGCTCGTTAATGACCCGCAGGTAGTCGTCGACACCATACCCATCGGTTTCGCCGGGCTGTGCCGCGACATTGCAGATGTAGAGCTTGAGCGCCGGTGAGGCCTTGATCGCTTCGACCATGCCCTCGACCAGCAGGTTCGGCAGGATGGAGGTGTAGAGCGAGCCCGGCCCGACGACGATCAGCTCGGCATTCAGTATCGCCTGGGCGGCCTCGGGGTTGACCTGCGCTCCGTCGGGCTTGAGGAACACACGGCCGATCGGCGCGTTCTGCTTTGGAATCTTGGACTCACCCTGCACCATGCTCCCGTTGATGGAAGCGACGAGGGTGACGTCCTCGAGGGTGGACGGAAAGATCGTGCCCTTGACGGCGAGCACCTTGCCCGACTCCCGAAGGGCCCGCTCGAAATTTCCGGTCACATCGGCCATCGCCATGATGAAGAGGTTGCCGAAGGAGTGGCCGCCGAACGATCCCTCTGTGAAGCGGTGATCGAACAGCTGCTTCATCAAGGGCTCAGCGTCGGCCAGCGCGATCAGGCACTGCCGGAAGTCGCCAGGGGGCAGGATGCGGTACTCGTCGCGCAAGCGGCCCGATGAGCCGCCGTCGTCAGCGACGGTGACGATCACGGACAGGTTCGACGTGTAGGTCTTGAGGCCACGCAGCAGAGAGCTCAACCCGGTGCCTCCGCCGATGGCCACGATGCGAGGCCCTCGACCCCGAAGACGGAAGCTGTGGATCGCATCCATGATCCCGCTGGTGCTGCTGCCGGGAAGGAAGGGACCGAGCACCGACTGGGTGAGCTTCAAGTAGCTGATCACCAGCAGGCTCACGCCGAGGATGCCGAAAATGCCGGCACGCGCCCAGTAGGGCCAGAACTGCAGGGTGATGTAGTAGAAGGACCGCGGCAAAGTCAGCGTCCGATAGATTTCCTTGAGGGCGTAGCCGACGCCGAGCACCAGCACGAGCTCGGAAGCCATGAGCAGGAGAAGCCAACGCTTGATCTGCAGACCAGGCGTGAGCCACCGCAGCCAACGGGTCGTTGACTGAAACCGTGTGGACATCAGTGCTTGAGGATCAACTGGTTCAAACGTGCAAGGTTACTTTGGTACTACGCTTCGATGGAAGTATGCGGAGTTTGCGAACGATCCGGCGGTTGGGCAGGCTGGTCGCGGTCGGCCTGGTGGTGGCGGCCGTGGCGACCGAGCTGGCCAAGCCGGAGCCGGAGCGAACCTGGCACGGCAAGCTCATGGACCTCGTCCCGTACGATTTCCGGCCGCCGACGTGGGAGCGAATCCGTGACGCTTACTGGAATCCCCAATCGGACAGGCTCTTCAGCGATCGGGTGTTCGGAGTGGGTTGGGCGCTGAACTTTTACCGGGCGAAGACGCTCATGAGCGAAGTGTTCGAACGTTTGATGGGCAATCCGAGGACCGTGCCGATCCGGATGAAGGTGAGGAGGCAGGCGGGGGACACCGGCCAGGACTCCAAGTCGACCGGGAGCTAGCCGTCCAAGCGGGCTGCTTAGAATAGGCGCCCCGGCCGACTCGACCGAACCCGCGCTTGGGGAGTGGCGCAACGGTAGCGCAGCTGACTCTGGATCAGAAGGTTGAAGGTTCGAATCCTTCCTCCCCAGCCAACCCAATGTAAAAGTTCGGCTGAATGGTGCGAGGCGAATGGAAACTCGGCGGAGATCCCAAAGCCCGCCATCCGTTCAGGAGGGTCGCCGTTTCGGGCACTTGGTTCACACTTGGAGTCAGGCATGTCGAACTCGCTGGTGCGCGATCACCTTCCCGTGACCTACTTCTTTGAATATCAGCAGCTGCGCGACCAGCTCATCGAACTGCTGGACGACGCCGACCTGAAATTCCGGATGGGTGGGGCTAGCCAGTGCCTCGGCGAGCTGTGTCGCGAGATCGGGGAGATCGAGCATTCTTACATCGAGTCGTTCAAGACTTTCAACCAGAACTTCAGGTACCGGAACCACGACCCCAGCCTCGAAACCAGCACCACTGCGCTGGCCGCCTGGTATTCGGAGCTCGACATGCAGCTGATGGAGGTGCTCAACGAGCTCACCGAGGAGGACATCGATACCCACAAGATCGCTCGATCGGACTTCGACTTCGACGATTTCGCGCCTCTGCCGCGGCACCAGATCGACACCTACCGGGAGGCGCTCCTCATTTTCTACGGCAAGGTGAGCGTCTACTTGCGGGCAATGGGTAAAACCTTCCCCCGGCAGTGGATCGAGTGGATCGGCTGACCGAGCGAGGGGCCCTTCTTCCTCCTCAGCTAACTGACTTCTACCCGCTTCGTGAACGGGCAGCCGCGGAATAGCGCTCGTATTGCAAGCGGAAGAGCTCGATCACACCGGCCGCGTCACCCGGTCCCGACATCCAGCAGCTGACCCAGCCCGTGTCAGGCAGAACGTGGTGAGGCCGTGCCCGGCCCGCAGCGATCACCTCGTCGTGAAGCTTCCGGGGTAGTGGTAGGTCGGCAAGGCGGTTGCCATGCACATGGCCCATCTCCTTGCGGCCGTATCTGTATTCGGTGCCCCCGAAGCGGTGGGGCGATGCCTCCACGCCCGGCCAGCTGGTGACTGCGTCTCGGATCAACTCTCCTGCCGCCTTCATCCTTGTTGAAACGAACCGGTCGCCGGATCGAATTCCACGGCCGCGCGATTGGGTGTACGGCTGCGACTCAGGAGTCGGGTAGGGTGGAGGCGGTGGGCTCCGCAAACTCGGCAGACCGGCAGCTCGCGATCTCCATCTCGGGCCTGGTCAAGACCTTCGGATCGACGCGCGCTCTCGACGGACTCGATCTGACCGTCAGGACGGGAGAGGTCCACGGATTTCTCGGTCCAAATGGCGCGGGCAAGACGACGACCATACGCGTGCTGCTCGGGCTGCTCCGCGCCGACGCCGGCCAGGTCGCTTTGCTGGGGGGCGACCCGTGGCGCGACGCCGTGAAGCTGCATCGCCGGTTGGCCTACGTGCCGGGCGAGGTCAGCTTGTGGCCGAACCTCAGCGGTGGCGAGGTGATCGACTTGTTCGGCCGTCTCCGCGGCGACCTTAATCCGCGTCGCCGAGACGATCTTCTCGATCGATTTCAACTCGACCCGACCAAGAAGACCCGCACCTACTCCAAAGGGAACCGGCAGAAGGTCGGATTGGTGGCTGCGCTCGCTTCCGACGCCGAGCTGCTCCTCCTCGACGAACCGACATCCGGACTCGACCCGCTCATGGAAGCGGTGTTCCAGGACTGCATCCGCGAGGTCAAGACCGAGGGTCGTACCGTGCTCCTGTCCAGTCATATCCTGGCCGAGGTCGAAGCGCTGTGCGACCGCCTTAGCATCATCAGGCTTGGTCGCGTGGCCCAGAGCGGAACGCTGGGAGAGCTGAGGCACCTAACTCGTACATCGATCACCGCGGAGACCGAGCGTCCCCCGGACGGCCTGGCCGGCCTGAAGGGCCTCCACGGGCTGGACATTGATGGCACTCATGTGCGATTCGACGTCGACACTGAAGAGCTCGACGACGCAGTCCGCCGCCTGGGCGAGCTCGGCGTTCGCAGCCTGGTGAGCCATCCTCCCACGCTCGAGGAGCTCTTCTTGCGAGAGTACGGCGACGAGCTGGCTAAGGAACGTGAGCTCGTCGACCGTGATCGCAAGGCGAAAGGGTGACGACGCTCACGGGAATCGTCACGCTGACCCGCCTGATCGTGCGCCGCGACCGAATCCGGATCGTCGTGTGGATCGTCTCCATCGTCGCGCTGGTGGCGCTTACGGCCGCCAGCATCAAGGGTTTGTTTCCGACCCAGGCCGACCTCGATCAAACGGCTGCCGCCACCCAACACAACGCCGCAGCCATCGCTTTCAACGGCCCGGCCCAGGGATTGAACACCGTGGGCGGTCAGGTGGCTTTTCAGTTCGGAGCTGGGGGCATGGTGCTTATTGCTCTGATGAGCCTGCTCATGATCGGCCGCCTCACCCGCGGTGAGGAGGAGGCAGGCCGCCTGGAACTCATCCGCTCGCTCCCGGTCGGCAGTCGCGCACCCACGACGGCGGCGTCAATCGTGGTTGGCGGGATGAACGTGGCGGTCGGGGCGCTCACAACCATGGCCTTGCTCGCCCAGGGTCTACCAGCGGTGGGTTCATTGGTATTTGGCCTGTCGTTCATGCTGGTCGGGCTCGTTTTCGCGGGGGTCGCTCTCGTGGCAGCCCAGGTCACAGAGAACACACGGGTGGTGTACGGCGCGACCGGCGCTGTCCTCGGGGCGGCATTCGTGGTCCGGGCGATCGGTGACATCGGCGACGGAACCGCGTCCTGGTTCTCTCCAATCGGGTGGGCACAGAAGGCGCGGCCGTTCGCCGATGAGCGATGGTGGCCGCTGCTGCTGCCGCTCGTGACCACGTTGGTGTTGATCGGTGCGGCCGGCGCATTGGCTGCCCGGCGGGATGTTGGCGGTGGGCTCGTCGCGCCGAGGCCCGGAAGGGCGGTGGCGTCCCGGAGCCTGGGGAATCCATTCGGTCTCGCAGTCCGCCTGCAGCGCGGCACTTTGATCGGGTGGGGCATCGCGGTCCTGGTTGGAGGGGCCGCATATGGATGGATCGGGCCCACGGTCGAAAGCTTCATCGGCCAGAACAAGGCGCTTGCCGAGATGATGGCCGCGGCGGGGCATGGCAGCCTGATCGATACGTACTTCGCCACATCCTTCCGCATAATGGCGCTGGTCGCGACTGGATTTGCCATTCAGTCAACGCTTCGGCTCCAGAGCGAGGAGTCCTCCATGCGCGCCGAGGCGATGCTGGCCACCCCTGCGTCGCGCTGGCAGTGGGCGGCAAGCCATCTCCTCGTGGCGGCCGGCGGAAGCGTCATCTTGCTCGGCGTCGCGGGTCTGGCCACGGGTCTGACCTATGGCGTCGCGGGCGGCGGTCTGAACAGCGTTCCACGCCTGGCCGCTTCCGCGCTCGTATACGCGCCTCCCATGTGGCTGATGATCGGCCTCACCGTGGCTTTCATCGGGCTCGTGCCCAGAGCGGCAGTGGTGTCGTGGGCGACCCTCGCCGCATGCGTCGTCATCGGATTCCTCGGTGTGGTCCTTCGCCTCCCCGGCTGGGTGCTGGACTTGTCGCCTTACGAGCGAGTGCCCCAGCTGCCCGCTGCCGCTTTGACCGCAATGCCCTTGTTCGTGATCACTCTCGTCGCGGCCGCTTTCTTCCTCGCAGGACTGGTCGGGCTCCGCCGGCGCGATTTCGGCCGGATCTGACCGCCTGACGCTCGACCTGGCGAGTGCTGCGGCCTGCGCCGCCACGGTCCCGATTCCGCCGTTCAGCACGCAGGCTGACCGGTCCTCCTAGCTGGGTCGGACGGCCTCTCGTGTCCGGTGGCCGGCGAAGACGCCCCTGAACATCAGCGGCCAGTACGGGTACTTCAGAAGGAGGGCGGCCAGGCCGGTGCATCCCACGGCGATCGCGACCACGATCGCCATCTCGCCGTAGTTCCAGCCGAACCCGAGCCACGGGTCTTGGATCAGGGTGACAACGTGCTTGAGAGGGGTCGCTTCCGACACCGCGCGCAGCGTTGAACCGATGACCTCAGGGGGAGGTCCGGCCCCTCCCACCATCATCATCACGAACCAGAGGATGATGCCCGCACCCTGCGCGGCTCTTGCTCCCGGCAGCACCGTTCCCAGCAGCACTCCGATGGCACCGAAGCAAAGAGCCGCGATTGTGAACGCCAGCAGAACCAGCAAGGGATCCTTCGGGAGATCGACGTGGTAGCTGATGACCGCGGCGATCCAGAGGATCAAGCCGCCCACCGCGCCCGCCACAACCGTGACGACGATCTGGCCGCCGATGATGCTCCAGATGGGTACGTCAGACGCGCGGAACCGCTTCAGGATGCCCCGCTCGCGGTAGCCCGCGAGGTGGACCGGCAGCCCGATCAGCCCCATCGAGGCGACCGCGAGGCCAAGATAGGCCGGGACGTAGAAGTTCATCGGGCCGACCCCTCGATAGAAGTTCGGCTTGGCGGTGTTGCCGAACACCTGGCCGAGGACGTAAAGGACGATTACCGGCAGGGCCAGGGTGAATACGACCGTCACCGGATCGCGGGCCAGCAACTTGAGCTCGAGCGCCGTCGATTTGAGCAGGTAGCGCATCAGGAGGCCGCCTGCCTCTCGCCGGTGAGGCGAAGGAAGACGTCTTCGAGGCTCATTCGTTGGACCGCGAGGTCGACCGGCTCGCTGCCGTGCGCAATCAGGGCCGCGCCCACGTGGGCCAGGACGGGGCCCTCGCCGAGCACGTCGACGCTGCCATCCTCGTGTTGAACCGAGTGAACAAACGGCACCGCTTGAAGCCAGGGCATGGGGTCGTTGGAGCTGAAGCGGACGTGGACCTCGCCGGCGTGCGCCGCGATGAGCGCGGGAGGAGTGCCCACGGCGACCAGCCGGCCGCGGTTCACTATGGCGACCCGGTCACACAGGCGCTCAGCCTCTTCCATGAAATGGGTGACCAGCACGACGGTGGTGCCTTGCTTCCGGATCGCTTCGATGAGCTCCCACGCGACATGACGGGCGGCTGGATCGAGGCCCGTGGTCATCTCATCCAGGAACACGACCTCGGGATGATTGACAAGGGCAAGGGCCACGAACAGTCGCTGGCGCTGGCCGCCCGATAGATTGGCGAACGCTGTGTTGCGTTTCTCGGCCAGGCCCCAATCCTCAATCAGCCGCGCCCAGTCAGATCCTGACCGAGCAAAGAAGCTAAGCGCCTCGCCGACTTTGATCCTGTCGGGCAGGCCGGACTCCTGAAGCTGGCTTCCAATCCTGCGGCGCAGTTGCGCAGAGTCACGCCATGGATCCAAGCCCAGGACACTCACCCGTCCGGAGTCGCCGTGCCGCAGCCCCTGGACACACTCGACCGTGGTCGTCTTGCCCGCGCCGTTTGGGCCGAGGACTCCGAAGATCTCGCCCGGCGCCACCTCAAAAGAGACTCCGTCGACGACCGGTATTCCCGAATAGTGTTTGCCCAGGTCTTCGACCGAGATCACGACAGGTTGACTCACAAGGCCGGCCTGATCACGGGCGGCAGCGACGCCTGGCTACCAACCAATATGAGCACCACGTTGAGATCGAATCCGCCACCTGCAGAGGGAGGATTGGCCCTCTCGTTTCGGGACCCTCATCCTGTGGGCGGGCCGATCATCCTCCGAATCTGGGGCCGTTGTACCCTAGGCTGACGCACTCCGAGCTCCAAGGCTTAAGTCGTGAAAATAGGTGCAGTCGTAGCGGCGGTGATGGTGTTGGCGGCATGCGGTTCATCGGGTGGGGGCACCGCGCAGGTGACACCATCAGCGAGCCCGTCGGTCGCTGTGACGCCTTCCGTGGCCCCGATTCCCACCCCTTCTCCGCTTACCTGCACCTCGAGCGGGGCCGCGTCGTCGACGTGGCCCGGGATCTCGCGCACAAGCACGGCTCCACCCATAGTGTCCGCGGTCGCGTCCGGTGACACCTTGACCGTGACGTTTGACCAGGGAACGCCGCAGTTCGATATCAAGACGCAATCCGGCACCCACTTCCTTAAGGATCCCAGCGGTCTACCCGTGGACCTGGCCGGTTCGGCCGGCATGGTGATCGTGATGCGCGGATTTCGCGGCGACATGAGCAACTACACCGGCGCGGCGTCGATTGCCTCCAACGGTCCCCGACTGCTGCAGGTCTACAAGATCGGGGACTTCGAGGGAGTCGTGACCTGGGCGATTGGCCTGAGCAGCGCAAGCTGCGCCAGCGTCACGGTCAGCGCCGCCAGCCTTTCTTTCCAGTTCATAGCTGCGCCGGCTTGAGCGATCAGTGACGACGAAGCGAGCCTTTCGGCGAAACCTGAGCCGGCGCCTGATCGACGGCATGGCGGCCGCCGGCATCAACCGCGGCGTCGGACCTTCCCAACGCTATTTGCTGACCGTGGTGGGTCGCAAAACCCACAGCCCGCACACCACACCGGTGAGCGTCGTCGTCGAAGGCTCTGATCGGTATCTGGTGGGACCGTACGGGGAGGTCGGCTGGGTGCGTAACGTCCGCGAGTCGGGAGAGGTGACCCTGGCTCGGGCTGGTCGCAGCGAGCGATTTTCGGCTTCTCCGATCTCGGAGACCGAGGCTGGTCCGATCCTGCGGCGCTACTTGAAGCTCGAGCCGATCACCCGTCCCTACTTCACCGCGTCGGTTGACGCCTCGGCTAAAGCTTTCGAGGTGGAGGCTGCCACCCACCCCGTGTTCAGGTTGACGCCTGCCGTCTCGGCTCCCGCAACCGAAGCGGTGTAGCCGCTCGAGCGATCGGATGTTGGGCGGCCTACCGGCTTTCGAGTGACGACAGGATCTGACGCAGGTGCCGCGCGAGCAGCTCGCGCTCGTCTTCGGACAACGGCCTGAGCAGCCACTCGTGACGCATCACAAAGTCGCCGATTGTCTGGTTGACAACTTTCAGCCCCGATTTCGTGAGGGTCGCGCGGTTCATGCGCCCGTCGTTGGGATCCGGTGACCTCTCAATGAGGCCCGACCGAGCCAGCTTTTCCAGCTGACCGGTGACACCCGCCGGAGACAGCACAACGTCCTGGTACAGATCGGTTGGGGACAGACGAAACGGCGCGCCCGCCCTGCGCAGTGCGCATAGCAGGGCGAACGCGTTCGGTGTGAGGCCCAGGCTCACGACTGCCTTGCGCGACTCACGCTCCACCCTCGCGCTGAGAAGAGGGATCACACCCAGCAGGTGGACCAGCCATGGGTCCTGGTCTGAGAACGCCGACACCCACAACGCGATCAGGGATTCCGTTGGGGCTGCCTTAGTGTTGGTCGGGCCTTCGGAATCCGGCTGCAACAGCCGGGTCAGCAAGCGAACGGCCGACTCGCGGTCCTCCGCACCGAGCGTGGCTTTGAGCGGGTTCTCTTTGGCGATGAGCGCCGACACGCCCTCACGCACGACCCGGACCCCCGCATCGAGAAGGGTCACGGTGACCCCTCGCCGGTCGTGCTCTGCGCGCGACCGCGACACCAGGCCCGAGGATTCCGCGAGATCCAGACGAGCGGTCATGCCGCCGGAGGAGACCAGGCGACCCCTCGTGAGCTGGGTCGGGCTCAGCCTGTGCTCGGGGCCTGCTGCGTAAAGAGCTGCAAGAACGTCGAAGGTGGGTCCGGTGACGCCGAACTGTGCGAACAGTGCCTCGGCATCCTTGTTGAGAAGGGTCGCCAGCGCTGTGATCCGGTGGGTGATCGCGAGTGCTCTTGTGTCGAGCTCTGGGATCGCCTTGGCCCACTGCTGGCGCACGATGTCGACGGTGTCCAGCGAGGCCATCCGCTCGCATCATACCGCCTGTCTTTCGGCGTCAAGCTTTCTGCCGCGACGTGTTGCGAGGGTCAGGCGAACTTAATTCGACCTCGCGAACCCCGTTGGATCGAGAAGTAATTCGCTCTCGAGTAATCTGGCAGCAAATCAATACCACCCTCCAGGTCCGGCTCCCTCGAGCGGTTGGGGAATTGGCCGCCCGACAGACTGATTCCCTACGTTGTGGGTGCTGATTGGCCTCTTGGATCGCTCGAGCTGAAAGTCCTCGATCTCGATAGGGAAGTCGACTTCTACCAGTGGTTCGGTCTGAGTCAGCTTGAGGGCTCGGCGGATTCGGCGGTGCTTGGCGCCGGCGACGTTCCGTTACTTCGACTGGTCGCTCTTCCAAACGGCCGCCCGCGCCCCCGCCACACTGCGGGTCTCTTTCACTTTGCGGTTCTGCTGCCGACAGAAGAGGAGCTTGGCGGCTTTCTTCGCCGGACGCTCGAGGAGAAGCTTCCGCTCACCGGAACCGCCGACCACTACGTCAGCCAGGCGCTTTACTTCGACGACCCCGAGGGGAACGGCATCGAGGTCTACGCCGACCGCCCGCGAAACGAGTGGACGTATCCCGAGGGCCGGCTGAACATTGGCACCGACCACCTCGATTTCGAACGCCTGCTTCGAGTCGCCTCCAAACCGGAGAAACGCTTCTCGGCTGGCACGCTGCTCGGCCATATGCACCTCAACGTGGCCGACCTTGACGTCAGCCAGCGGTTCTACGAGTCCATCGGGATGAACCTGATGGGCGAACTCGGCCGGGTCATGAGATTCATGAGCTGGGACGGCTACCACCATCACTTAGGCATCAACGTTCTCGAAGGCACCGGAGCGACCCCAGTCGAGGCTGGAGTCAGAGGGCTCGACCGCTTTCAGGTGAGGCGCATCGCGGAGTCGTTGACCGACCCCAACGGAATCAAGCTCAGTCCGCCGGCTTGACCCGCTCCGCCTCGTGGCGGCACCAGGCGTAAAGGGCGTCGTACATGGGCGACTCGAGCTCGAGCTTCGTGTGATCGCGCATCCCATGCACCATGGCGAAACCGTGCGCAATGGCCTTGAGGCCTGCGGCTTCAGGCGTCGCGCCGAGGTCGGCAGGGACGTCCGCCCCATGAACGATCTTCGCCAGTAGATCGAGCGCGGGGTCGTGCAGCCCGTACTTGACGAGGATCGACTCGAAGCTGCACCGGCCGTCGACATGACCCAGCTCCACTCCGGCGACGTCGTACGGGATTGCCTTCTCCCGCTCGGCGACCTCGAGCACCTCGGCGGCCGGCACATAGAGAAACTCGGCCTCCGCGTCCACAAAGCGCCGGATCAGCCACGGGCATGCGATCCGGTCGACGCTTGCGTTCTGGCGGGTGACCCATTTCATCTTCAGACCTCCTGCCCTTGAGTTCGTCTCCCGCTAGTGTGAGGCGCATGCCACCCGACTCACGCGCGAGCTTCCTGCTGAGCAAGCCTCTC
The DNA here is from genome assembly GCA_044450465.1 of Candidatus Dormibacterales bacterium. Taxonomy (GTDB): domain Bacteria; phylum Chloroflexota; class Dormibacteria; order Dormibacterales; family Dormibacteraceae; genus JBIOJB01. The sequence continues at coordinate 1,009 of JBIOJB010000081.1, read as the reverse complement.
GACCTTACAGCGACCCTTGCGCACACGGCCGCGGGTTCCGCGATGCGGATGGCCGGCGACGAGGTGTGGCGGGCGACCCGGACGCCGGCCGGCACCGCGACCGTCCACATTCGCCATGAGCGCGGCGCGGTCGAGGTCGAAGGCTGGGGCGCCGGCGCCGAGTGGGTGGTCGCTCAAGCGCCCCTCCTGGTGGGCGAGGCGGACGACTCGGAGGGATTTGTGCCAGTGCACCCGTTGATCGCACGGCTTCACCGCAGCCACCCGGGACTGCGAATGCCGCGCACGCATGCGGTCTTCGAGGCGCTGGTGCCCACCGTGATCGGCCAGCTGGTGGCAGGTGCGGAAGCCCACGCCTCGTATCGCGCTCTTGTGCGAGAGCTGGGCGAGGCCGCGCCCGGCCCGATCCACATGACGATCGCGCCCTCCGCCAAGGTACTCGCGCACACGCCGTACTGGACGTTTCACGGATTCGGGATTGAGCGAAAGCGCGCCGAGACGATCATCCGGGCGGCGCGAAGCGCGGGCCGCCTCGAGGAGATTGTAGGCATGACTCGCGAGGACGCCTACCGCCGGCTGCTCGCATTTCCTGGCGTCGGTCCGTGGACCGCGGCGCACGTCGCGGCTGTGGCCGTAGGCGACGCGGACGCGGTCCCGCTCGGCGATTACCACCTCCCTCACACGATCGGCTACGCCTTGGAGGGCACCGCCCGTTCCACCGACGAGCGAATGCTGGAACTGCTGGAGCCTTACCTGGGTCACCGCGGACGGGTGATCCGCCTGATCGCAATCGCCGGCATAACGGCGCCCCGGTTTGGACCCCGCCAGCCACTCCGAGACATCATCAGAGGCTAAGTAGATGAGAGGGAACCCGGATGGTTCCCTCTCATGGCTCTCCTTCCGGTGTAAGGAAGATCCAATTTCAAAAGTCGCTCCCAGCAGCGCTTCGGAGTGGTTGAAGACAAAGTCGCGGCCGAGATGAACTCGGCCGCCCCAGCCACGCTGCTAGTTG
>JBIOJB010000080.1:0-13743 GCA_044450465.1 Candidatus Dormibacterales bacterium | reverse complement strand
GCTAGTGTACCGGTTGTCACGCCAGTGGCAGCGCCGGGTAGCCATGGCCGGTTTGGATAAGCGCTGAAAGCATCTAAGTGCGAAGCCAACTCCGAGATAAGGTCTCCCACCGGGTTAACCGGGTAAGGGCCCTGGTAGACCACCAGGTTGATAGGCCGCAGGTGTAAGAGGAGCAATCCTTTGAGCTGAGCGGTACTAATAGCCCGAGGGCTTGTTCACCTATAACTCACTCTTCAGTCCGCGCGCGAGCGCCAAGGCTGAGGCGGTCGAGTTGGAAACGAACAAAACACAATTGGATCCAGCGCTGAAAGGCAAGCTGGAGAATCTCATAGACCTGATTCGGTTGCTGGGGGTCTGGCTGGTTTCGGCACAGGTATAGTGCCTTGCATTCCACCAGAAAACGGGCAAGTAGAGGATCAGAGCTGGGCCGCCAGGGCCATCGAGCTCGCGCGGCGAGCCGAATACCGCACCAGTCCCAACCCCATGGTTGGGGCCGTGGTGCTGGACGGCGACGGCCGCCTGGCCGGCGAGGGCTACCATCGCGGCCCTGGCCGGCCACACGCGGAGGAAGAGGCGCTGGCCGCCGCAGGGCCCCGGGCGAGGGGCGGCACCATCTACGTGAACCTCGAGCCTTGCACGCACGCGCATCGGCATCCGTGCTGCGTCGACGCGGTAATCGCCTCCGGTGTCCGGCGCGCCGTCGTGTCGATGACTGACCCGGATCCTCGCGTGCGCGGAAACGGCATCCGCGCTCTGAAGGCTGCCGGTGTGGACACGATCATGGGCGTCGCGGACGAAAGCGCAGTCCGCCTGAACGAGTTCTACATCAAGCATCGCCTGACCGGCAGGCCCTTCGTGGCCGCCAAGTTCGCCGTGACGCTTGACGGCAAGATTGCGACTCGCTCTGGCGAATCACGATGGATCACCAACCTGCCGGCGCGGCGCCACGCCCACGGGTTGCGGCAGATCTACGACGCGGTCCTGGTGGGCGTGGACACGGTGCTCATCGACGACCCGGAGCTGACCACCCGGCTCGACCGGGCCGACGCACGCCAGCCAATGCGGATCGTGGTCGACTCACAGCTGCGCACGCCGCTCACGGCTCGGGTGGTGGGCATGAACACGCTGATCGCCACGACCCGAGCGGGTGAGGTCGGGCCGGCCGAGGTGATTCATCTGCCGGCGACCGAGGATGGGCGTGTCTCGCTGCCGGCCCTTCTCGACGAGCTCGGCAAGAGAAGGATCCTCAGCGTGCTCGTCGAAGGCGGAGGCACGATACACGCCTCATTCTTCGGCGAGGATCTTGTGGACAAGGTCTACGCGTACATCGCGCCGCGACTCATCGGTGGCCGCGACGCCCCGGGCCCGGTTGGTGGCGCCGGCATAGAGCATCTGTCTGATGCCATCGGGTTGCACGGCGTGGACGTCACTCGCCTCGGCGATGACGTGTTGATCACCGCCTATGCAGATGTTCACCGGAATCGTTAGCGCGGAAGGTCAGGTGGTCTCCGCCGAGGCCAACCGCCTCGGCATCCGGCATCCGGCGATAAGGCGCCGCCTTCGCCTGGGTTCCAGCGTCGCCGTGAATGGGTGCTGCCTGACCGTTGTGAAGCTCACGGAAAGCGCGTTCCTGGCAGATGTGGTTCCCGAGACGTTGAGGCGGACCAACCTCGGTTCGCTCACCAAGGGCTCGAAAGTGAACCTGGAGCTGCCGCTTGCGGCCGGCGGGTTGCTCGACGGCCATATCGTCCAGGGTCATGTAGACGCCACCGGGCGAGTGAGGCGCGTTACACCCGAAGCGCTTGGGCGGGAGGTCGATATCGAGCTTCCAGCGTCGCTGCGGCCGTTTGTGGTTGAGAAGGGCTCGATAGCCGTTGACGGCATGAGCCTAACCGTGGCGAAGGTGGCGCCCGGCGCGAGGAGCTTCCGCGTGGCACTCATACCCCACACGCTTGAGGTGACCATCGCCAAGGGCTACCAGCCGGGTTCCGTGGTCAACCTCGAGGCGGACGTGGTCGCTCGCTACGCCGCCAGGTTGAGCAACTCGCGCCGGTAGTATTCGTCAACAGAATGAGCCTGGCCGACGTCCAGGACGCGGTCGCGGACTTTCGCGCCGGCAAGTTCGTGATCGTCGTCGATGACAAGGAGCGCGAGAACGAGGGAGACCTCGTCGTCGCGGCACAGCTCGTCACGCCCGAGCACATCAGCTTCATGACACGGCATGGATCGGGGCTTGTGTGCGTCTCGGTGGTCGCCAAGCGCCTCGACGAGCTCGGCATCGCTCCAATGGTCGAGCGGAATACGAGCCGCCTGGGCACCGCGTTCAGCGTCAGCATCGACGCACGCGGCATCACCACGACCGGGGCTTCGGCCCACGACCGCGCCGCGACCATCCGCAAGATCATCGACCCCGACGCCAAGGCGACGGACTTTCTCATGCCTGGCCACACGTTCCCCCTCCGAGCCGCGGAGGGCGGCGTGCTCACTCGAGCCGGCCAGACCGAAGCCGCGGTGGACCTCGCCGTGCTGGCCGGACTGTACCCCGCGGGAGTGATCACCGAGCTGATGAAGCCGGACGGGACGATGGCCCGCATGCCTGATCTCGAGTTGTTTGCGACCCAACACGGAATCAAGATCCTCACTGTCGAGCAGCTCATCGCCCACCGGCGGCACAACGAGAAGCTCGTCATGCGGCGGGTCGAGGCGACGATTCCGATCGGTGAACCCGACCCCCAGATGTGGAAGCTCTTCGCCTACGAGGACATCCTGCGTCACGAGAATCATCTGGCCCTGGTGTTGGGTGAGATCGATCCCGAAAAGCCAGTGCTGCTCCGGGCTCACTCGGAATGCCTGACCGGAGACATTTTCGGCAGCTTGCGTTGTGACTGCGGCGCCCAGCTGCAGGCAGCAATTCGCATGATCGCGGAGTCGGGATCGGGCGTCATCCTCTACATCCGCCACCAGGAAGGGCGAGGGATCGGGCTCCTCGACAAGCTGCACGCGTACAACCTCCAGGACCTCGGCCTCGACACGGTCGAGGCAAACGAAGCCCTTGGCCATCCCGCGGACAAGCGCGACTACGGGATCGGGAGTCAGATCCTGTACGACCTGGGCGTGCGCAAGATCCGCCTCCTTACCAACAACCCGAAGAAGATCTACGGTCTTGAGGGTTTCAACATGGAGGTCGTGGAGCGAGTGCCGATTCGCATACCGTCCAACCCTCACAACGAGCGTTACCTGCAAACCAAGAAAGACAAGCTGGGCCATCTCCTCTAGTCATGAGAGGGAACCAACTTTCCCTCTCATCGAAGCGCAAGGCTCCGCTGCCCTCTTACGGTCCGCAACAGGCATCTTGGCCTGGCGGGTAAGCTCTGACTGATGGGGGAGAAGGGCTCGACGCCTGACCTGAACGGCGCGGAGCTGAGCATCGCCATCGTGGTGGCCCGCTTCAACGAGGACATCACCAAACGTCTTCTCCGCGGCGCGCTGGCCGCGCTGGAGGAGCATGGGGTCGCCGAGCCCGACGTGTTCTGGGTGCCCGGTTCGCTCGAGCTGCCGGTGACGGCTCTGGCGCTGGCCGAGAAGGGCGCTCACGACGCCATCGTCTGCCTCGGCTCCGTCATCCGGGGCGAGACGTACCACTTCGAGGTGGTGGCCGATCAGGCGGCGGCCGGTGTCATGCAGGTGCAGCTCGACACCGGCGTGCCAGTTTTGTTGGGGGTGCTCACGACCGAGGATCGGGAGCAGGCGCTCGCTCGCAGCGGGATCAAGAACAACAAGGGAGCCGAAGCAGCGGAGGGAGCGATCGAGATGGCGAATCTCCTGCGGGGAATCCAGGGCTAGAAGAGCCCGCTCAGCCTGCCGTCGCCAGGGTCACCACCCTGGAACCGGCGGGGGCCACGACGAAACCTTCGGTCGCGGCGGGGGTGGCGAACTGCTGCGCCGATCCGAGTCCGGTCGAGTAGATGACCGCGCCGCTCGCCGGATCCAGGGCGAAAAGGAGGGCCGAGCTGGGCTCGATCGCCCACACCGCACCTCCGGCCAGAATCGGCGACCCGAGCGCGGGATGTTGCGAATGCCACAGCACCCGGATGCCGCCGCCAAGAGAAACGGCATAGAGCCCGTCCGAACACGGCACGAATGCGGTGGTGCCCGACCAGGCTGTGCCTCCAAGCGCGCCGGGGCAGACCGGGCTCGAGGCCTTCTCTCCGCCAATGCCGCCGAGGTCGCCCGCGCTGAGTTGAAAAGCGGTTCCCTGCTTTCCGATCGCCAGCACGACACCTGTCGCCGGCATCAGTGTCACGCCGACGGAGCCGAGGTCGGCGTCACCAGCGTTGAGAGCGGCCCAGTCCGGCGGCGCGAAATACGACTCGACCTTCTGGAGGTCCGCTGAGAGCTCGATCACCGCGTTGCTGAAGTCGAAAGACGACTGCGACGACCCGTTGCCCGTGACGACGTAAACGTTGCCGGCGGCATCGATCGTCGCTCCCTGCGGCGACCAGATGCCGGCTCCCCGGGCGCTCGGTACCCGGTAGAAGAGCGTCTGCGCCCCAGACAACGGAACGGCCTCCAGGTAACCGTGGTAAGCACCGCAGTCCCCATACAGGCCGCCCAACGGGACATACACATACCCGGAGGCGACGCTGAGCGCGCCACGCTGCTGCTCGACGGTTGGATCTGATCCGATAGGGTCGACGTCGCGCTGCCAGACGATGCTGCCGTCGGCCAGGCTGATGGCGAAGAGCATGTGGTGGTGGCTGTGAAGGAAGGCCACGACGTACACGCGTCCTCTTTCTGGATCTGCCGCAGGAGTGCCGGTGATTCCCGACACCGGCCCGATGTCGCCGCAGGGCAAGGACGTCGAGTCGACCGGAGTCCCCAGATGAATCATCCAAACCACGACCCCGGTGAAGAGGTCAAGCGAGTAAACGGTGTTGTTCTCGGTGGCCACGATCACGTGGCCCGCGACGATGAGCGGCGAGGCGTAGACGGCCGCATCCACGCCGGCGGTCCATGCGACCCGCGGCGAGCTCACGGGAGGATCAGAAGGTCCCTGGCCTGAGCGTCCCGCGTTCCGGTGGTACTCGATCCAGTCGGCCGAGATCGGGGGAGACGGGGACGTGGCCGGGGCGCTGGCGCCCGACGTGGGCTGCGGAGACTCGGTACAGCTCAGGGCGCCGTTTGTCGCGAGCGCCAGGACGATGACCCAGAACAGTATTCGGCGGCGGGTCACAGCCCCCAGCTGAACTTGCGAACCGGTTCCAACCGCGCGCGTTCCGGGGAGATGAGGACGGCGTGACCCTGAATGGCGATGCCTCGCTTGGGTCCCATCGCATCCACAACCATCGCTGCCCGAGGCTCGGCCGCGATGTTGCGAAGCTTCACGCCGTCGACGTCAAACTCGAGCGAGCCGGCGTCATCCACGGCGTACATCACGGGCACCACGTGGGGCCAGCCCGCTGGGCCGACACTGGCGAACCTGCCGATTCGCTGGGATCGGAGGAATTCGAGCTCCGCGCCGGTGAACTCAACCACCATCGACATGGTAGGTGGTCGTGGCGGGCACCGGCTGGAGGCGCCGCCTCCGAGCTCCGGGTGGCGGGCGATCTTATCTCGTCACTAGACTCAACGGTCCAGGTCATGTCAAGCAGCTCACGGGTTCATGGCGCGGCGATCGGTGGATACGAGATCAAGCGGAGCGAACCTCTGCAGCAGATCGAGGGCGCTTTCGTGGAGCTTGAGCACGAGCGAACCGGCACGCGCCACATACATATCGAGTGCGCTGACGACAACAACGGCTTTGCTGTCGTTCTCCCCACGGTGCCCGGCGACTCGACCGGCGTCGCTCACATCCTCGAGCACGTCGTGCTGACCGGGTCCGAGCGATACCCCGTTCGCGACCCGTTCTTCAGCATGACCAGGCGCTCTCTCGCGACATTCATGAATGCGCTGACCGCCGCCGACTGGACGATGTACCTCTTCAGCACTAGGAACGCGACCGATTTCGCGAACCTGCTCGACGTGTACCTCGACGCCACGTTCTTTCCCAGGCTGGAGGAGGACTCCTTCAGGCAGGAGGGCGTCCGTTTCGAGTTCGAGACGCCTGGTGATCCTCGGAGTGGGCTCCGCTACAAGGGCGTCGTCTTCAACGAGATGAAGGGGTCGCTGGCCAGTCCGCAGGCTGCTGTCGGCCGGGCGATCGGGAAGTCGCTCTTCCCCGGCCTGACTTACGAGCACATCTCGGGTGGCGACCCCGAGTCAATCCCCGACCTGACGTGGGAGATGCTGCGAAGTTTCCACGCCCTGCACTACCACCCGAGTCAGGCTCGTTTCTACACCTACGGCAACCGGCCACTTGAAAGAACGCTCGAGGTGATCGAGAACAGGGTGATCTCGCGCTTCAGGCGCGCGGACGACAAGATCTCGATCCCTGACGTCAAGCGCTTCACCAAGCCGGTTACAGCAGAAGAGCGATATCCGATCGGGGCCCACGAGGACGGGTCGCGCAAATCGGAAGCGCTCGTAGCCTGGGTCACCGCGCCCTCGGCAGATTCGTTTCCGATGCTCGCCCTTCGGGTCCTGTCCGAGGTGCTGCTCGCCAATCCAGCGTCCCCCTTGCGCAAGGCCCTGGTTGACTCGGGCCTCGGCTCGGCCATGGCCGACGGCAGCGGTTTGCGTGACGACTACCGCGAAGCTGTATTCGGGGCGGGCCTCAAGGGAGTGGAGAGCGGGAGTGGCGGCTCGGTTCAGGAGGTCGTTCTCCAGACGCTGGCGGGCCGCGCGAGCGGCGGACTGGACGAGGGTCAGGTCGAAGCCGCGATCCACCATCTCGAATTCGAGAAGCGGGAGCGCTCCAACGCGGGCTTTCCATATGCGCTGAAGGTGCTCTTTGCTTGCCTGCCTCAGTATCTCTACGGCGGCGACCCGTACCGCGCTCTCAACTTCGACGCCGACCTTGCGCGCCTGCAGGCGGCACGATCGGAGGGGCGCTTCTTCGAGAACCTCATCCGGTCAGAGCTGCTCGACAACCCTCACCGCGCTCTGATCTCGATACTTCCGGATGCCGAGCTCGAAGAGCGCGACCGGCGCCGAGAGCTCGATCGACTGGCCGTGGTCGAAGCGCAGCTTCTCGACTCGGACAAGGCGCGGATCGTGGCCGATTCGGAGCGCCTCAAAGCCGATCAGGAGCGAAAACAGGACCTGGCGACGCTGCCCACTCTCGAGCTGAGCGACATTCCGATGACGTTCGAGGAAGTCCCGATGCGAGAGGTGAAGGTCGACGGGACCGTGATCGAGTTCTATCCCCAGCCAACGAACGGGATCACCTATGTCGACGTCCGGGGCGACTTCTCCGCGCTGCGGCCGGAGCTGAAGGACCTCTTGCCGCTGTTCAGCAGAGCCCTTACGTTGAGCGGGGCGGCGGGCCAGGACTACGTCGAGATCGCGTCTCGCATCGCGGCGCACACGGGTGGCGTCGGGGCTGCACCGCAGGTGCAATCGCTGGCGACCACCGACGACTACAGGCAGTCGTTCGTCCTCTCGGGGCGGGCGCTCGATCGCAACGCCGCGCCGTTCATCGAGCTGTTGACCGACTTGATGGCCCGCCTGGAGCTCCAGCCGAAGCGCCTGAAAGAGATCATCGCCGAGATCGCTACCCGCCTCGAGAGCTCAATCGCCGGCCTCGGTTTTCAGTTCGCCGTGTCCGGCGCGCACGCAAAGCTGGACTCGGAGGGTGCGTTGAACGACCGCCTGCAGGGCGTGCCCATGCTCGAGGCGACTCGCCGGCTGGCGCGCCTTGACCCGGACGATCTGGAGCCCTTGATCGCCCAGCTCGATGAGGTCAGAGGGCACATCTTCAACCGAAGGTCGATCCGCGTGGTGGTGACGTGCGAAGAGGCCCTGATCGAGCCCCTGTCGCAGCTCCTTGCGAAGCTGGTGGCCGCGCTGCCCGCGGGTGACCCGCCCGGCCCCGCCCTCAAACCCGACCCGGTCACGTCCGCGCCCGACGCGAGAAGTGTTCCGGTGCCGGTGGCATTCAACGTGCGGATGTAAAAGACCGTGCGCTACAGCCACCCCGACGCGGCGGTGCTGCTCGTGCTCGCCAACTACCTCCGCGACACCTTCTTGCACCGCGAGCTGCGGGAGAAAGGCGGGGCCTATGGAGGGTTCGCCCAGGCCGGGGTCGGGAGCGCCACCTTCTACTTTGGCTCGTATCGCGACCCCAACATCGCACGCACATATGACGTTTTCGACCGTGCCATCACCTGGGTCGTTGACGGCGAGATCGAAGCCCAGCCGCTCAAGGAAGCCATTCTTGGGGCATGCGGTGACGTCGATCCGCTCGAGTCACCGGACATCAGGGGCCGTCGCGAATCGACCAACCGGCTGACAGGGTTCACTCGTGAGGAACGCGAGCGTTTCAAGCGGCGGCTGCTCACCGTGGGACCCGACGATCTTCGCCGGGTGGCAAATCAGTACCTGGTCGGGGCGGCGACGGTGCAGGCGACGGTCGCCGGGCCCGAGCTGATCGCAGCCGCCCGGGTCGAGAGACCTGAGCTGTTCAGGACGGTCGAGGCGATCTAGTGTTGGCGCCGGCCACTGCCTAGAATCGAGCGCGTGGGGTACTGGCGGCGAGACTACATATGGCCGGCCCTCCTTGTGGTGGCAGGGGTCTACTTCCTCTTCAACAACCTGGGCTGGTTGGGCTGGCTGCGGCCGGAGATCGCGTGGCCGATCATCCTGATCGGCGTTGGGGTGTGGCTGATCGTGCGTCGCGCCAGGGCCTGAGTCCATGTGGTGGAGCCGCAACCCAAGCATCTTCTGGGGCGGTCTTCTGGTCGTGCTCGGATCGCTGTTCCTCCTCGCCAACACAGGCGTTCTGAACCACATCAACCTGGACCTCGTCTGGCCGGTGGCGCTCATCGCGCTTGGCGTCTGGCTGGTCGCGGCCCGCTTCGCCTCTGGCTCTCCAACTTTGGGTGGCCCCAGCTCCGAGCCTCGCAACGGCCTCGAGAGCTGCAAGCTCGAGATCGAGGTCGGGTCCGCCCGGATCGACATCCGGTCCGCCGCGCTGGGTGACCAGCTCTATGCGCTGCGAGTGGATCGGGCCGGCGCGCCGCCAGAAGTGTTCTTCGACCGCACCACGTCGACCCTTCGGATCAGCCGGCGCGAGGGATGGCTCCGCTGGGCGGGTACGTCCCATGTGGAGGCGCAGCTGAGCGAGCTCGTCTGCTGGCAGCTGCACTGCCGGACCGGATCGGTGCGCGGCGTGGTGGACCTTTCGAACACCCAGATGTCGAGGTTTGATTGCGCGACCGGCTCGAGCCGCCTCGAGCTCAACCTGCCGGCCCCGCACGGCGTCGTCCCGATCCGCGTCGAGGGCGGGTCGGTGCATCTCGATTTGAGCCGGCCCGCCGGCGCCCCGATCAACGTCAGCGCAACGGGCGCGTCGGTCCACCTGAACGCTGACGGCGTAAGGCAGGACGGGATGGGCAGCCGGGTGTGGCGCTCGGCCGCCGCCGGTGGCGCGAGCGACCGTTTCGACGTCGCCGTCTCCGGAGGCGCGGCCGATGTGACGGTGCGCGAGAGGTCGCGTTGAAATCCAGCTATCGGTACCGAAGCTTCATCTGGCCGGCGTTCTTCATCCTCGCGGGCCTCCTGGCTCTGCTGGTCAACGTGGGAACGGTCTCGGTGGATTCCCTGTACCAGCTGATCGATCTGTGGCCGCTGATCCTGATCGTGAGCGGGCTCGAGATCATAGTCCAGCGTTCGCTTCGGGGCCGGGCGGCGGACCTCGCGGCTGCGCTCATAGTGCTGCTGGCGGTCGCTGGAGCCGTTGCGTACGTGGCCGCCGCCCCGAACCTGCGTGCCACCCATACCCTGAACACCTCCGACAGCGTGAGCCGACTCGACCATGTGTCGCTCGAGGTCGACGCCGGCGCGGCGACGATCAACATCAGTGGAGGCGGCTCGCTGGATGGCTCCCTCTACAAGGCTCACATCGAATATTCGGGTCCAACGCCGAAGATCAGCCTGGACCGCACCACCGACAAGCTCCGCATCTCCCAATCCAGCCCTGACTCCACCCTGTTCCAGAACAACAAATTCGTGCTGAATCTCACGGTGAGCTCCGTCGTCACCTGGGGAATCACCGCCAACAGCGGTGCGTCCACAGCCACGTTCGACCTGGCCGAGGTGAACGTCAGCTCGCTTCAAGTGAACACGGGCGCGAGCCGTGAGGACGTGCGCCTTGGGTCGCCGTCCGGGATGGTCCCGGTGACCGTCAACGGCGGGGTGGTGGCGGTACACATACACCGGCCGGCCGGCGCGGCCGCGTCGATCAGAGTCTCGGGGGCGGCCGTAAATCTCGACGCGGATGGCCATCAGTCGCACACGATCGGGCACGCAAGCTACGACACCCCCGGTTTCGCGGACGCGAGGGACGGCTACCGGATCGAGGTGAACGGTGCCGCCTGCACGGTGACGCTCGACTAGAGCAGCCGGACCAGCGCGGCCGATCGTTCAGGGTATGCGGCCCGGGTCTTTTGGCTCAGCGCCGAGAACAGCCCGCGCGCGGCGATCGAAAGCATGGCCTCGAGCTCCGCATCGAGCACCTGCGCTGCGTTCAGGACGCGGATGAGGGCTGCCGACCGCTCCGCGGCGCTCAGCAGGGAATCCTGGTCGACGCCGAGGGCACCGAGGTTGCCTGCCTCGCGGTCGAGCCGCACTGCGAGCGCGAGGTGCTCCTCGTCGCCTCTGCTCCGGCATCGAGACGCGGCGGTGCGCGTGGCTGCAGCGGCCATCCTCGCTTCGAGGACTCGCCCCGCCGCGGCCGGCGGAGCTGCCGCCGCTGGACACAGCCCTACTACCTGCTGCTCGCCCAGCTGAACCCCGCGGCGCCGGAGCTCCGCTTCGACATCTGCGGGGGTCGTTTCCTCGAGGCGAAACAGGTTCATGGAGAGTTGCGTGCGGCCGCCCGGGAGCTCGAACGCCAGAGCCTGAACACCCCGCAGGCCGCCGGCCGACTCTCGCAGCGCGCGGGCCAGGGCGCGCGCAGCTCGCGCGTCGATGGCGGGGAGCATGACGTTATAGGCGATGAGGGCCGAGCGGGCCCCCACGCAGACCGCCCCGGCGGTCGGATGATGGTCGGGCCCGCCGAGGTCAGGCTTCGCGCGGCCGGCTCGGATGTCGGCGAGCGTCCGGCCCGTTTCCCGGCCGTAGAAGTAGACGGGCACCGCAAGCTCGGACCAGATCCGGTGCCCGATCTGAAGCGCAAGCTCGCGGCTCTGTTCGAAGGTGGTGGAGCCGAGGGGAACGATCGGCACGACATCGGCGGCACCGACCATCGGGTGAACGCCCTGATGGCCGCGCACGTCGATCCTCACGACCGCCACATGCAATGCCGAGATCAGCGCCGCGGCCACATGACCCGCGTCGCCCGCGATGGAAAGCACGGCCCGGTTGTGGTCGGCGTCGGAGTCGGCGTCGAGCAGGTGGGCGGCACCCGCGGCCGAGGCGATCGCGTGGACCACGTCAGTGCGCCGGCCTTCGGAGAAGTTCGGCACGCTCTCGAACAGACTTGTTGCGCCCACGAGACGTTAGGGTAAGTGCCCGTGCCTGGAGCAGTCGCGCTCGTCTACGGCGACGAGCTGATGAAGCATCACCTCTCCGACGAGCACCCGCTACAGCCGATTCGGGTCAAGCTCGCGATGGAGCTGATCAGCTCGACCGGCCTCATCGACCACTGCCGGCTCCTCCCGCCGCGGCCTGCGACCGACGCGGAGCTGGAGCTCGTGCACACACGCGACTACGTTGCCATGGTGCGCGCCCTGAGCGACCCGGCTGAGCGCCGCCACGTGAGCGCCGAAGCCATCGATGCGGCGGGGTTCGCGTCGGCTGACAATCCCATCTCCGACGAGCTCCACGAAGGGACGTCGCTGGTGGTGGGTGCAAGCCTGGTGGCGGCCCAGGCGCTGGAGTCGGGCTCCGCAGCTCACGTCTTCAGCCCGTCGGGGGGCCTGCACCATGCTCACCGCGACCGCGCGTCCGGGTTCTGCACGTACAACGATGCGGCCATCGCCTGCAGATGGCTGAAGGACCAGGGCCACCGCGTCGCCTACATCGACGTCGATGTCCACCATGGCGACGGCGTCGAGGCCATCTTCCAGGCCGACCCCGACGTGCTCACCATCAGCCTTCACGAGAGCGGTCGATGGCTGTTTCCAGGGACCGGCTTTCCGCACGACTGCGGGGTGGGGCGGGGGCGTGGCTCGGCGGTCAACCTGCCCTTCATGCCGTTCACGTGGGACGAGCCCTGGCTGAAAGGCTTCGACCAGGTGGTGCCGGCGCTGCTTCGACGGTTCATGCCGACCGTGCTCGTCACGCAGGACGGCTGCGACACGCATCATCTCGACCCGCTGGCTCATCTTGCGGGCACGACTCGCATCTGGCCACACGTGGGGAGGACGTTTCACGAGCTGGCGCACGAGCTGTGTGAGGGGCGCTGGCTTGCTCTGGGCGGCGGGGGCTACGCGATCCGAGAGGTGGTGCCGCGCGCCTGGACGCTGCTCTTCGCCGAGATGGTAGAGCGGCCGGACCTGGCCGCCTCTGTCAACGATCAGGCCACGGTCGCCCCGGCCGAGGAGGCGCGCGAGGGGGTGTGGGCCGCTCTGAAAAAGGACCTACGAAGCTTGGGCGAGGTCCACGGGATGGATTTCGGGCACGACTAGGCGGCGTAGGTGCGAAGGCACCGGGTGCAGACCTTCGCCCGCATCGACTTCCCGCCGACAGTCACACGGCCCATCTGCAGGTTGGGCAGGAACCTCCGGTTCACCCGGTTCTTGGCGTGGCTCACGTGATGACCGTACTGCGGCTCTTTGCCGCAAACCGCGCAACGTCTGGCCATGAAGCACCTTCCGCTTGGAGTTGGGAACCTGCGGGCTCAGAGGCGAACCCGCGAAGCCGAATTGTAACATGGGCCTTCCATGGCCTCCAAATCGACTCCCACTCTCAGCCAGTCCCGCCAGTGGGGCCGGATCGAGGTGTTTCCCTCTGCGGTGGCCGCGATCGCCGGGCACGCGGCCACCATGTGCTACGGGATAAGCGGCATGGCGGGGCGGGGGCTGCGGGACGGCTTTGCCGAGCTCCTCAGGCGTGAGAACGTCGATCGGGGCGTTGATGTCGTTGAGCTGGACGGCGGCCTTGTGATCGATGTGTTCGTCATCGTGCAGTACGGAATTCGCATCTCGGAGGTCGCGCACAACCTCCAGGACACGGTCAAGTTCGAGGTGGAGCGATCAGTGAACGTACCGGTGGTCAGGGTCAACGTGAACGTGCAGGGCGTTCGAGAAGAACGGCACTGACAAGTGGCGGCTGAAAGGCTCGCGGGCGTGGACGGTCCGTTGTTCAAGCGCGCGCTGCTGGGTAGCCTGAGCTGGCTCGCCGCCAATCACGAGGAGGTCAACCGGCTCAACGTCTTTCCCGTGCCGGACGGGGACACGGGCACCAACATGCTGCTGACCCTGCAGTCGGCGGTCGAGGACATCAAGGATTCGAGCGCCACGGAAGTGAGCAAGATCGCCAAGCTCGCATCCCACGGAAGCCTGATGGGAGCCCGCGGCAACTCGGGGGTCATCCTTTCGCAGATCTTCCGCGGATTCGCCCGCGCCGTCGAAGGCAAGAGCTCGCTCTCGCCCCTCGAGCTCGCGGACGCGTTCGAGGAGGCCGCCAACGCGGCCTACCGGG
>JBIOJB010000079.1:0-14182 GCA_044450465.1 Candidatus Dormibacterales bacterium | reverse complement strand
GCTGATGCATCTGGCGCTGGTTCTTGCTTTGCACTGCGAACCTTGAGCGGTATCCCACTTCGCAGGTGCGAAGAAGCTCGGAGCGACTGACGAGGAGATCGAGGAGACAATCCAGCTCGCCGGCTCAGTCGGGGCTGGAGTCATTCTTGCGATGGCCGATCGGGCCCGCGACGCGTCCGATCACAGGCATTTCTGGTGGCAGCCCCCGCGGCCACAGGAATGAGGTCGGAAGTCGCGGCTATGGGAAGCCGACCCGGACGGAAAGCACTGACCGCCGACCCCGACTGAGGACCGGCGGCCAATGTGCGGGTGAGTCGTGGCGGGCGGCGGCACTGCCCTACCCCTTGAGCCGAGGATGCACGTCCCCATTGGCGCTCGCCCTTGACCCTACCCGCGGCTAGCCTACGCCCGACAGAACGACCGTGCCAGGCTACTTTTCCTAGCTCCGACTCCTTGTCTGCGCGGACGCTCGCCGGTCTCCGCCGCGATAGAGCGGACCGGTGAGCCGCCTCATGTCGGCCTAGCCATTACGAGTCGGTGTGTAGCCGTCATCAGTGACGACCCGATTGCGAAGACTTCAACTGCCGCTCGTAGTCATCGATTGGACTGAGCACGAGGCAGCCGATCTGGTCGTCCCTGCGCAGGATCCAGTTGGATATGGCGAGCACCTCGCAGCCTCCATAGCCACGCGCGGCCGCCAGCAACATCGAGGCTCCATAAGAGATGAGCGCTGCGTTGCTGGTGAACGAGAGTGGTGATGCATACAGCGGGGTCAGGACAAGCGCAATGAACACGGCGATATTGATGGTGGTCGCCAGCGGCCCGGTTGCCTCATAGCGGGTCTTAGCAGAGCGGGCGCGAAGCCACTACCACGCCAGAAGCACGGATGGAAACGCCCCTACACCTATAGCCACCGACAAAGGATCGAAGCCTGTTTGCAAGGTGCCGCGCATCACTTCGATGCGCCCTCCGGTCAGCCCATACGCCGAGACGGCAAAATCGTTGGACGCGGGACCGCGGATATGAAAGGCGGCCTGGTGAGCATGCTCTACGGCGCAGCGGCGGCCCAGCAGGTCGGTCTGCTCGGTGACGGGCGGATCGTCTTTCATTTCGTCTGCGATGAGGAGACGGGCAGCGTTGTCAGTTCGGGGCACCTGCGCGAGGCGGGCCTGATCGATCCCGACGCCCTTGCAATGGTCACGGGCGAGCCGACCGGAGGCGTCGTGTGGCACGCCAACCGCGGGGCCGATCAGCACCCGGGCCACAGTACCGATGGTGCCAATCTGGCGCCGCGGCGCTTCCTCCAATTCGTCCACGTTGGATACTGCCGGGGGTCTGCGCCGGGACGACGTCGAAGTGACCGTGGAAGTAGATCGTCCGAGCGCCGTCGCCGACGGCACCGCGCACAATGCACGGCTCCTCCATGTGCCCAGCGGGAGCGAGCTCGATAACCTCGGGCGAAAGCTCCAGATGCTCCATCGCTTCGCGCAGAACCCGGCCACACTGACCGAGCGCGCGTCCGGGCGGGTTCTCGGTGTCAACCGCAACGAGCTGCTCCAGGAGCTCGGCCATCTCGTCTGTCCGAGACTTCAGCCAACCCCGCACCTCAGCGGCGCGATCCATCACGAACTCCTTCTCGTCGGCAGATTAGTGGCCCAAACGCTCGTCACATGAACACTACATGCAGGTCCGCCAAGCGGAGGGCGCGGCTGAGCGTGACCGCCGCGTGGGCTGCTACACAGGGTGGCGGTCGGCCGAGGCGGCGTCCAAGGCCCGGGCCCACCGCGAAACCTGCTCGAGCACGCTGTGATGGTCTTCGACCATCCGCTCGTGACGCGGCAGCGGATAGACGATCGGATAGACCCCATTGTCGAAGAGCCACTCGATCCGCTCCGCATTCTCCTCAGCCGTTGCGACGAGGCAGAACTTGTTAAGCAGCTCGTCGGAGACCAGGTCGGTGGCCCGATCGAAGTCCCGCTCCTCCCAGGCCGCCTTGACCTTCCGTGCATCCCCACCCAGGGCGCAGATGTCGGCGATGTGCAGGTAGTGCTCCGAAGCGCAGTAGAAGGCGATCCCCCGGCGGGCCGCGAAAAGAGCGGCATCATCGGACGGGTCGACACAGGTCATCAAGAGCGTCGCGATCTGGACGTCGCCAGGATCCCGGCCAGCCGACTCGGCGCCATGCTTGATGAGACCGCGATACTCCGCCAGCGATTCGTCGGTGAGCCAGTTGGCGATCACGCCGTCGGCCACCTCGGCAGCGGTGCCGACCATCTTCGGTCCAAGCCCGGCCAGCCAGATGGGCGGCGCGCTAGGACCGATAGGTCCTTCGCGCAAATGGAAGTCGTGAGGCTTGAACCACTGCCCGTCGTAAGAGAACTTTTTTTGGGTCAGCAGCCCGCGGACAATCGCGACGGTCTCCTTCGCCCGCGCCAGCGGCTTCTCGACCACGATGCCGTGGCCGCGCTGCATGAAGCCGATGCCCCCGGCGCCTAGGCCGAACGGACCGAAGCGGCCGTTCGACAGGTCGTGAATGCTGCGCGCGCTCATCGCGAGCAGCGTCGGCGTGCGCGAATAGAAGTTGACGATCGCCGTGCCGAGGTTGATGGACTTGGTCTCTCGGGCCAGGACGGCGAGCACGGCGAACGCGTCCTTCCCCGACTCCTCGGTGGTGCAGAACGCGGAGTAACCGAGCCGCTCTCCCTCCCGCACCCAGGCGATCAGCTCCTCCCAGGAGAGGTCACCGGTGTGGCACGTGAAGCCGAGTTTCCGCCCCGTCCAGCGCGCATTCAAACTAGTTAAATAGTGTACTATATTTCGGATGGCGCGGCGCAACCTCCACGCTCCGGTCCGGGCTTCATCCGCCCTCCAGCGCGAGTTCCCGCTGATGGATCGCCGCTCCACAGAGGTGCTGATTAACGTCATTCGCACCGACAGCCTCATCACGACTGCGCTCACCCGCCGCTTCCGCCACCACGGGCTGTCGCTGTCCGGGTTCAACGCCCTCGTGATCCTCCGCCAGGCCTCGGACGGTGTGAACCCGCACGAGATTGCGGATCGTCTGCTGGTGACGCGGGCGGCCGTGACCGCTATCCTCGACGCCCTCGAGGCCAAGGGGTTCGTGCGCCGCACTCGAAGCGGAGCGGACGGGCGCAGGTCTCTCATCGCGATCACCCCCGCGGGCAGGAAGCTCCTCGACGGGCTGCTGCCCGAGCACTTCGCGGCCGAGCGCGCGATGGCGTCGGTTCTGGGCGCCAACGAAAAGGAGCTCTTGATCTCGCTGCTAGGGCGCCTGCAGCTGCACCTGGCGGCGCAGACGGACGCTTTAACGATTGCGGAATGAGCAGACTCGCGGGCGTCACGCCGTTTCCGGCTGAGTTCGCGGCCCGCTACCGATCCCTGGGTTACTGGGAGGACGTCCCACTCGGCCGCTTCTACGCCGACGTATTCGCGTCGCACGGTGACAGGGTGGCGATGGTCAGCGGCAACGAGCGCGTCACCTACTCCGAACTCAGAGCGCATGTCGACCGCCTCGCGCTGCACCTGCTCGAGCTCGGCGTCCAGCCGCTCGACCGGTGGGTCGTGCAGCTGCCCAACATCCCCGAGTTTGTCTATCTGTATTTCGCGCTGGAACGGGTCGGGGCCATCCCGATCATGGCCCTGGCGGGACACCGCTGGAACGAGATCAACGCGTTTTTCGAGCTCTCGGGAGCGAGCGGCTACGCGGTGAGCGAGACGCTCGGAGACTTTGACTCTCAGCAGCTGGTCACGCCGCTGCGCGCCGCGCATCCCGGCCTGCGTACCGTGCTCGGCGCGACCGCTATCCGGCGCATGGTCGACGAAGAGCCGCAGGGCTCAAGCGCAGGATTGGATTCCATCGAGGTCGACCCCGACGAGCCGTGCATCCTTCAGCTGTCGGGCGGCACGACCGGCGTGCCGAAGCTGATCCCGCGGACGAACAACGACTACGTGTACAACTCCAAGGCTGCAGTGGCCGTCAACGACGTGCACGTGGACGATTGCCTCCTCGTCAACTTGCCCATCGCGCACAACTTCCCGCTCGCCTGCCCCGGTATCAGCGGCTTCTTCTGGAAGGGTGCGCGCGTTGTGCTGACCGAGTCGCCGCGCGCCGACGACGTCTTTCCGCTGATCGAGCGAGAAAGAGTAACTCACCTCGAACTTGTGCCCGCCCTGCTGATTCGCTACATCAACTCACCGTCGGCCACAGACCGCGACCTGTCTTCGGTCCGCGTCATCAACACCGGCGGCCAGAAGCTTCAGCCCGAGGTCAAGCGTCGCGCCGAGTCGGTCTTTCCGAACGCTCGGGTGCAGGAGGTATTCGGCATGGCCGAAGGCCTGCTGATGTTCGTGCGCCTGGACGATCCTGAAGACGTGCGGTTCGAAACCGCCGGCCGGCCGGTGTGCGAGGACGACGAGATCATGATCGTCGACGAGGACCGCAATCAGGTGCCGGACGGCGAGGTCGGCGAACTGCTGGTGCGCGGGCCGTACACGTTGCGCGGCTACTACTGCGTGCCCGAGTACAACGCGCGCACCTTCACACCCGACGGCTTCTACTGCTCAGGCGACCTGATGCGCAGGCATCCCTCCGGCAACTACATCGTCGAGGGTCGCAAGAAGGACCTCATCAACCGCGGCGGAGAGAAGATCAGTGCCGAGGAGATCGAGAACCTGATCCTCTCGCATCCCGCGGTGCTGAACGTGGCCTGCGTCCCGATGCCAGATGAAGTGCTCGGCGAGCGCATGTGCGCGTTCGTCATCCCCAAACCGGGTCGCACGCTGGCGCTCCCTGAGCTGACTGCCTTCCTGACCGAAAAGGGATTGGCGAAGTTCAAGCTGCCCGAGCGGCTCGAGCTGACCGATGACCTTCCGCTGTCCAAGTTCGGCAAAGTCGCCAAGAACGTGCTGACGAAGCAGGTGGCGGAGAAGATCCAGGCCCCGACCTAGATCGTCAGCAGGACCCGCCCGAAGTTCTTCTCGGCTTCGACGTAGCGGTGCGCCTCGGCAACCTGCTCGAGCGGAAACGTGCGGTCGACGTGCGCCTCGATACCGCTGCCGGCAAGTTTCCAGAATCCGTCGAGGGCGGACTGTGTGTGGGTTCGGATGCCAATCACCGACTGACTCTTCAAGTACATCGCACGCATGTCCAGCGATACGTTTTCTGCGACGAGTGCCCCGGAGCAGACGATCACGCCGAGACGATCCAGCACCGCGCAGAGCTTGGCGAACAAATCGGCGGACGATGTGTTGTCAATCGCAATCCGGACCCCCTCACCGCCCGTGAGCTCGCGCACGTGGTCGACGAAAGCGTCGCTATCGCTGTCGAGCACCGCCTCCAGGCGATGGCCGCGCAACATCTCACGCTTCCATTCCTTGCGTGAGCTGGCGATCACGCGAGCACCCAGCCGCTTGGCAACCAAGGACGTGACCAGACCCAGACCGGAGGCCGCGGCTGTGACGAGCACCCAGTCGCCGGGCTTCAGGCCGACGACCGAGAACTGCGTAAACGCAACCGGGCCGCTCAACGCCATCGCCGCCGCTTGCTCGTCGCTGATGGACGCCGGGATTCGCCTCAGCACCTTGGCCGGCACCGAGACCAGCTCCGCATAGGAGCCCTGCCGGTGCACGCCAACCAGCTTTGCGTTCGGGCAGGCATCGTCGCGTCCGATCTGGCAGGCTCGACATTGCCCGCATGGGATGAACGGAACGCCGGCAACCCTGTCGCCTGGGCGGAACTCGTCTCGCCCTTCGACCACCTCGCCGGCGAAGTCGGCGCCGAGGATGTGAGGGAAGGTCAGCCGGGCGAAAGGGTTGCGGCCGGCCCGGGTGCCGATATCGAGGAGGCCGCCCACGCGCACCGCGTGCACGCGGACGAGCACGTCCCCCGCCTCCGGCTTGGGCGCAAGCGCGTCCTCTATCTTCAGCACATCGGCCGGGCCGAACTCGTGGATGACTGCTGCTTTCATGCGGACTCCGCTATTACCGGATTTGAAAGGCGGCCGAAGTCGGCGACCTCCATCTCTACGAGGTCGCTTGGCCGCAGGAATTCTCCGCGAGGAAGTCCGACGCCGTCGGGCGTCCCTGTCGCGATCACATCGCCCGGTTCCAGCGTGAGGATCTTGCTGGCCGCGGCGATCAACGCGGCCACGCCGTCGATCATGTCCGACGTGTTCGCTTGCTGCTTCAGGTTTCCGTTCACCCACAGGCGCAGGTCCAACCGCTGCGGATCTGGGACCTGAAATGCCGGGCGGATGCCCGGACCGAGCGGCGTCGACCGGTCGGCCCCCTTGGACGCCAGCCAGTCCCACTGAAACGGTTCGCCGATCGGATGCTGTACGCGGTGTGGACCCCGGAGCGAGACGTCGTTGATGGCGGAATAGCCGGCGATGTAGCCGAGCGCTTCCGACTCTTTGATGTGCCTTCCCCGCCGGCCGATCACGACGGCGAGCTCGGCCTCCCAGTCGACCTTCGCAGCCGGGTCGGCCGGCACGACGATCGGCTGACCAGGACCGATCAACGCTGTCGTCGGCGGCTTCAGGAAGAAGTAAGGACGGGCGCCCTCCGCGCGGCTCACCTTCATCTCACGCATGTGCGCGTAGTAGTTGGTGCCTGAGCACAACACCTTGCGCGGATAGCGAATGGGCAGTTGGAGCTCTGCGTCCGCTACCTCGGGCGCCTGGTCCGGGTCGAACTCCTTCAGCGCCGCCTCGACCTCGGACCAGCGCTCGATGAGCTCCAGCACACCACACGCGGCCATGGGCAGCTCGACCACGCGCTCCCTCACGAGGGCTCCGGCGCGCTCTGCGCCCTTGCCGGTGCGGTAGGAGACCAGGCTCCATGGCGTCACTTCTTGGCTGCGACCTTCCTCGCCGGCAGCTTGGCACCGGCGTCGAAGAACTCGTGCCCTGGAATCCCGGGACCCCACAGGTTGGCGAAGCGGTAGTCGGACATCTCCCACTTGCCGGGCCGGTAGTTGGCCTCGTCGTAGATCTTGATGAGGTCCGCGTAGTACTCGACCACGCAGCCGGCGGGATCGAGGTGGTACGTGAAGAGGTTGCCGCCCGCACCGTGGCGGCCTGGCCCCCAGAGAAACCGGCCGTTGTTCTTCTCAAGCACGTCGCCGAGCAGCCCGAGCTGACCGATGTTCTCGACCTCCCACGCATAGTGGTGCAGACCCTCGCCGCCCTTGGTGATGCCGATGCCATGATGGTCGGCGTTGCACCTCAGGAACAGCAGCGTGCCGTCGCCGACGTCGTCGGACAGCCTGAAGCCAAGCACCTGCTCTATGAACTGCTGCGTCTCGCGCGGCCGCTCGGACTTGAGCATGGGGTGGCCGAACTTCTTCGGCTGCACACCCCGGCCGGTGTGGCGCGGCTGGTCCTGGGCCATGCCCGTATACACCTCGAACACGTGGCCGTCGGGACCCTCGAACCGGATCGAGTGCTTCACGGCCGGCTCGCGGTTATGGTCGATCGTCTTCACGCCGTGCTTGGCCAACCGATCGGACAGCTCGTTCAGCGCGGCCTCGTCGCGCGCCTCCAACGAGATGTGGTCGAGCGCGCCGTCGCCGGATCCGATGTAGATGAGCGAGTGGTCCTCACGGCCGTGGGTCAGGTAGGAGGTGTTGCCGTCGCGCTTGACCTCGCTCAGTCCCATCACGCCCGTGGCCCAGGCCACCGACGCGTCGAGGTCGGGGACCTGCAGCGCCACGTGCCCGATCGCTGTGATCATCACGCCCTCCTTGCCAGCTCGAGATTGAGAATTCGCTCGGCGTTTGAGTGAAACACCTTGTTCAGCACCTCGTCGTCGTAGCCAAGTTTCGACCAGCCCTCGAAGAGCCGTTTGTGCATCAGGCTCGGGTAGTCGCTGCCGAACATGATTTTGTCCTTGATCCGGCGCGGGATGTCGTGCCTCAGCGAAGCGGGGAAATGCTCCGGACCCCAGCCTGACGTCTCCCAGAACACATTGCCCTTGTGGAGACAGATCATGAGCACCTCGTCGGTCCAGGGCCAGCCCGGATGCGCGGCGATGATCTTGAGCTGGGGAAATTCGGCGGCGAGATCATCGAGCGCGGGCATGGGCCGGGACATCGAGAGGCGCCGGCCGAGCCCACCCGGCAAGCCGGCGCCCATGCCGGTAGTGCCGACGTCGATGAGCACCGGCACATCCAGCGCCGCGATCTTCTCGAACAGCGGGCGAAGCTTCGGATCGCCGACCGAGAAGTCACCGCAAATGGGATGGAAGTGGAAGCCGATCAGGCCGAGGTCCTTGATGGCGTGCTCCGCCTCCTTGATGGCCCTCTCCCCCTTCCACGGGTCCACCGACGCCCATGCGTTGAGTACCACGTCGGGATGTCGGTCGCGCAGCCCCGCGACATAGTCGTTGCTGCACGGCGGGCACCCGGTGACGGTCTCAGTGTCGAACGCGACCATCAGTACCTGGACCTCGGCTGCGCGCAGCTCGTCGATGACCTGCTGCTCGCTCAGCGGAGCCCACGGCCGGTGCCAGTAGCTGCGCAGCGCCTCGACGTATGGAGTGATCGCGTTGAACCACTCCACCGTGTTCGGATGGCAGTGAACATCGATGCGGCGCATTGTTGTTAACTGCATACACTGTCCCGAATGCCGACCCAGCGCCGCCGCCGCTCCAGCGTCTCTCTCGACGCCGTCAAGCCGTACAAACGGAACGGAACGCTCCATGAGCACCTGCGGCGCCTCATCCTCGACGGTGCCATTCCGAACGGCGCGAGCCTGTCGCAGGTCGAGCTCGCGGAACGGTTGGGCGTGAGCCGCACGCCGCTGCGCGAGGCGATGAAGATGCTCCAGGCTGAGGGCATCGTCCAGGCGGACCACGGCCGGCGCGCAACGGTCACGGCGCTGGACGTAGGCGACATCGACACCGTGTACGGATGCCGCGTGCTCTTGGAGGCGACCGGCGTGCTGGTCACCGTTCCCCTGCTCGATGCGTCGAAGATCGCCGAGCTGGCCGAGGCGGTCACGACCATGCGCAAACACGCGTCGGACCCCAACGCCGAGACGTGGGCTCGCGCCCATCGCCGCTTCCACCGTGTGCTGGTGCCGGAGGCCGGTCGTGAGTTCGCGCGCACCCTATCTACCTACTTCGACCGCGCCGAGCGCCTACGGCGCACATTCCAGACCGAGGAGATCGCCGGCGGCGTGAGGCTGCACGAGGAGCACGAGGCGATCCTCCGCGCGTGCAGGGCGAAGAACGCGAGCAGGGCGGCCTCCCTGGTGGCGCGCCACTCCGCGCGCGCCGCGCTCACCTTGATGGCGCAGATCGCTCCCGAGCGCGAACCCACTCTGGTGCGCACCGCCCTGCAGCTCTTCTCGGCCCTGGACTCGGACTGACGCCTACTCGCTCGTAACCTTGAGCTGTCGCCAGCTGCCCTTCGCACCCTGACCGTGCACAGATGTGCTGCCGTGCGGGCCCGTCGGCTTGAGTGTGCAGACGATGAGGCCGAGCGTCACCGATTTCACCTCGACGGGGATGCCTTCGGTCTTGTAGAAGGCCTGGCCGTCGACCCTCCACTCGGCCGAGCGCGCCTTGGGGTTGAGCGCGATCTCGTATGAGCGGAACTTACCCGGCTCGTTGATCGCCACAAAAGGCGACTGCACGAGGTAGCTGAACGAGCCGCCCTCGGGCGTCACACCGGGGATGGGCAGGCGCTCGTAAAGGGCGCCGACGCGCGTGCCGCTGAGCATCCAGTCGAAGATCATCCCGGTCGAGAAGTCGCCGACCACCAAGCCGATCCATCCGTCGGTGATGTCGTCGGAGTTGCCGTTGTAGTTCTCGGCCGCCATCTCCGCGGAGATCTTTGCGCCTGACGCCGGGATCGGAATGGCCTGCGTCGAGACCAGCAGGTGCTTGGGGTCGTCGAGCATGTGCACGTGGTCGTGCTTGAGCCGGAACGGGTTGACCGTGACCTGCATCGTCCCGCCGTGAGCCTCGACCTTGGCCTGCGGATCGCCGTAGGACCACATGCTCCCGTCGGGTGTCGGCAGCTGCAGCGGCACCCACCTGCTCGTGTCGAGCGCGCCGGCAGTGAACGTGTCGTATTCGAGAACCGTCATTTCTTGGCACCCTCCTTGTTGGCGTCCCACGTCGGGAGCTGGATGATCTCGAGGCCGTGCTCGGCCGCGAGCCGCTTGTACTTTTCGGTGTCGAGCGCCTGACCCGGGGGCGGGAGCTCGAGGCGCGGGGCCGGCTGGCCCATCTTTTTGTGGAAGACCTCCAGGCCGGCCGGGATCGCGATCTGCAACAGGTGGCACTCCGTCTCGAAGCGCAACCGGTGCGGGATGTCCTTGGGCAGCCAGATGAATCCGCCAGGCTCGATCTTCACGCTCTCGTCGCCGCACGTGCAGGTGACGTTGCCCTTGAGCAGGTACCAGCCCTCGTCCTCTTTATGGTGGACGTGCAGCGGCGTCTGGCCCGCGGGCGTCTTGAAGTCGAGCAGGCCGAGCGCGCCGCCCGTCTTGTCGCCGCTGGCCTTGATCGTCATCAGGATCTGCAGATACCAGATGGGATCGCCGCCCTCCGAATCCAGGGCGAAGAACTCGTTAGACACTTACGCCACCTCCTCCCTACCAGCTATGCGCGTGGCGCCGGTACCTTCGACCCGCCGAACGCCTGCGCGAAGTCCGACGCGAACTGCTTGAACGAGCGTGCCTCCTGCCCCGTGACGTCCTTGAAGTCGTTGGTGGTGAAGTCGCCCCACCCTCCGGAGTAGACGGTGCCGTAGTCGACTACGTTGCCGACGAACCAGCGCGGCAGGCCAAAGCCCAGCATCGCCTGGCGCGCGGCCTCCTGCGGCAGGGCAACGTAGTTGACGCGCTTCCCCAGCACCTGGCTGAGATCCTCTGCCGCCTGCGTCATCGTGATCCGCGCGGGACCGGTCGGGGTATAGACCTTGCCTGCATGCTTACCCGGCTCTTCGATGACCTTGGCTGCGAAGACGCCGACATCGCGGCCGTCGATGGTCCCGACCGGGGCGTCGCCCATGTTCATGTAGAGCATCCCGTCGGAGGCCACCGACGCGGCCGAGCTCAGGAGGTTCTGCATGTAGTAATGCGGGCGGAGGATCGTCCAGGGGATGCCGGAGGCCTTCACCGACTCCTCGACGAGCGCGTGCAGGCGGCCGTTCCGGTTCGGGGCGTCGTGCGCTGCCTTGATGGCCGAGTTGCGCACGATGTGCTTGACCCGCGCCTTCCTGGCGACCGTGACCGCGTTGGAACCCATCGAAGGCTCCAGTGCCGACGCGGGCGTCAGCAGGAAGAGGATGTCGACGCCTTCGAATGCATCAGTTAGAGTGTCGGGCTCCTCCAGGTCGCCAGCCACGACCTCGACGCCGTCCTTTTTGAGCGCTTCGGCTTTCCCGGGGTCACGGACCAAGGCCCGGAGCCTTAGGCCGGGCTTTCCTTTAAGGGCGCCCAACAGGGCGGTTGACACAGTGCCGGTCGCACCTGTCACCAAGACGGTCTTGTCACTCATGCCCGTCATCTCCTGGTATCGATAGTTAAGCTCTGTACTATCGTCAGTCTAACTGTATGCAGATAAATGTCAACTAGCGGCTGCCGGCCGGCGCGATGGCGGCGTTGTTCGAGCGGAAGAAGTTGTCCGGGTCGTACTGGGCCTTGACGCGCGCGAGGCGGTCGTAGCGCTCCTGGCCGCCGTAGGCATCGATTAGGCGGTCCCCCTCGTCGAAGTTCAGCATGTTCGCGTAGATGCCTTCCCCGAGCCAGGGCTTGAGCGCGTCGTGCGCCGCCCGGATCTGCGCGATGTTGCTCCCATCCAGTTCGGCCTCGTCCCAGTGCAACGCGAAGTTCAGCCACCAGTTGTGGTGGCGGTTCGGGAACGCGGTGGCATCGGGGCTCACGCGCGCCATCGCGCCGCCCAGACCGATGATCTCGATCTCGCCCGACATCTTCATCTCGCTCCACCTGCTCACGAGGATCTCGAGCGCTTCTTTGGGCAGCTCGTTGATGTGGGCTTCCTTCGTGTAGTAGCGGTTGCCGTTGGGGAACTCCGGGTCGAGCAGCTTCTGAACCCGAGCGCCAAACGGCATCACGGTCATCGCCTTGGCAGCGGGTTTGCCGACGCCGATGAGGCGGTCGACGAGCTGGATGCCGTCTTCTGATGACGCGTCATCCAGGTACATGACGATCATGAGGAGCAGGCGCTTGCCCGTCAGCTCGGGCGGTACGAAGGGGAGCCCGGGCATCGACTGCTTCAGAGCGGCGTGCCAACCGACGTGGTCGGGCAGCTCCGGGTAGATCTGGGCATATTCCGCGAGCGCTGTGAGAGCGTCCTCGGGGTGGTGGAGCGCAACGCCGATTCGCATCTGCGGCCCGAATCGGTGTGCCTGCAACTCGAACTCGGTGACGGCGCCGAAGTTACCGCCTCCGCCGTGAAGCGCCCAGTACAGATCCGGATGCTCAGATTCGCTCGCCCTGACGATCTCGCCGGCGGCGGTCACGAGCTCGAGGGCGCGAAAGTTGTCGCACGTCAACCCATGCTTGCGCGAGAACCAGCCGATGCCTCCTCCGAGTGCAAGGCCGCCCACCCCGGTCTCCGAGACAATGCCGGCCGGCACGATCAGACCGTGTGCGGCCGTTGCCGCGTCAACGTCGCCCAGAAGGCATCCGCCCTGGACTCTGGCGACGTGGTCATCTGGGTTCACGTCGACGCGCCGCATCCGGGTGAGATCGATCGTCAGGCCGCCATCGGCCAGGGCCTTGCCCGTGACGCCGTGCCCGCCGCATCGCACTGAAACCTGGAGGCTGTGGTTGCGCGCCAGGTTTACCGACGCGACCACGTCCTCGGTGGTTGCGCAACGGGCGATGACCGCCGGTTTCTTGTCGACCATCGCGTTCCAGATGGTCCGGGCCTCGTCGTAGCCGGGTTGGCCGGCGGTCACGACATCGCCGGTGAAGGACGTGCCGAGTTCTTTCGCGAGAGCTGCCGCCGAGCGCTGGTCGAGAATCGTTTCCGACACTGCCGTCACCTCGAAGATGGTTAACTAGTGAACTACTTGCCACCGAGTTTAACTGTATGCAGATAAATGTCAAGGCCCGGCTGGGTGGCCGTGGGACCAGGGCGTGGTCCTAGAGCCGAGTCCCATCAGAGCTGACCTCGACGGTGCCGTAGCCACCGACTGGGATCCGCCTGTTCCCGGCCAGCTTCAGAAGGTGCGTGCGATCAACGCTCCCTTAGACGGTTGCTACGAACTGACCTCGCGAGCGCCTTGGGAGCGGAAGGGACAACCCAAACCTTGTCTGCGGTCTCGCGGCTGAGGACGAATTCGGCTCCCTTGACCTCGAATCGGAGCGTGCGTCCAACGGTATCGGTTTCCCTGATGGCGAGCTCTGCCCCAGGTATCAACCCTCTTTCCTGCAGGTAGGCGAGCAGGGCCGGCGCCTCGCGTTCGGCCACCTCCGATACCCGACTCACGCGCGCAACAGTGGATGGTGCGATGGTACCGAGGCGGACCTCGGTCGGATCGGCGACGCCATACCCTGGAATCGGATTGCCATGCGGACATGTCGTGGGATGCCCGAGCACCTCGAAGAGCCGCTCGACCACGGCATCGGAGACGGCATGCTCAAGTCGGGCCGCCTCCTGGTCGGCAGTAACCCAGTCCAGACCAAGCGCGTCGGTCAGCCATCGCTCCATGAGCCGGTGCTTTCTCACCACGGCGGCGGCTTCGGCTTTCCCGGTCTTGGTCAGCGCAATCTCATGCTTGGTCACCCGGACCAGACCGTCGCGTGACATGCGGCGAAGGGCCATGGTAACGGTCGGCCGGCTGACCCCCAACCAGTCCGCCAGCCGTGCACCTCGTGCCACCTCACCTTCCGCCTCGATGTAGAAAAGCGCCTCCAGGTAGCGGGCGATGGTCTCCGTCGGCTCTTTGTAGGTCATCGCAATCAGGCAGCGAGAGTCGTTCTGCTGCGGATCGGTTGCTGTCTGCGTTCGGCAGCGAGCAGAACCTGGAGGCAGACCAGGCAGGCCGCGGTGAACACAACGCCGGTGAGAGCAGCGTGGAGCAGCTCCGCACCGATCGCGAAACCGGAGGCCACCAGATAGGCTCCGGCGGCGCCCTGCGCGAGCAGGCCTCCCACCAACGCGGTGGCGCTCAGTGTCAGGT
>JBIOJB010000078.1:0-14218 GCA_044450465.1 Candidatus Dormibacterales bacterium | reverse complement strand
GCAGATAAGAGAGCTCGGCAGCCTCCTCACCGCGCTTTCGTGGCCGCGGTCTTGGCGTTGAACTCCTCGATCATGTGGTCCCATTCCGGCAGGATCGACCGCATGTCGCGCCAGAAGCTCTGCGACTTGCGAGCCGTGAACTCCTCGAACGAAACCCCCTGCTGCTCCACCCAGGTGAAGTAGCCAAGGTTGAAGATCCGCTCACGGTCGCGGTGCGAGAGCTCGAGCAGGTTGTCCGTCGCGGCGCCGAGGACGTGCTCGCCGAACATCTCCGCCAGGCCGGCATCGTCGATGCCGTCCGGGTGATGCCTGGCCAGATACTTCTCCGCCTCGGTGCGGTACATGGCCGCGCCGTCCGTGGCGACGGTCAGCACGACGTCGTCCGGACCCCAGCCGAAGTACTTCACCGTCTTGATCGCGGCGAGGATGTTGCAGATCGAGGAAAGGCCCAGCGAGGCGAGCCCCTCGAGGGCGGCGCCTGCCACTCCACGCCGCTCGCCGAGGTACCGCCGGCCGGCCGGGCTCTGGAAGAGCACGTTCAGCCTGTCGGTGGCCCGGTCCGAGACCGCCACCGCAAGGTCGGTGTTCATCACGTTGTGGATGAGCGGAATGTGCTTGTCCCCGATGCCCTGGATGTTGTGCTCACCGAAGCCGTTGGCCAACATGGTCGGGCACTCTGCAGCCTCGACCGCCACCGTCAGCGATCCGTAAACGTTCTTCAGGTAGTCGCCTGCGGCGATCGTCCCCGCCGAACCGGTCGCGGACACAAAAGCCCGCGCCTTGAGACCCGGCCGGCCCTGCGCCATCGATTCCATCACCACTTCGGCGGCGCGGCCGGTGCAGAGATAGTGAACCAGGTGGTTGCCGAACTCGGAAAACTGGTTGAAGATCACGTTGTCCGGGTCGCGCGACAGCTCGGCGCACCTGTCGTAGATCTCCTTCACGTTGCTCTCGGTGCCGGGCGTCTTGATCACGTCGTCGGGTGAGACGACCCACTCATCGAGCCAGCGGAACCGCTCCTCGCTCATCCCTTCGGGGAGCACGGCGACGCCGCGAGTGCGCATGAGTCGCGAGATCGCCACGCCTCCCCGGCAGTAGTTGCCGGTGGACGGCCACACCGCGCGCTGGCGGGTGGGATCGAACTGCCCGGTCACGACGCGCGGCACCAGGCAGCCGTAAGCCGCCAGCACCTTGTGCGCGGCGATCATCGGGAACCGGTCGCCTAGCATCACGACGATCGGCGCGTCTACGCCCGTCAGCTCTTTCGGCAGCACGAGGTGCTCTGGGACCTTGACCCTGCTTTTTCGATCCAGGCTGTTGAACCAGTGGACGCGGAAAAGGTTCAGCGGATGCTGGTCGTCCGGGCCCACGCGGCCCAGCCGCTCGGTGATCTGAGCCGGAATCAGTGTTGGGTCGGCGAGCTGCGCGAAAGTGGGCAGCACGATCCCCGCCTCGCGAAACCTGTCGACAGTCCGGTCGTAAACGCCTCGATCGACAAGCGACCGTTCTAGGCCCAGCCTTTGCATTCGCCGTCCCTCCTGGAGGTCCGCCTGAGCGGGGATGGTGCCAGTCTCCCACCTGCGGGTCTGAGGCTCAGGGGCCGAACGGCCTACCCTAATCTGTCTGAACGCCTCAAGCAGCGCGACCTCGTGACGGCGTAAACAGGAGTCCAGTGAGCCTGATCCTGTCCGGCGGCCGCGTGGTCACCTCGCTCAGTCCCGCCAATGTCGTGAGCGCCGACGTCCTGGTTGACGGAGACCGCGTCACGGCGGTGGGCGGGCACGCATCCGGCGCGGCGTCACGCATCGACTGTTCCGGCTGCCTCGTCATCCCGGGCAACGTCTGCGCGCACACGCACGTGTACTCGGCGCTCGCGCGCGGCATGCCCTACGCACTCGAGCCGCCTCGCAACTTCGTCGAAATCCTGCAGCGCGTCTGGTGGCGGCTCGACCGCGCCCTGGACGAGCGCTCGGTGCGGACTTCCGCCATGATCGGCGCCATGGAGGCGCTGCTGGCGGGCACCACCACCCTGGTCGACCACCACGCCTCGCCCAACTGCATCGACGGATCGCTCGATGTGGTGGCGGAGTCCTTCCGATCCGTCGGGCTGCGCTCTGTCCTCTGCTATGAGGTGAGCGACCGTGACGGTCTCGAGCGCGCCCGTGCCGGCGTGGAGGAGAACCGCCGGTTCCTTGCCGCGCGCCACGATCCGCTGGTCAGGGGCCTGGTTGGAGCGCACGCCTCGTTCACACTCTCCGAGGACACGCTCGCCCGATGCGTGGACGTCGCCCGTTCCCATGCGGTCGGCATCCACGTGCACGCGGCCGAGGACGGAGCCGACGAGAGGGACTCGCGTGCGCGATTCGGGAAGAGCGTGGCCGCACGGCTGAAGGATGCCGGTGCGCTCACGGCGGAGGCGCTGCTCGCGCACTGCGTGCACCTCGACCCGGACGAATGCAGCCTGGTCCGCGAGGCCGGCACGACCGTCGCACACAATGCCCGATCGAACATGAACAACAGCGTCGGACGCACCCCGCTCGCGCAGCTTGGCGCCGTCGCCATCGGCACCGACGGCATCGGCGCCGACATGTTCGAGGAGTCGCGGATCGGGTTCTTCAGGCTTCGGGAGGACACGCTGGATGCCGCATTCGACTGGCCGCTCGCCCATCTCGCGGAAGGCGCGAGGCTGGCGGGCCGCATCTTCGGCGAGCCGCTGCTGGGCACGATCTCGCCGGGGGCGCCGGCGGATCTGGTCGTACTCGATTACGAGGCGCCCGCGCCGCTCGACGGCGGCAACCTGGCCGGGCACTGGGTGTTCGGGCTGGGCTCGCGAGCGGTGCGCGACGTGATCGTCGGCGGCGAGCCCGTGGTGCGCGACCGGCGGCTCACGCTTCTCGATCAGCTGGAGCTTTCACGCGATGCCGCCGTGGACGCCCGCCGCCTGTGGGAGCGGCTCGGCGAGATCGGGCCGCACCCGTTCGAGCCGAAAGAATGACGATGGAGGTGCTGCAGCCGCACACCCTGAAGGAAGCGCTTGAGATCAAATCGGCACGCCCTGACGCGATGCCGATCGCCGGAGGCACGGACGTCATGGTCGGCGTCAACTTCGGACGGCTTCGCCCGGCGGTCATGATCGACGTCAGCCGCGTGCCCGAGCTCAAGGCGGTGGGGCGCTATGACGGGCGCGTGTTCCTCGGCGCCGGCGTGACGTACGCCCGCATCGCGGGCGAGCTGAGCGACCTCCGTCCACTGGTCGAGGCGTCACGCTCCGTGGGATCGCCACAGATCCGCGAGCGCGGAACGGTCGGGGGCAATCTAGGCACGGCATCGCCCGCCGGCGACGCGCTGCCGGTGCTCGCCGCTTACGACGCCGACGTCGAGGTCGCGAGCGCCGCGCGCGGGTCGCGGCGGATGTCGTGGCGCGAGTTCCTGGTCGGCCCGAAGCGCACCGCGCTGGCTGGGGATGAGCTCATCGTCGGCGCGCACTGGGCTGCACCCAGGGGCAACGGGACTTTCTCGAAGGTCGGCACTCGCAACGCCATGGTGATCGCGGTGATCGGCCTGTGCCTGGTGCTGGATGAAGACGGCCGGCGGGTCCGCGTGGCCCTCGGGTCGGTCGGCCCAACCATTCTTCGCGCGCCAGAGGCCGAAGAGTTCGCCGCCTCGGCGCTGGCCGAGTCCGGCGTTTGGCAGGACCCGACGGCGCTGCTGCCCGATTCCGCGTACGACGAGTTCGCGCGGCGCGTGGCGGCCACGGCCCGCCCGATCGACGACATCCGGGGCACGGCCTCCTATCGACGGCATGCTTGCGGCGTGCTTGCCCGGCGCGCGCTGGCGTGGGCGCTCGACGATCGCCGCGCCCCTGGGAAGGCCTGACGATGCAGGTCATGCTGACGGTCAACGGCAAGCTTCAGGAGGTCGAGGTATGGGCCGGTGCAAGCCTGCTCACGATGCTGCGCGACGATCTCCACCTGTTCGGGACCAAGAACGCGTGCGAGCAGGGCGAGTGTGGGTCGTGCTCCGTGTGGCTCGACGGCGAGGTGGTCTGTGCCTGCCTGGTCCTCGCCGCCCAGGCCAGGGGGCGCGACGTGCGAACGGTCGAGGGCATGTCCCCGACAGGTGCGGTCCACCCAGTCCAGCGGGCTTTCGTCGAGGCCGGAGCGGTGCAGTGTGGCTTCTGCACGCCCGGGCTCGTGGTCGCGGTGGCCGACTTGCTGGAGCATGACCCGGACCCGTCGGACGAGGTGATTCGCGAGCGCCTTTCGGGCAACCTGTGCCGCTGCACCGGCTACCAGAAGATCCTCGACGCGGTCCACCTCGCCGCCACCCAGTCGAAAGAGGGCGCGCCGTGACGATCGGGAGGTCCTTGCCGAGAGTCGATGGACCGGCCAAGGCCGGCGGCACGTTCGATTACGCCAGCGACCTGTGGGCGCCGGGCATGCTGTGGGGCGCCACCGTTCGCAGCCCGCACGCGCACGCGCGCATCGAGTCCATCGATCTCGCTCCGGCGCTGGCGATGGCGGGTGTCCGGGCGGCGCTGACGGAGCGTGACGTGCCGGGCAAGCTCACGTACGGACTGGAGTTCTCAGACCAGCCGGTGCTCGCGTCGGAAATCGTCCGCTACGAGGGAGAGCCGGTGGCTGTGGTTGCCGCCGAGGACCCCGAGCTGGCCCGGCTCGCGGCTGCGGCGGTGCGCGTCACCTACCAGCCGCTGCCCGTCCTGTCGGACATGGAAGAGGCCCTGAGGCCTGATGCAATCAAGCTGTTCGACTTCGGCAACGTCCTGCGCCACGTGCACATCGAGCACGGCGATCCCGAGGCCGCCGCGGACGTCTGGGTCGACGGCTATTACGAGACCGGCATGCAGGACAATGCCCCGCTTGGGCCGGAGGGAGCCCTGGTCTTCCCCGAAGAGGGCGGCGCCGTCCACGTCATCACCAACACGCAGTGGCTGCACGTCGACCGCCAGCAGATGGCGGCGTGCCTCGACGTGCCCGAGGACAAGGTCCGGATCACTCTCGCCGGCGTGGGCGGCGCGTTCGGCGCGCGCGAGGACATCCACCTGCAGCTCCACGCAAGCATGCTCGCGCTGGCCACGGGCCGACCCGTGAAGATGATCTACGGGCGAGAGGAATCGTTCCGCGGTCACAAGCACCGCCACCCTTCCCGGATCTGGGCGCGGACGGGCGCCACCCGGGACGGCAGGCTTGTCAGCGTGAAGGTGCGCCTCCTGCTCGATGGCGGCGCTTACGCGTCCTCCTCCCCCGCCGTGATAGCAAACGCATCCACCTTCGCCGCCGGGCCATACGAGGTGCCCAACGCCGTGATCGACGGAACCGTCGTTTACACGAACAACCCACCGTGCGGGGCGATGCGCGGATTCGGAGCACCGCAGGTCTGCTTCGCGCACGAGGGCCAGATGGATAAGCTCGCGCGTGCGCTCGGCATCGATCCCCTCGAGATCCGGCTGCGCAACGCCATCCACACCGGTTCCGTGCTGCCCACGGGACAGATCGTCAAGAGCACGGCTCCAGTTCGGGAGATCATCGAAAGGCTGCGCGACATCCCGCTCCCGGCGCCGGAGGACGTCGGTGGACGTGACCCGGTCGGTTATCCGGGCGGCGCGGGCAACGTGAGCCGGGGCGAGGGGCTGCGGCGGGGCGTGGGCTACGCGATCGGATACAAGAACATCGCATACAGCGAAGGTTTCGACGACTCGACGGAAGCGCGCATCAAGCTCACGGCAGGTGCGGGCGAGGCAGGGCCTGTGGCCGAGATCCGCACCGCGGCAGTCGACTGCGGTCAGGGCCTCCTCACGGTGCTGACCCAGATCGCGCAGACCGAGCTCGGGCTCGGCGACATTCGCTTCCCCACCGCGGACACGAGCGTCGGCTCGGCCGGCTCGACCTCCGCGTCGCGCCAGACCATGATGGCGGGGGGCGCCGTACAGATGGCCTGCCGCGCCGCGCTCGACGGATTGCGTGAGCGGATCGCCCAGCGGTACGGCGCCGGCACGGCGGGATCCACGATCACATTCGACGCCGGCTCAGTGCTGCTCGACGGCGAGCCGGTGGCGCCGGCGGAAGAGGTGCTCGACGAGCCCATCGAACGCACCGCGGTGTACCACCACCGGGCCACGACCGGTTTCGATGAGAAAGGCCAGGGCGACGTGCATGTGAGCCTCGTCTTCGGTGGCGAGCGGGCGGTGGTCGAAGTCGATTCAGAGCTCGGGCTGGTCCGCGTGGTCGAGGTCGCGGCGGTGCAGGACGTCGGCAAGGTGATCAACCCGGCCGGTGTCGAAGGTCAGATCGAAGGGGGCACCGCGATGGGCATGGGCCTGGCGACCATGGAGGAGATCCAGCTCAAGGAGGGCCGCATCCTCAATGCGTCGTTCACGGACTACATCATTCCGACCATCCTCGACATGCCCCGGGTGGTGTCATACACAATCGAGGAACCCGAGCCCGGCTCACCGTACGGGGTGAAAGGGATCGGAGAATCGGCCACCATCGTCGCCACCGCCGCCGTGATCGCTGCGCTGAGGGACGCCACAGGCCTCGAGCTGAACCACGCACCCGTACGTCTCGACGACGTGGCGGGCCTCCGAGGGCCGGCCGTCACCAAAGGCTGGCCTGCCAATCCCGACGTGCCGTGGCAGCACTCGATCCCAGAGCTCGCCGGTCTCGGCATCGGCCAGCAGCAATTGATGCGCGAGGGTAATGCCTGACGCCCGCAATCTCCTCTTAAGAGGCGGCACGGTCATCGATGGCGACGGCGCCCGCCGAGCCGACGTGCTCGTCGTTGGAGAGCGGATCGCCGCCGTGGGTCCAAACCTGGAGTCCGACAGCGCGCAGGTGATCGACGCCGGCGGAGCGTACGTGATACCTGGCGCCATCGACGTACACACGCACTTTGACCTGCAAGTCGGCGCCGTCCGGTCAGCCGACGATTTCACGTCGGGCACGATCGCGAGCGCGTGTGGTGGAACGACATGCGTCATCGACTTCGCTGGAGCCGGGCGTGAGCCATGGACGGAGGCCCTGGCGACCTGGCACCAGAGGGCCGACGCAAGCGCGGTGGTCGACTTCGGGTTTCACCTCACGGTGACCGAGCTGCCGGATTCCCTCGACGGCGCGCGCGCCCGGTTCAGGGAGTTCGCCGAGCACGGGGTGACGAGCGTGAAGCTGTACATGGCCTACCCGGAGCGGCTGATGGTGGACGACGCCACACTGGGCCGGGCGCTGGCCGCCTCTGTCGAGACCGGCGTGCGAGTCATGGTGCACGCCGAAGACGGCGCCGAGATCGAGCGCCGCGCCGCCGACGCGCTGCGCCGGGGTGTCATTGGACCTGCAGCGATCACGCAGGTCAAGCCCCCGAGCGTCGAAGCCGCGGCCATCACGCGCGCGGCTGGGCTCGCCCGGCAGGCTGGCGCACAGATCTACGTGGTGCACCTCTCTTCGGCCGAAGGTCTCGGGGCGATCGCCGCGGCACGCGCCGCCGGCGCCGACGTCCGGGCCGAGACGTGTCCCCAGTATCTCTACCTCGACGCCGCCAGTCTCGAGGACCCGTCAACCGGCCAGGATTTCGTGTGCTCGCCACCGATCCGCCACGAAGGAGACCGTGAAGCGCTCTGGGAGGCCCTCGCCGCCGGCGGTGTCGACCTGGTGTCGACCGACCACTGCCCGTTCACGCCGGCCGATCGCCGCCGCGGAACAGCCGCCCGCCCAGGAGGCTGGCGCAACTTCATCGAGATCCCCGGGGGCCTGCCAGGCGTGGAGACGCGCCTGGCCCTTGTCTACCAGGGCGTCGTCGACGGGCGGCTCACCCTGGAGCGGTGGGTCGAGGTGACGGCGGGGGCGCCGGCGCGCATGTTCGGACTCGATAGCCGGAAGGGTTCGCTGCGGGCGGGCCTCGACGCCGACGTGGTGGTCTTCGATCCGCGGGCCACACGCCGCCTCAGCGCGGCGACCCTCCACTCGCGCTCCGGTCAGACCCCGTATGAGGGCATGGAGCTCGCAGGCTGGCCGGCGCTGACGCTGAGCCGGGGCCGGGTGGTGGCTCGCGACGGTGAGCCATTCGAGGCTACGCCCGGATGGGGCCGGTTTGTGCCGCGGTCGAGATCACTCGCACGGCCAGATACTGCGCGTTGACGAAGCTGGCCCGCCCGGAGTCGAGCACGCCGCGGAGCAGAGCCTCCATGCGGAAGAGGTTGCCCATCTGCACGACGTGGTCCGGCCTGCTCTGGTGCGGCACGCGCGAAGGGTCGTGCACGGCCAGGGCGGGGTCCAGCGCCTTCCACTCGACGAGCTCTCGCGTCGACAGCTTCAGCCTCAGCTCGACGGCGCCGTCGTCGAACGTCGCCTCGTCGCCGGCCTGCTTGACGCCGAGTCGGTAGGTCTGCCCCTGGATCCTGCCCTCGATCCGATCCACACCGTCCGTCCGCTCGATGAAGAACCCGTCGTGGTTCGGCCGGCCCTCGTAAGAGGCCCGACTCGCGAAGAACCCCGGCTTTTCGATGAACGGCCCTCCGTACTCGGGGCAAAAGGTGTCGCAGTTGCCACATTCGTTGCAGAGGTCGGCGAAGTTGGCGAGCTGGTGCTTCTGTTCGATGGCAAACCAGCGCGACTCGTCGGGAAGAAGATCGCCCCGCGTCAGGCGGTAGTCGCGGTACTGGAACCGCACAGGTTCGACGTCGAACACGAAGTTGGCGTCGTTCGGGCACACGGGCAGGCACTTGTCGCATGAGATGCAGTCGAAGACGTACAGGTGGCTTTTGATCTTGTTGGGTTCCTTGCTGTTTTGGGCCCAGGAGTATCGCTTGTCGTCGAGCGTTTCCTGCGCGATCACCCTCGTGTTGTGAAGGACCGCCCGGTCACGGTCCGCGGCGCCTGAACCGCGCGCTCGCATGACGTACTCGTCAACGTTGGTGGCCTCCACCTTCTTCATGGCCGCGGCCAGCTCTGTCAGATAGCCCGGCTGGCGTCCGTACCCTCGAGGCCTCAGCAGGTCGGTGCACACGGTGACGGGAACCAGATCCATCGCCACCGCCTCGGCGAAGTTGCGGTGGTCGATGCCGGCCGCGAACGAGATCGGGTACCGCGTGTCGGCCAGCGCCCGCCACTCGGCGACCAGCGACACGGCGATCACGTGCAGCGGCTGGCCCGAGAGGTACATGACCTCGTCGGGCATCCGGCCCAGCGTGTTGTGGACCTCGAGCGTGTTGCTGAACTTCACGCCGATGTTCAGGCCGCGCTTCTTGCCGATCGGCTCGAGGCGCTGCACCAGCTCGAGCGCCTCCTTCAGGCTGAGGCCCGTCTCATACGCCTTCTGGTTGACCTTCAGATGCGTGTAGCCCAGGCGCTCGTAAAGGATGTGCTCGAGCTTCTCCTTCCCGATCTGAACCGGGTTCAACTTCACGATCGTGTGCAGACCCTTTTCTTCGAGCAGGTGCCGGCAGATCTTTTCGATCTCGTCTTTGGGACAGCCATGGAAGGTGGACAGCGTCGCCGTCTTGACGAGATCG
This sequence comes from Candidatus Dormibacterales bacterium, assembly GCA_044450465.1. Lineage (GTDB taxonomy): Bacteria > Chloroflexota > Dormibacteria > Dormibacterales > Dormibacteraceae > JBIOJB01. The sequence goes on along the minus strand of JBIOJB010000078.1, from coordinate 4,695 downwards.
GTGCGGAACGGGTGGTCCCGGTATCGCGCGTATTCGTCCGGGATCTGAGGGCGCAGCTCGTCCACCACCTGGCGGGCGTCCTTTATCGCGTCGATGAAACTACTCACCGTGCTGCTCTGGATGCCCTTCAGGTCATAGCCCACGCTCATGTCGAACACGACGTCGAAGAAATGGCCGGACACCGCCGTCAGATCCTCGATTCCGAGAATGTTCTCGGCGCGGAGGATCTCGATCATCATCGAAGCCTTGACGTATTCACGCAGCGCCTGCTGCAGCTTCAGCTCTTGCGACCACTCGATGTTGAAGCCGATGTTCGTCATGTCGATGCAGGGCCTGTTGATGGTCAGCTCGTCGAGCACCTGAATCGTCTTGAGCTCGATGATGCGGGACCCGCCAAGCCAGGCCAGCACGACGTTCTGGGCCAGCTGGTCATGGGGACCGGCGGCGGGTCCAAGCGGGGTGCCGGCGTCGAGGTCGTGAAAACGCACCGCGGTGTCGGCGCCCGGCGTTCCGCGGAAGAAGTCTTTCAGGGGGAGGTCGAACAGGGTCTGCTGCAGGCCCGGCTCGTGATATGCCCGCTTCAGAAGCGTGGTGAGCGGGATCGGGACAAGGTCCGGCATGTCTTAGTGTCCCCGCCTATCCCCGGGTTATGTGCGTGCCCGTCTCGCCGGCCAGGGCGCGCTCCATGTTCTCTGGATTCGTCACGATCGCCTCAGTGCCGCCACGCTCGAGGTAGCCGGCGACCGCCTCCATCTTCGGCTTCATGCTTCCGGGTGCGAAGTGCGTTCCTTCGGCGAGATAACCCTTGAGATCGGCCAGCGTCATCCGGTCGACGTCGCGCTGGCTCGGCTTGCCGAAGTTGAGCGCGACCTTCTCGACCGCGGTCGAGATCAACAGGAGCTCGGCTCCGATCAAGGTGGCCAGCAGCGAGGCCGCCAGATCCTTGTCGATGACAGCCGCGACCCCGTGCAACTCCCCGTTCTCGTCGGCCACGACCGGGATGCCACCGCCACCGACCGTGATGACCACGGCGCCGGCCGCGAGCAGCGTCTTGACGGCGTCGATCTCGACGATGCGCAGCGGTTTGGGCGAGCTGACGACCCGCCTCCACCCGCGGTTCGCGTCCTCGACAACGTCCCAGCCGTCTTTCTCGCGCCGCACCTTGGCCTGCTCCTCGGTCATGAAGGAACCGATCGGCTTGCTTGGATGGGCGAAGGCCGGGTCATCGGCGGCCACCTCGACCTGGGTGATCAGGGTGACGACCGGACAGCCCAGGCCCTTGCGGCGAAGGTCGTTCTCCAAGTTCTGCTGCAGCGCGTAGCCGATCGCACCCTGGCTGTCCGCACCGCATACGTCCAGCGGCACCTCGTGCAGCTCGTGGGCCGCGAGCTCGGACCGGCGCAGGATGAAACCCACCTGCGGGCCGTTGCCGTGGCCGATCGCGACATCCCAACCGTCCTCGATCATCGCCGCGATGTGGTGGCACGTCTCCTGCGCGGCGATGTACTGGTCCCGGACCGACTGATGCGTTTTGTCCTTGATCAGCGAGTTGCCGCCGATCGCGAGCACTGCGGTTCTTTTCATCTCAATACCCCACGAACTCGGAGCCAACGGCTTGAGTTCGCGGGGGCCCCTATCTCCATTCCGTCACCTCATTGTCAGCGCCATCACAGCCTTCTGGGCGTGGAGGCGGTTCTCGGCCTCGTCGTAGACAGCCGATTGAGGACCGTCGATCACGGCGTCGGTCACCTCGATGTTGCGATCCGCAGGCAGTGGGTGCATGAAGATCGCCTCGTCGCCGGCCATCGCCATGCGGCGCTCGTCGGTGATCCAGTCCTTGTAACGGTTGATGATCTTGGTGCCTTCGGCCTCGTCGGTGGTCGTGTTCATCGCACCCCAGCTTTTCGCGTAGACCACGTCGGTGCCCTTGATGCCCGCGTCGAAGTCGTCCATCACGTCGAAGCTCACGTGCGCGCGCCGGGCGTTCTCGCGAGCCTGGTCCATGACGTCCGGGAGCAGCACAAACTCGGGTGGGTGGACGAGCCGGACGTTAATGCCGAACCGAGGAAGCAGCATTGCCAGGTCCTGCGGGACGCTCATCGGCTTCGTGTAGCTCGACGCGTACGCCCAGCTGACCGTGGCGGTGCGGCCGCGGGGATCGCCGAAGCGCTCGATGATCGTCATCAGGTCGGCGAGCGCCTGGTGGGGGTGGTTGACGTCGCACTGCATGTTCAGCACGGGCACCCGGCTTGCCGCAGCGACGTCCCTGATGTACTTGTTGCCCACCTTCCAGTCGACATGCCTGATCGCGATGCCGTCGTTGTAGCGGCCGAGGATCTCTCCGATCTCAGTGGGCGTGTCGCCGTGCGCGATCTGGGTGGTGCGACTCTCGATGAATTGGGCATGCCCGCCCAGCTGGGCCATGCCCGCCTCGAAGGAGGCCCGGGTGCGCGTGCTCGAGAAGAAGAAGAGCATCGCGAGCACCTTGTCGCGCAAAAGTGGATGGCCGATGCCCAGCGCGCGTTCACGCTTCAGCGTCGCCGCCACGTCGAGCACCGTGCTGAGCTCATCCCGCGTCCATTCCTGGAGGCTGATCAGGTCGCGTCCGCGAAGTCCTGTCTGCATTACTCGACCGCCCCGAGGACCAGCGCGAGCAGCGACATCCGCAGCACCACGCCGTAGTAGGCCTCCGCCCAGTAGTGGGCGTAACGGCTCTCGTCCACGTCCTGGGATAGCTCGTCCATGCGTGGAAGCGAGTGCAGCACGATCGCGTCCGACTTCGCTTTCTCGAAGAGGAGGCGCTTGTTGACCTGATACGCGACTGGCGTCAGTCCGCGCTCGGCGTTGGGGTCGACCCGCGACTTCGTGTAGTCGGCCTGGACCACCGGCTCCATGTAGATGATGTCCGCGTCGGCGATGCACTGCTCGACGCTCTCGAAGGTGTGGAACCGCACGCCCATGGCGTTGAGCTCGGCCTTGAAGTCCTCGGTGAGCGACATCTCAGGCGGGGAGACGACCGCCGCCTGCATGTCGAACTGTGACATCGCGTACAGGATCGAATGCATGGTGCGCATTCGCATGTCGCCGACGCACAGCATCTTCAGTCCGTCGAGCGTGCCCCTGGTGCGCCAGATCGTGTAGAGGTCCGTGAGAACCTGCGTCGGGTGCTCGCCCCAGCCGTCGCCGCAGTTGATCACCGGCACCGACGCCCATTTGGCCGCCTCGGCCGGGGCGCCCTGCTGGAAATGCCGCATCGCTATGACATCGCCGTAGTACTCGAGCATGAGGACCGTGTCCTTGATGCTCTCCTGGTAGAAGTCGCCGGCCCGCGTCATCTTGGCGTCCGAGAACCCCTCGACATGCCCACCCAGTCGGTGCATGGCGGCTTCGGTCGAGAGCCGGGTGCGGGTGCTGGGTTGGTAGAAGGCCGTGACGAGGGTCTTCTCCTTGAGCAGGTCCCCGTTACGCCGGTCGCGCGCGTGATGCTCCAGCCGGTTCGCGACCTCGAAAACCCGCAGGAACTCCTCGCGTTTGAAATCTTTCAGGGACAGGATGTCGCGGCCCAAGAAACTCCTCATGATTCCTCCTCAACGTGATCGTGGTCGCGGCCGTGCGCGGCCGCGAAAGCAAGCTTCGGCACAGCGGCCCGGGCGGCCGGAGAATCCTTCATCGGGAGCCGGGTCCGGCGAACGCCGTCGAACGCGAAAAGGGCGCCGGCGGCGGCGGCGGCCGTCGGTACCAGGCCGATCTCACCGGCACCCTTGGCCCCATAGGGACCCTCCGGCTCAGGCTCTTCGACCAGGATCACCTCTACCAGCGGCATGCCGGTCGAGGGGATGATGTGCTGTGACTTGAGGGTCGCTGTCACGGGCACGCTGTCCTTGACGACGAACTCCTCCGACAGCGCGTAGCCGAGCCCCATGTGAACACCGCCCTCGACCTGGCCCTCGACCAGCGTGGGGTTGATCGCCTTACCCACGTCATGAGCTGCGATCACTCGCTCGATGCGCCCCTCACCGTCGAGAATCACCACCTGCGTGGCCCACGAGTAGGCGAAGTGGGTCACCGGCGTGGGCACCGGCTCACCCGGCTTGGTGGTCCAGCTGATGGAGACCTCTCCGTAGAATTCCTGTCCGGCGAGGCTTTCGACGGGAGAGCTCTCCATCGCGGCTTTCAACTTGCGTGCCGCGGCGATCACCGCCCGGCCGCCCAGGACCGTGGAGCGGGAAGCCGTGGTCTGGCCGGTTTCGAGCTCCTTCTCGGTGTCCACTGCGACGCGCACCCGTGAAAGGTCGAGGCCCAGCTCCTGGCAGGCGATCTGCGACAGAACCGTATGGACCCCCTGGCCCATCTCGGTCCAGGAATGGAACAGGGTCACTGTGCCGTCGGTCTCCGGCCTCAGCACCGCCCGGCCAAATTCCTGGAGCCCGTTCCCGATGCCCGTGTTCTTGACGCCGCACCCGATTCCCGCGTACTTCGCGGACTTGTAAGCGTCCTTGACCGCGAGCAGCGTCTTTCGGATGCCAACGCCAGGCCCCAGCAGCTGCCCGGTTCCGAACGTGCCCCCCACCTCGAGGGCGTTGAGCCAGCGGATGTCCCACCCGTCGATCCCGACTCTTTTCGCCAGCCGGTCGAGCATGCCGTCCATCGCGAACGTGACCTGGTTCACGCCGAAGCCGCGCATCGCGCCGGCCG
>JBIOJB010000077.1:0-14305 GCA_044450465.1 Candidatus Dormibacterales bacterium | reverse complement strand
TCGAATCGACCCGTCTGTCCGCCGAAGAGGCTGCAGCCGTCGGTTGGGTCGACATGGCCGTCGCGCCGGATCGGTTCCAGACGTCAGTGGACGAGCTGGCCGGCAGGCTGGCCAAGGCGGCGACCTTCGCGCTCGCCATGATCAAAGACGCCATCCGGCGCGGATTCGATCTCCCACTCTCCGAGGCGATTCAGATCGAAGCCGAGAACTTCGCCCGGGCTTCGCTCTCAACCGATGCAGCGATCGGGATCATGAGCTTTCTGAGCCGGCAGGAACCGGAGTTCACGGGATCCTGAACGATGCTGTCGATCCGGGGGGCTCCCGTTCGTCGTTGAGTGAGGAGGTGTGACATGAAATACGTGTTGCTTTTCGTTGGGACCATGGAAGACCAGAACCGCTTCGAGAGCATGCCGCCAGCGGAGGCGGTCGCCGGGATGAAAGCAGCCGAGAAATGGTTTGAGGACTACAGCCGCGCAGGGAAGATCGTCGGCGGCGAACAGCTGAAAGGCCCGCAGACCGCAACCACGGTGCGCATCAAAGACGGCAAGACGATCGTGACCGACGGTCCATTCATCGAGTCGAAGGAGATCATCGGCGGTTTCGCCGTCGTTGACGTCAAAGACCTCGACGAGGCGCTCGAGATGGCGAAGGCGTGGACCGCAGGCCCGGTCGAGGTCTGGCCGACTGTGGAACGATGAGGGTCTGACCGATAGGCGAACAGCCACCGAAGCGGCGCTAGCCGCCGTCTTCCGCGAGGAAGCGGCGAAGCTCACGGGCGCCATGGTCCGGCTGATCGGCAACTTCGACATTGCCGAGGAGGTCGTGCAGGACAGCCTGGTGGCGGCGCTCGAAACATGGCCAACGACAGAGATTCCGTCCAACCCCGGCGCCTGGCTGATGACAACGGCCAAACGTCGCGCGATCGATCTGCTTCGACGCGACCAGCGCTACTCCGAGAAGATCGCGCTGCTGGAGAGGTCGACCATGCCGGGTGAGCCGGTCGAGGCCGACGACCGGCTGCGCCTCATCTTCACGTGCTGCCACCCGGCGCTCGCCCAGGAGGCGCAGGTCGCCCTGACGCTGCGCGCGGTCGCCGGGTTCACGACACCTGAGATTGCGGCGGCGTTCCTGGTTTCGGAGGCGACGATGGCACAGCGCATCGTCAGGGCCAAACGCAAGATCGTCGATGCGAACATCCCGTACCGCGTCCCGCAGGGAGAGGAGGTTGCGGCACGGTTGGACGCCGTCCTCGCAGTGCTCTACCTGATGTTCAACGAGGGCTATCTAAGCCGTGGAGCCGAGGTCGCCACCCGACGCGACATGGCCGAAGACGCGCTGTGGCTGACCCGCCTCGTCGACAGCCTGATGCCCAGCCAGCCCGAGGTGCTGGGCCTGCTCGCCCTGATGAGGCTGAACCTGGCGCGCTCCCGCGCCCGGTTCGACGGCGTGGGCGAGATGGTGCTTCTGCAGGACCAGGACAGGTCTTTTTGGGATCACGCGGCGATTGCGGAGGGTGTGCGGCTGCTGGAGCGCGCTGCCGCGCTTCGGGCCCCCGGCGCCTACCAGCTGCAAGCGGCGATCGCTGCCGTGCACGCCGAGGCGGCCACCTGGGAGACGACCGACTGGCAGCAGATCGTGCTCCTTTACGACGCCCTGATTCGGGTCGCGGACAGCCCGGTCGTCCGGCTCAACCGCGCGGTTGCGCTGAGCCACCTCTCTGGCCCGCAGGTGGCGCTGGGCGAGGTCAACGACCTTGCGCTAGCGCTGGACGGATATCACCTCTTCCACTCCACCCGAGCCGAGCTTCTCGACCAGGTGGGGCAGCCGGCCCTGGCCCGCGAAGCCAGGCGTCGCGCGCTGGAGCTCTGCCGGAACCCGGCCGAGCGGGCCCTTCTGGAGCGCAAGCTCCGGGCCTGAGCCGGAAGTCTCAGCGCGCCTCGCCGGTCATTCCGAGCGCCGCCGAGCGCACCCGAATCAGCTCGATGACCGCCTCGACCCGCTTCGGATCCGCCCCGAGGCATCGAATCACGAGCTCCTTGGTTTCGAAGTTGGGGTAGGACCCTACGGAAACGTCGGGGTGGGTCTCCTCGAGCTCTCGCATCAACGCGTAGAACTTCGCCTCCACCGCAAAGGTGAAGCGAAGCTCGCGCACGGTGGCGGCGGCGCCGCCGGACAGGAACTCCGGCTCGATCTCCTCGGTGAAGATCCCCTTCATCTCGAGAGGCACGCCCGGAAGCACGAAGACCCTCTTGCCGCCGGCGTCGTAAAGGACGCCAGGCGCCATGCCGCGGCGGTTCTTGAAGACGTGCGATGGGTCTGCCGGTATGCGCGCCATGCGGAGGTTGCCCTCCGTCACCTCGGGTGAGTCGAGAAGCCCAGCCTCGTGCAATCGCCGGACCCGGCGTTCGATGCGCGCCCGAGTCTCCTCCCAGATCACCAGGTCGCGCCCAAGCGCATATGCCAGCGCGACGAAGGTGCGGTCGTCGGGAGTGGGGCCAAGGCCGCCGCTGCAGAAGACGTTCGTGACCTCTGCATCGTCGAGCTCGCGGTGGATCTGCTCGACGATCTCTTCAGGTCGATCGCGGATCTGCGTGACCCTTTTGGCGGCAAAACCGAGCAGGCGCAGCCGTTCGGCAAGCCAGTGCGAGTTGCTGTCGAGGGTGAAGCCGCCGACCAGCTCGTCTCCGATCGCCACGATGCTGGACGCGGGCACGAAAGGGAAGCTTACGGCTGTACGCTCGGGCACGTGGAGCGCCTGCACCTGGTCGTTAGGGGCGAGGTCCAGGGTGTCGGGTTCCGCTACTTCATGCTCAACGAAGCGAGGCGGCTTGGGCTGCGCGGTTGGGTGCGCAACAATGAGGGCGGAACGGTTGAGGTCGTGGCCGAGGGTCCGCGCCCGGCTCTCGACGAGCTGAAGCGAGCGGCCGAGCGAGGACCTCGGTTGGCGCGGGTCGCTCGGGTGGACGTGGAGTGGGGTGCGGCCACGGGCGGGCTGGAGGAGTTCGGGCTCGAGTTTTGAGAGGCCGGGGCCGATAGACGTTCGTCGGTTCGTTTAACCTATCGGTCCGCGGCATGCGGCCGCATCTAAGGAGGGTGTCGCAAGAGAGTGGATTCCAACACAGCTTTGTTCGGCGTGGCCGGCGGCCTCGCGGCCGTGGTCTTTGCCATCGTTCTCATCTTTCTCGTGCTCCGGATGCCCACCGGCAATGACCGCATGCGGGAGATCGCAGCCGCCATCCAGGAGGGCGCTTCCGCCTACCTGAACCGCCAGTACACCGTGATTGCCGTGATCGGGGTGATCGTCGCGATCGTCCTCGGGCTGACGATCGGTTGGAACACCGCTGCTCTCTACGTCGTCGGGGCCGCCCTTTCCGCCGGCGCCGGATACGTCGGCATGAACATCTCGGTGCGATCGAACCTCCGGACGGCGGAGGCGGCGCGTGGCGGCCTCAACAAGGCCCTCTCGGTCGCATTCCGCGGCGGCGCCGTCACCGGCTTCATGGTCGTCGGGCTCGGCCTGCTCGGTGTGTCGGCCGCCTACCTGGTCTTCAAGAATCCCGACTCGCTCGTGGGGCTGGCCTTTGGCGCGAGCCTTGTGTCCGTCTTCGCCCGGTTGGGCGGAGGCATCTACACCAAGGCCGCAGACGTGGGCGCCGACCTGGTCGGCAAGGTTGAAGCCGGCATACCCGAGGACGACCCGCGGAACCCGGCCGTCATCGCCGACAACGTGGGCGACAACGTAGGCGACTGCGCCGGCATGGCCGCCGACCTGTTCGAGACCTACGCCGTGACGATGATCGCCGCGATGCTCCTGGGTTCCTTGCTGTTCAAAAACCAGATCGGCTTCGTCATCTACCCGCTGCTCCTCGGCGCCGTCAGCGTCGTCGGCTCGATCGCGGGCACGTTCTTCGTGCGCATCTTCAACCCTCGCTGGATCATGGGCGCCCTTTACGCCGGGCTGCTGGTGGCCGTGGCTGTCGCACTCGTCGGCTTCTACCTGGTGACCCAGTACATGCAGACGAACAAGTACCTGATCTCCGGCAGCGGCATCACCGACCCGAGCAACCTCTTCTACGCCGCCGTCATCGGCGTGGTCATCACGGTGCTGATCGTCGCGATCACCGAATTCTTCACCGAGACCGCCTACTGGCCGGTGCACCTGATCGCGAGAGCGTCCGTGACCGGGCACGCGACGAACATCATCGCGGGACAGGCAGTCGGGATGATGGCCACCGCCCTCCCGGTCACGGTGATCGGCGTCGGGATCCTACTCAGCTATGGACTCGCCGGGCTTTACGGCATCGCCATCGCGGCCACGGCCATGCTCTCGATGACCGGGATCATCGTGGCGATCGACTCGTACGGGCCGATCACTGACAACGCCGGCGGCATCGCGGAGATGGCCTCCCTTCCCGAGGAGGTCCGCAACATCACCGACCGCCTCGACGCCGTGGGCAACACCACCAAGGCCGTGACCAAGGGCTACGCGATCGGCTCTGCCGGCCTGGCGGCACTCGTGCTGTTCGCCTCGTACACGCAGGAGCTGGCGCGCGCTGGACACGCACAGACCTTCGAGCTCTCCGACCCGCGAGTGATCGTGGGCCTGTTCCTGGGCGGGATCCTGCCGTTCCTCTTCGGATCCCTGGCAATGCTCGCGGTCGGGCGCGCCGGAGGCCTGGTTGTGGAAGAGGTGCGCCGCCAGTTCCGAGACATCAAGGGCATTCTCGAAGGCACCGGCCGGCCGGAGTACGGGACCGCGGTCCGCATCGTGACCGCCGCCGCTCAGCGGGAGATGATCCTGCCGGGTGTCATTCCCGTGATCGCGCCGCTCGCCGTTGGCTTCATCCTTGGCCCTCGGGCCCTGGGAGGGATGCTGGTGGGTGCGATCGTGACCGGCCTGTTCCTGGCTCTTCAGATGACGAGCGGCGGCGCCGCGTGGGACAACGCCAAGAAGTTCATCGAAGAGGGAAACCTCGGCGGCAAGGGATCGGACGCGCACAAAGCCGCCGTGACCGGCGACACCGTCGGCGATCCGAACAAGGACACGGCCGGCCCGGCCATCAACCCCATGATCAAGGTGGTGAACATCATCGCCATCCTGATCGCGGGCTCGGTCGCGACCAACTATCTGATCCATTAGTCAAGGTCCTAGACTCGACGTTGAGGTGGACGACTACCAGAAGGAGATCGCCGACCTCGAAGCACAGGTCGAACAGCTGGTGGAGGCCGAAGGGGACGCGACGACCATAGCCGAGCTCTCGATGCAGCTCGACATTCTCAAGGCCATCTATTCACGCGCCCTGGCCGTCTTTGCGCGGGGCAAGGTCGACGAGGGTCTGCGCTACGGATTGCGCATACAGGGCTATGGCGACTGGACGCTCGACAACGTTTATGCGTTCGTCTACGAGCGTGCTGTAGAGCTAGAGCCGAAAGCGCACAGCGCCTTCGTGGGCGGCATCAAGACGGCCGACTTCGAGCTCATGCTCAACTCCTGAAGACGCACCTCCTAATCGGGTCCGCGCGCCGGCGCACCGAAGTTGACCGTCGGAGGAATGGCCAGCCTCCGGCCGGCATCGTCTTTGACCAGCTGCCAGCGGCCCTCATGGACGAGCCAGTGATGGCGATGGCAGAGCAGGACAAGGTTCTCGAGATCCGTGCTCCCGCCCTGGACCCAGTGCACGACATGGTGGGCGCCGCTCCATGAAGCCGGGCGTTCGGAGCCGGGCCATACGCAATGCCGATCGCGCGCGACGAGCGCTCGACGGGCCGGCCCGGAGACGACTCGCCTCGCTCGGCCAACCTCGATGACGCTCGATTCCGCCCCGAGCAGAACCCTCGTCAGGCTGCAGTCACACGCCAGCCGCTCAACGGTCCTGCTCGAGACCGGAAGCGAGAATTCCATCTCCGCACCGGGCGCTCCGACCAGTCCGAGCAAAGTCTCAACTGAGCTAGTCACCTGGAGCTGAGTGACGTTCCGGCCACCGGCCAGCTCGACGAGTGCGTCCGCCTGACGCTGCTCCAGCTCGCGATCGTCCTGCGCGCCACTTCGGCGGGCCAGTGGAGCGAGGGCAGAGCGCACCACCGCTCCACCGACCGGATCGAGGACGCCGCTCAACAGCAGTGACCCGTCCTCCCAGGTGCTCATGCTCAGCCGCCGCTGATGAACCTGCTCTGCGCGCTCTTCCGCATATGACTGCGGGTCGGCCGCGTGCCTGTAGTGCAGGCAAAGGTGGTGAAACTTGCCGGGCGAGTGATCGCTCGCCTGCACAAGCAGGGCACGCTCTTCGAAGCGATCGCCCAGTGCCGCTGACGTCCTTGCGAGCACGGTCAGATGGGCGAAGCCGATCTTTCCGTCGACCACCGCCTGGAGGCTCTGGCCGAGCTTGGTCGACTGCTCACCCACGGCCACGCGATCGGCGGCGTTGCCGGTCATCGCGCAGTTGAAGCGAATCCAGTCGATGGGTGAGGTGGAGCCTTCGGCCTCGTACTCATCCGTGCCTGCGAACTCAGCGCATAGAACGCTGAAACGCAGCTCCATGAGGTCGATCTGATGCCGGAAACGGATCAGCTCGGCGGCAAGATCCCGGTTGGAGAGAGGCTTGGCTCGGAGCACCGAAACGGACTGCGCTGACATAGGTAAATGATACGAACAAGTGTTCTATCATACAAGCCTTTGCCTAGTGATTTACATCAAATAAGTAGCCTGATTCGACAGTATCGAGCCGCATTCGTCAACCCACCTCGACACTCGTCATGCCACCCAACACGCACCCCGAGCCATCTTCCCAGTCCTTAGTTCGCGTGGCCCTGACTCCAGCAATCACGAGGCGCCCGCCCTCGCCTGGGCCGCCTGTCCGTGCTTATATGCACGAGTGCAGCTGCCGGAGCGGTACAACGTGGGCGCTGACCTGCTCGACCGCAACCTGAAAGCCGGCCGGTCAGGAAAGATCGCCATCCATTCGGCGGCAGGCGACCTCACCTACTCGCAGCTTTTCGAGCTCAGCTGCGGCGCTGCCCAGGCCCTGGCCGGCGTGGGCGTGCGTCGCGAAGAGCGCGTGCTGCTCGCGGCTTACGACAGCCCCGGCTGGGTGGCCGCCTTTCTCGGCGCGATCCGGCTCGGCGCGATCCCGGTCCCGGTCAATCCTCTGCTGCAGCGGAGCGAGGACTACGACCACTACATGGACGACTCGGCGGCGCAGGCGGTCTTCGTCGACGCGAACACCGAGGAGAAGCTGCGGCCCGCGGCCAACCGCGCCGCCGGCGCTCCTCCGCTGCTGCGCGTCGATCAGCTTGCCGCCGGGCCGACGGTGCCGGCGGCTCCCACCCGCAAGGACGACATGGCGTTCTGGCTCTACAGCTCCGGGTCGACTGGTAAGCCGAAGGCCGTGGTCCACCTCCAGCACGACATCCCATACACGTGCGCGACCTACGCCGAGCAGGTGCTTGGCATCACGGAGACAGATACCACCTTCTCGACGACGGGCCTCTTCCATGCGTACGGCTTCGGCAACAACCTCACGTTTCCCTACTGGGTTGGAGCGTCGACGGTGCTGCACGCGGGGCGTCACACCCCCGCCACCGTCCTCGACACGATCGAGAAGCAGCGGCCGACTCTCTTCTTCTCCGCGCCGACCCTGTACAACGCGATTCTCAACTTCGATGGGTCGACGAGCAGAGACCTCTCCTCAATCCGCCACTGCGTGGCTGCCGCCGAGGCGCTGCCGGCCGAGGTCTTCAGGAGATGGAAAGAGGCGTTCGGCCTCACCATCCTCGATGGGGTTGGCTCGACCGAGATGCTTCACATCTACTGCTCGAACCGGCTCGATGACCTGCGACCTGGCTCGAGCGGAAAGCCGGTTCCCGGCTATGAGCTGAAGATCCTCGACGATGCCGGTGAGCCCGTGCCGTCTGGACAGGCGGGAGACCTGTACGTCAAGGGCGACAGCGCGCTGTCCGTTTACTGGGCGCAGCACGAGAAGTCGAAGCGCTCGATCCTTGGCGAGTGGTTCTTCACCGGTGACCGCTACCGCACCGACTCAGACGGCTTCTACTGGTACGAGGGCCGCTCCGACGACATGATCAAGGTCGGCGGGCTGTGGGTGTCGCCCGTCGAGATCGAAGGGGCCCTCCTCGAACATCCAAAGGTCGGGGAGAGCGCGGTCGTCGGCGTTTCGGTCGACGGCTTCACAAGGATCAAGGCCTTTGTGATCGTCAAAGGCGGCGGGTCCGCCGACACCGCGCTTGTCGCTGAGCTGCAGGAGCACTGCAAGGCCCGGCTCCAGCGCTACCAGTACCCTCACATGATCGAATTCGTCCCCGAGCTGCCCAAGACCGTCACCGGCAAGATCCAGCGCTACAAGCTGCGCGAGCAGTCGAGCGCCGGAGCCTCTTCTTGAAACACATCGCGGTCCTGCCGTGCGACGGCGCGGGCAAGGAGGTCGTCCCCGAGGCAATCAAGGTGCTGCGCGCGGCCGGCGCCGACTTCCAGTACGAAGAGTTCGACGTCAACGCCGACCAGTACCTCCGCACCGGGGAGCCGATCCCGCTCGCGGTCTGGACCGAGCTCGAAAAAGCGGACTCGATCTTGTTTGGCGCGGTGGGCGATCCGCGCGTGCCGGATGCGCGCTACCTGGCCGGGGTGCTGCTGCGCCTTCGGTTCGAGCTCGACCTTTACGTCAACCTCCGGCCGGCGAAGCTGTACGACGCCCGCCTGTCGCCGCTCCGCAACGAGGCGCGCCGGGCGGTCGACCTCATGGTCGTGCGCGAAAACACCGAGGGCCTTTACGTGGGCATGGGCGGGCGGTTCAAGCGGGGCACGGATCAAGAGGTCGCCATGCAGGAGGACCTGAACACCTTCGGCGGCGTGACCCGGATTCTCGAACACGCCTTCTTAATCGCTCGCCGGGAGGTCGTCATGGTCGACAAGTCGAACGCCATGGCGTTCGCGGGAGCGCTGTGGCAGGAGCGCTGGCGCGCGGTGGCCTCAAAGCACCCGGGCATCGCCACCAGGCACCTCTATGTGGACGCGGCCGCCATGCAGCTGGTCAGGGATCCGAGCCAGTTCGAGGTGATCGTCTCCGGCAACCTCTTCGGCGACATTCTCTCGGACCTCACCGCGGAGCTGGTCGGCGGCATGGGCATCGCGCCCTCGGCGAACATCAACCCGACGACCAGGCGAGGTCTTTTCGAGCCGGTTCACGGGACCGCCCCTGACATCGCGGGCAAGGGGCTCGTGAACCCGATCGGCGCGATCCTGAGCGCATCTATGATGGTCGAGCATCTTGGCGATGCAGCCATGGCCCGGGCGATCGAAGCCGCGGTTGCGTCGGCCATCCACGCGGGCGAGTGCACCCGCGATCTCGGCGGTAACCTGTCGACCGTGAATGTGGTGACGCGATAGTGAAGCGGTTGGCGGACTAGGCGGCCGAGATGGGCATGACCATGTCCGAGAAGATCCTGGCCAGGGGGGCCGGACGGGACAGCGTTCGCCCCGGGGACCTCATCCTCGCGAAGGTCGATTTCGCGATGGGCCATGACCTCACGATTCCGCCCGCCGGAAAGATCATGCGCGAGCAGATGGGGGCCGAGAAGATCTGGGACCCAGACCGGGTCGCGATCACCCAGGACCATTTCCAACCGGCCAAGGACGCAGCGAGCGCGACTCTTGGGCGATTGACCCGCGAGTTTGCACAGCAGATGGGCGTGAAGTGGTACTTCGAGGTGGGGCAGGGCGGTATCTGCCACACGGTGCTCCCCGAGAACGGGTTGACCCTTCCGGGCGAGCTGGTCGTCGGGGCCGACTCGCACAGCTGCACCTACGGCGCGCTCAACAACTTCGCCACCGGCATCGGGTCGACCGACCTCGCCTGCGTGCTGGCTCTCGGAGAGCTCTGGTTCCGGGTTCCCGAGACCCTCCGCTTCGTTTACCGAAACCGGCTCCGGGAGTGGGTTGAGGCCAAAGACCTCATTCTCTATGTGATCGGACAGATCGGCGTCGACGGCGCGCGGTCGAAGGCGATGGAGCACACAGGTGAGGCGCTGCGACACATCGACATGGAAGGTCGATTGACCATCACGAACATGGCGATAGAGGCCGGCGCGAAGAACGGGATCATGGAGTTCGACGAGGTCACAAAGCAGTACCTCGACGGGCGCGCCAAGCGTGACTACACACCGGTTACCTCAGACCCCGATGCCACATACGAGAAGACGTTCGAGTTCGACGCCGAGAAGGTGGAGGTGGGGGTGGCCAAGCCCATGTCGCCCGATGCATACGCGCCGCTTTCCGAGGTGGCGGGGACGAAGCTCGACCAGGTGTTCATCGGCTCCTGCACGAACGCCCGGATCACCGACCTGCGCCGTGCTGCGGCGGTGCTCGAGGGCCGCAAGGTGGCGCCGGGTCTGCGACTCATCGTCACTCCGTCATCTCACCAGGTCGCGTTGCAGGCCGAGCGGGAGGGCCTCATAAGGATCTTTCTCGAAGCGGGTGCCGCCTGGACGACGGCCACGTGCGGGGCGTGTCTGGGCGGCCACATGGGCGTTCTGGGTGAAGGCGAGGTGTGCCTGAGCACCACGAACCGCAACTTCCCGGGCCGGATGGGCCATCCCAAGGCCCTCGTCTACCTCTCCAATCCCGCGGTGGCGGCGGCGAGCGCCGTGACCGGGGTCATCTCTCATCCGAACGAGGTGCTGGAGCACCTCCCCGCCGGTCTCGCCTGAGCCTCGCGCCGTGACTC
Source organism: Candidatus Dormibacterales bacterium (assembly GCA_044450465.1). Classification (GTDB taxonomy): domain Bacteria; phylum Chloroflexota; class Dormibacteria; order Dormibacterales; family Dormibacteraceae; genus JBIOJB01. Next base: position 3,569 of record JBIOJB010000077.1, on the reverse strand, counting down.
TTCCGAAAGTCATCAGGGGAAGAGCCTGGAAGTTTGGCAACAACATCGACACCGACCAGATCATCCCGGCCAAGTACGCGATCTATTCACTCGACGAGAAAGAGCTCGGGAAGCACGCGATGGAAGGCGTGCCGGACAAGGAGAGCTGGGCATCTGGCGTGCAGCCGGGCGACATTCTCGTGGCCGGATCCAACTTCGGGTGCGGGTCGTCGCGCGAGATCGCTCCGGTCGCAATTCGCGGCGCTGGCATCTCGCTCGTGATCGCCGACTCCTACGCGAGGATCTTCTTCCGCAACGCTATCAACATGGGCTATCCCATCCTTCAATCTCCGCAGGCGGCCGAGGCCGTCGAGGACGGAGACGAGCTCGAGGTCGACCTCGAGCAGGGGATCGTGCGCAACTTCTCCAGAGGTGACGAATACCGCTCCGAGGCCTTCCCGACCTTCATGAACGAGCTGCTCCAGATGGGTGGCCTGGTGCCATGGGTCCGGCGTCGCCTCGAGGAGAGGCGGGTCAGGACAGCCCAAGCGTGATGGATACGCGTCAGCCCCACCCGGTCGAGCTTCAGGAACCGCTCGACGAGCTGGCTCGCAACCCAACCCGGTTCTCTCATGACCTCAGCTTTCCGCCGGCGGGGAAGATCCGTGTCTACGACGACACGCTTCGCGACGGTGAGCAGATGCCTGGGGTGGCCATCTCGCCGAAGGACAAGTACGAGCTGGCCAGGTTGCTCTCTGACATCGGGGTTCACATCATGGACGTCGGTTTTCCGTCGGTGTCCGAAAGCGAGCGGGAGACGCTCCGGCTGGTGCTCGAGGGCCGCCGTCGAGGCGAGCTTCGCTCCGACCTCGAGGTGGTCTGCATGATGCGGTCCACCAAGAACGACATCGACGCGACGATGAAGGTGATCGACGAGCTTGGCCATCCGCGCGACTCGGTGACCTACTTCATCTTCACGTCGGCATCCGACCTACACGTCAAATACAAGCTTGGCAAGACGCTTCTCCACCGCGAGGGAATCCCGGAATCCGAGTGGCTGGAGCTCCCCGTTTCGCACTATCGCGCGGCCAACCTTCGGATGATGTGCGAGGCGATCGGCTACGCGCGCGAGCAGGGGGCACGCTCGATCGAGTTCGGCGGCGAGGACGGAAGCCGGGCCGACGTCGACTACATCGGCGAGATTCATCGCGAAGGCCTGAAGGCCGGAGGGACGCGGCCCTCGACTCCCGACACGGTGGGCTGCTATTCACCGTTTGCGGTGCGCGAGTACATCCCCGCGATCAAAGCGGCGGCGCCGGACGCTCCGCTGGTCGTGCACTTCCACAACGACCTGGGCCTGGGCGCCTGGAACACGGTGGTGGCCCTCGGCTCGGGCGCCGAGGTGTTCACGACGAGCGTGAATGGGATCGGAGAGCGCACGGGCAATGCCCCGATGCACCAGGTCCTAATGCAGCTCCGATACCTCTTCGGCATCGAGATACCCGGTTTCAAGTACGACCGACTGCGGGCGCTGGCGCGGCACCTCGAGCGGGTGAGCGGGATACCCGTCCAGCCCACCGAGCCTGGCATCGGCCTCAACGTGTTCAGGCACGAGTCGGGGATTCACACCGCGGGCATGCTCATCCATCCAGCGATCTATCAGTTCATCCCGCCGGGCGACATGGGCGAAGAGGTCGCCTACGTCTACGGCAAGCACTCTGGCGCGGTGGTGGTGGAGCACGCTCTGCGGGGCGCCGGCATAACACCCGAGCCGGAGCTGGTCGCCAAGGTGCTCGCGGAGGTCAAGCGAATCCGCGAGGAGCGGGCCGCGCGCGCCGACTTCTCAGATTTTCACCGTCGGTACTACGATCACCTCAACCAGATGGGACTGTCCGCCGAGGAGGTCGCCGACATCGCCCGAGCGCTCGTGGCGGGTCCGCGCGACTAGCGTGGCGACCACGGCCCACGCCGAGGCCGGCACTCAGGAGGAGTACCTCCAGCTCTACCGATGGATGTGCACCGCCAAAGCTCTCGACGACCGCATGCACATCCTGGTCAAGCAGGGCCGCGCGCCATTTGTCGGATCGAGTCGCGGACACGAGGGGATCCAGGTTGCATCCACGGCAGCCCTGGGGCATGACGACTGGTTGGTCCCGCACTACCGCGGTCTGGCCAACGCCGTCGTCCGCGGCTTGACCATGAAGGAATGGATGCTCGCCGTCTTCGCCAAGGCGGGAGATCCGCTCTCCGGCGGCCGAAACATTCCCGGCGGCTGTTACAGCTATCGCGCCCTCAAGATCGCGCCCGTCTCGCAGGTCGTGGCCAGCTGGGTTCCGAAGGCCTCCGGTATCGCGTACGCGGCGAAGGTGAGAGGGGACGGCACCGTCACCCTCTGCACGTTTGGCGACGGCGCGACGAGCCAGGGCGCCTTCCACGAAGGCGTCAACTTCGCGGCCGCGCACAGGCTGCCCGTCGTCTTCGTCTGCGAGAACAACGGTTACGCGATCTCTGTGCCCAGCCGGCTTCAGATGGCGAACCCGAACATCGCGGACCGCGCGCAAGGATATGGAATGGTGGGCGTCACGGTGGACGGAACCGACGTACCGGCCTGTTACGCCGCCTGCCGCGATGCGGTCGCGCGAGCTCGCCGCGGCGATGGGCCGACTCTGATCGACGCGAAGATCTGGAGGATCAATTCCCACACTTCCGAGGACAACCAGCTGAGGTACCGCACCAAAGAAGAGATCGAAGAAGCGGCCCGTCATGACCCCGTGGACAGGTTCCGCCGCTGGCTTTTCGACCGAGGATGGATCACCCCCGACGAGGCCTCGCGGATCGAGGCCGCCGCGGGCCAGGAGGCCTCCGACGCCGCGGACTGGGCGGAGCAGCAGGAGGACCCAGATCCGGCGGCCGCAGCCACCCACGTCTTCGCTTCAATCACTCTCTAAAAGGCCTACCGCCGGGCTAGACTGACCGGGATTTGGACTCGCCTACCGAACCCCTGAATGGGACGCCGGAGCCGCCGGACGGCTCCGAGGAACCGGTTCCCCCGGTAACCACGCGCGAAACGACCCCGATCTGGGCCCAGGTCGTTTCTGAAACAGAGCCCGAGGTTATCGCGCACGAGATGGCGGCAGATGAAGAGGACCCGGTGACCCCGCTCCCGATGCAGAAGACCAGCACTCCGGATTGGAGTCAGACCCAGACGCCAGCGCCCGCCGGCGAAGCGGCGGGAGTTTCCCGCCGGTCCTCGACGCCCGACTGGGCCGACACCGTTCCCGGCGCGCCGGGGGAGCTGGTGGCGGACCTGCCTCCTTCCAATCCAATCCCCACTGAAGGCCCGGAGGTCCCAGCGCCCGCCACCGCCGAGGAACCCGCCTCGAGCGCGCCCACCGCTTCGGCCGCCGAGTGGCCGGAGGCGCCGGTGATCGACACTGTGGACCAACCCTGGCCGCCACCCTCCGAGCTGCGGCAGCCGCCGGCCCGGGAGCCGTCCGGTCGAGTCATCTCCAGCTGGCGTGCCACCGCTCCCACGCCTCGGGCCCCGGAACCCCCGGCTGCCCCCCCGGCCGAACCGGAGGCTGCCGCCG
>JBIOJB010000076.1:0-14319 GCA_044450465.1 Candidatus Dormibacterales bacterium | reverse complement strand
TGCTTTTAGACCCCGCCCACCACCACCGACTTCTCCTCGGTGTAGTTCATGAAGGCTTGAACGCCATGCTCCTTGCCGAAGCCCGACTGCTTGACGCCGCCGAACGGGAGCTCGTCGTGCGCGATCTGAAGGGCGTTGACCCACGTGTATCCCGCCTCGAGCTCCTGGATGGCTCTCTGGGCCGCCGCCATGCTGGCCGTCCAGATCGAAGACCCGAGCCCGAACGGCGAATCGTTGGCGAGCCTTAGACCCTCGTCCAGGTCCTTGATCTTGCGCACAGGGAGCGCTGGTCCGAATACCTCCTCCGTCCACATGCGGGCACCATCGGGAACGTTCTCCAGGATCGTCGGCTCGATGAACCATCCCTTTTCGTAGCCATCACCCTTCGGCCTGCCGCCCCCGAATCGCACCGAGGCACCTCGGTCGAGGGCGTCCTTGATCTGTGCCTCGACCTCGGCCCTCTGCGTTTCGGTGTGCATCGGCCCCATTCGGCTGTCCTTGTCCAGTCCGTTGCCAGGCTTGAGCTTCGAGACGCGAGCGATGAGCTTTTCCATCAACGCGTCGTAGGCGCCTTCCTGTATGTAGAGGCGCTTTACGGCGAGACACGCCTGGCCGCAATTGAAGTATCTCCCGATCGAGATCGCGCGGGCGGCAGCCTCGAGGTCTGCATCGTCGAGGACGATGCACGGGTCGCTCCCTCCAAGCTCTAGCGTGATCCTCTTCAGCTGCTCCGCCGCCTTGGCCATCACCCGGCGACCGGTCGGGGTCGATCCCGTGAGGGCGATCTTCCTGATCAGCGGGTGCTCGACGATCGCCTCACCGGTCGCCTGACCGCTGACGACGTTGACGACGCCCTCGGGCAAACCACCTTCTATCAGCGCCTCGATGCACGCCAGCGTCGACAGCGGCGTCGTGCTCGCGGGCTTGAGCACGACCGTGTTGCCCGCCGCGATCGCCGGCGCGACCTTGTTCGCAGCGAGTGTGAGGGGAAAGTTCCACGGCACGATCGCACCGCAGACACCCACCGGCCTTCTCACGACGAGCCCGTAGGTGGTGCTGTCAGGCAGGCTGACATGCTCCCCATGCACCTTGTCGGCGAGATCGGCGAACCAAGCGATGTTCTCGCCAAAGCGCTGTGCTTCGAGGCGCGACTCGAGCAGCGTCTTGCCCTGCTCCCTGGTCAGGATGGAAGCGATCGCCTCCACCTTCTGAAGCATGTGGTGCGCGGCTTTGTGCAGGATCTCGGCCCGCTTGTTCGGCGCCGTCTTAGACCACGCCGCGAAAGCCCTGGAAGCGGCTGTCGCGGCCCGGTCGACATCGGCGGCTCCGCCGGCGGGCACCTCGTCCACGATTTCGCCGGTCGCCGGATTGCGGACCTCGTATGTCTTACCCGACGCCGCCTTGGGCCTTTCCCCTTCGATGATCATCGTCGCCATTTGACACCCCAATCTTTGGTTTTCGGTTGCTGTGGTACTTCACCCACAATTATCGGTGTCGACTGTGGGCGTCCGTTTGGAGGCAGGTGGAATGTCGGTCAGGTTGGAGAAGGAAGGCGCCGTCGGCATCATCGTCCTGGACAGGCCTCCGGCCAACAGCTACGACTACGCCTTCTTGCGGGCGTTCGCCAGCGCGGTGGACGACGCGCGCGCTGACGAGGAGATTCGCGCGTGCGTGGTGACGAGCGCGTCAGAGAAGTTCTTCTCCGCAGGCGCTGACGTTCGTGCGTTTGGAACCGGCACCGCGCGGTCGCGGTTCATGACCGCGCTCATGGCCCACGAGGCCTTCCGCAAGATGGAGAACACGCCGCTGGTCTTCGTGGCAGCGATCGCCGGCCATTGCCTTGGGGGCGGCTTCGAGCTTGCGCTGGCCTGCGATCTTCGCTTTGCAGCCGAGGGCGCCTATCAAGTCGGGCTGCCCGAGGTGAACCTGGGCCTGTTCCCCGGCTCGGGCGGGACGCAGCGGCTGCCCCGGCTCGTGGGACTGTCCAAGGGCATGGAGCTGATCACCGGCGCGGTGACGATGACACCTGACAAGGCGAAGGACCTCGGTCTGATCGATCGCCTGTTTCCGGACGCCGCCACCTGCCGCGCCGGCGCCGTGGCGTATGCATCGGAGCTCGCCGCCGGGCCAAGCGTTGCCATCGGGCACGCCAAGCTCGCCATCTCGCAGGGCTTTGGAGCGCCGCTCGATCTCGGGCTTGCCCTTGAGCGTGAGGCGATAAGCATGGTCTTCGTGTCGGAAGACGCGGAGGAAGGGATCAAGGCCTTCGGCGAAAAGCGCAAGCCCGAGTTCACGGGCCGCTGAGCGCTCGATAGTGCAGCTCAAACCTCTGTACACCCTGCGCTTCGTCTACCCCGAGGATTGGGGGACCGAGCTGACCGGGCCCGGTGGCAAAGAGGAGTTTCATTTCTTTCTCGCCAAAGGCACCTGCTCCGGGCGCATCTCGGGAACATTTCGCGGTGCCAACCATCCGCGCCGCCGCACTGACCTCACCTTCGCCATGGACATCCAGGGCGTGATCGAGACCGAGGACGGTGCCCGGCTGATGCTCGACTACAAGGGTTATAGCCGCGCGTACCCGGTGGGCCGGCGGCAGATAGTCGGCGCGGCCTGGCACATCACCTCCGATGACCGGTACCGCTGGCTCAACGACACGATCTGCACCCTGTCAGGCGAGGTCCGCTGGCCTGACAAACCGAGGGATCAGGTCACACAGGAAGAAGTCGAGCTGGTGATCGACGTGAGCGAGCTGATCTGGGAGGCCCCCGCCGGCTGACCGGCCGTGGTAGGCTGCGGCCCGAAAAATCTCAAAATTCGGAGAGGAGGTGGCGCACCGATGACTGAGCTTGAACTGACGACGTCCCGGCCACCGGCCACCTCCGGAGCTCGCCTCTAAGCATTACTCCGCTGGGCGGACCGGCTTCGCCCACCTGATCTCGCGGAGGTAACTGCGTTGTCTGCAATCAGCCCTGGCCTTGCCTCGCTGGGCTGGGATTCCGACTTCGAGAATCGATTTCGGCGGATCGCCGAGGCCGGTGATATCCCCGCACGTGTAGTCGCCGACTACGGGACCGAGCTCCTGGTCCACGATGGAACCGCCCTGAGCCGCGCCACCACAGGCCGGCGCTATCGCGATTCGGAGGTCCCGGCGCCGGCCGTCGGCGACTGGGTCGCCTTGCGGCGGCGCGCCGCTTCAGACCTCATCGCCGCGATCGTGGACCGCAGGACCGCGATCTCGCGCAAGGTGCCGTACATCGACGCCCGGCAGCAGATGCTCGCCGCCAACGTCGACATCGTGTTCGTGGTCGCCGCGGCCACCGACGTCAACTCGCGGCGCGTTGAGCGCTGCCTGGTCATCGCCTGGCAGAGCGGCGCGTCGCCCATCGTCGTGTTGACCAAGGCTGACGTGGCGGAAGCGCCAGACGAGCTCCTGCGGCAGCTCGAGTCCGTCTCGCTGGGGACGCCTGTCCTGGTCACAAGCGCGGTCAGCGGACAGGGCCTTGACGAGATCCGGGGCCGGCTGCAGCCGGCTCGGACTGCGGTGCTGCTGGGCCCCTCGGGTGCCGGCAAGTCAACCCTGATTAACCGGATCACCGGCATGGAGCTGATGAAAACCCGCGACATCCACCGCTCCGGCGAGGGCCGCCACATGACGAGCCACCGCCAGCTGGTGCAGCTGCCGGAGGGCGGCATGATCATCGACACGCCCGGGCTTCGTGAGGCACAGCTGTGGGAAGGGGAAGAAGCGCTGGGCGACGTGTTCGAAGACATCGAGCGTCTGATCCTCGAGTGCCGCTTCCCGGACTGCAGCCACCAGTCCGAGCCGGGTTGCGCTGTCAAGGCGGCGGTCGCTCAGGGAAGCCTGGACGCTACGCGCCTGCAGAGCTATCGCAAGCTCCAGCGAGAGCTGCGCTCGCTCGCGGCGCGCAGCGACGCCCGTCTTCGAGCTGACGAGCGTCGCAAATGGAAACAGATTGCGATGGCGAACCGGGCGAAGGGTCGTTACTTGCGGTGAATACCGTCCCAGAAGGGGACAAAGCCGTTCGAGATGCGGTCGACGGCGCGGTCGGCCTGGGCCTGCGTGATCACTTTGTGGCTCACCAGATCCTCAAGGCGCGGCTTGACGTCGGCGATCAATTTGGGTTCGAACTGCTCCTTGGTCATCCCCTTCGCGGCTGCGAGGTCGGAAACCTTCTGTCCCTTGAGCAAATCCTGGCGCAGAGTCTTGGGTGTGATGCCGAGCACATCCGCCTCGGAGACGACGACAGCCCGGCGAACGGCGCGCCGGTCACTGCGGGGGTCGGGCGCCGAATGCTTGGCGCTGGCGGTTGGCGTAGGGGTCGGGCTGGGAGAGGCGGCCTGTGCCAGGGTGCCAGCGACACCCAGGGACAGGAGGGCTGCGGCCCCTGCGGCTCCCAGCGCTTTCACAGATACGACGGCAAAGGGGTTCATTTCAACTTCTCCTCAGATTTGTTGTCCATCGACGCGGCCGGTCGATGCTCAAGGTGAGGCGAAGCTGTCAGATGGTGGTTGTTGGGAGGTCAGGCTTTTGTAACCGGGCGCGGCGGCGGGTCGGTGCTAGGCTGAGGTGGCGGTCCAGAACCCCTGGGGATCGAAGCGCCGGATCGCCACCAGCTCGCTGGCCGTGGGGGCGGGAGTCACGCTCATCTCGCCGGCGAGCTTCAACTCCCAGCCGGTCTCCCGCCTCACCTCGTCAAGCGTGTGGCCTGGATGGACCGAGGCCAGCTCCGCCTCGCCGCCCTCAGGAGGAAACCGAAAGACGCACAGCGTCGTGATGATCGCCACCGGCCCGCCACCCAACAGCCCGTTCTTCCCGCGCCACCCAGGGCTGCCATCGCCGTAGCCGGGCGACGTCACGAACGAGACGCGGTCCACGAGGCGGCGTCTTTCGTGACTCATGAGCGTGACCCAACGGCGGCTCAGGACTGCGATGTCGGCGGCGCCGCCGCTGCCGGGCAGCTTCACCGTTGGATGGTCCGGCGATCCCACGTACGAGGTGTTCAAGTTGCCGAACCGGTCCACCTCGGCACCCCCGATGAAGCCCAGATCAACCTCGCCCTGGGCCATCAGGGCCATGGCATTGGACATCCGGGTGGCCCACGTCGCGCCGGCGACGTTCGGCGGGTCCCCCATCGTGCCGAGGAATGCCCGCGCCGGCTCATCGCGCATCAGGCCGACCTCGAACAGACCTCGCGCGCTGGGGGCGTGCGCGCTGCGAGCCACCGCATACGCGAGGATCGGCAGCCGCATCCCGACGAACACGAGGTCTCCGTCGCCGATCTCGCGTGAGGCGACCGCCACCATGAGCTCGTGGGCCGTGAACTGAGGGCTACTCATCGCCGTAGTCGGCGGGTACCGAGAGTCTGGAACGGGTGATTCGCAAGGCGGCGGAGTCAATGCGGTCCATGTAAGCCCCGCGGTCGCCCACGTCGGTGACCCAGCGCTTCAACCACGCCTTGAACCCGAGCTCGGTGCGTGACTGCTCCGCGTAGGCGCGATAGAACGCGTGGTCGCGCTTGAAGAATCCCTGCACTGGAGACGGGTGGGCTCCGCCCGGGACGTGAACGACGGCCACCACCTTGGTTTCCGGGTAGAGGATGCGGTTGGGGTCGCTGAGGGTGACCTCGGAGTCGACCAGCTGCTCGCAGGTGATCACGACGCTGCCGGCGGCGAGGCCGGCCTCCTCTGAGATGCCGAGCGGACCCCAGGCGTGGGCGCGGCCCAGCGAGTCCGCCCTCTGAACATGGACGAGCGCCACGTCCGGGCGGACCGCGCCCACGTGAACCAGGCCGTCCTTCTCCGTGAGCGCCGGGTTCGTTCGCAGGATGTCGCTGCCAATGAGCGTGCGCGCCGGCAGGCTGGGCACGTTCCAGGCCGCAGCCCAGAGCGCGAGTGAGATCGAGAAGTTCGAATGGTCCCGCACTTCAATCGACCGCGGAAAGCCGTGCTCACACGCCCGCCGGTAGCAGTGGCCCAGGCCCTCCGACACGTTGCCGACCCACGCCGCGGTGACACGGCGCACGCAGCCGGCTCCGATGAGCTGGTCGAAGAGCGCGTCGGAGATCGGCCCGACAACTTCCAGCTCGCGCCGGTTCTGCCGGATGATCTCGTGCCCGGCGGCGAACGGGATCAGCGGCTCCAGCGCGAGGCCGAGCGCGACCGTTGAGCCGTCGGGGACGAATCGACCGATGGCGTCGGCCATCGTCATCACCTTGGCGGTCAACGAGCTGGTTCGCTAACCAAGGCCGATGGATTCCAGGTAGCCGCGGTGATTGCGCTCCACCTCGGCCATCGAGTCACCACCGAACTTCTCGAGAAACGCTTCGGCAAGGGTCAGGGCGACCATCGCCTCGCCTATGACCCCGGCTGCCGGCACGACGCACACGTCGCTTCGTTCGTAGTGGGCCTCCACCTTCTCTTTGGTGTTGAGGTCGATTGAAGGCAGCGGCTTCTTCATGGTGGAGATCGGCTTGATCGCGACCCTGATGTCCACGGGCTCACCATTTGTCATGCCGCCGGTCAGCCCGCCCGCCCGATTGGTCAGGTGCTTGAAGCGGCCACCTTCGAACTCGATCTGGTCGTGGAACCTCGAGCCGCGACGCGCGGCGCCCTCGAAGCCGGCGCCGAACTCGACCGCTTTGACCGCGTTGATCGACATGATCGCCTGAGCGAGGCGGCCGTCCAGCTTCCGGTCCCAGTGGACGAAGCTCCCGAGGCCAGGCGGGGCACCGCGCGCGATGACGCGAAAGGTGCCGCCAAGCGTGTCGCCCAGCTCGCTCACCTCGTCAATGGCTTCGACCATCCGCTGCGACGCCACCGGATCGGGGCAGCGGACGAGCGAAGCCTCGACGCTTTCGAGCGCGACGGTGCCGGCGTCGTAGCCGTCGTACCCGATGTCCACCGGACCGATCGACTGCGTGAAGCTCAGGATCTCGATCCCGAAGTGGCCGAGAAGCTTGCGCGCCACGCCTCCTGCCGCGACCCTGCTCGCAGTCTCGCGAGCCGAGGAACGTTCGAGGACGTTGCGAATGTCGGTGTGGCCGTACTTCAAGGCACCCGCCAGGTCGGCATGGCCCGGCCGCAGCTTCGTCACCGGCTTGGGAGCGAAGCCGTCTCTGGCCGCAGTCATCTCCGCCGTCCAGTTGGCGTGATCCTTGTTCTCGAGGACGAGAGTCACGGGGCTGCCGATGGTGAACCCGCCCCGCACGCCACTCACGATTCGAGCTACATCGGTCTCGATCTTCTGCCGTCCGCCACGGCCGTGGCCGCCCTGCCTGCGAGCGAGGTCGGCGCGCAGGTCGGCTTCGCTGACCTCGAGACCGGCGGGCAGGCCTTCGATGATCACGGTGAGCTGAGGCCCGTGTGACTCGCCGGCCGTCAACCACCTGAGCATTGAGGCGATGATAGTGCGCGGTGCGGATCCTCCTTGAGGTCGCGCTGGTGGACGTCGGTGGCACGCTGTGGCCAAATTCGTGGCCGCTCCGAGAGATCGACGGTGAAGGGCGGCGCCGGCGGGTGTCGGACGCCATGCCGGAACTTGGGCCGGATGCCGTCGATGCACTCGTCGCTGACCTGATCTCACGCAGCCGAATCGGCGAGTCGACGGAAAGCGAGACCGTCCCACCGGCTGACGAGGTCGTAGCCGTGGCGCTGCGCCGGTCGGGGCTGCCGGTCGAGGCCCGCGCCGTGATGAGGATCCGGCGGGCCATGGCGCTTCCGGTCGCCGACCGCCTGGAACCCCTCGCCGGCGCAGTCGAGCTGCTCGCGACGATTCACGATCTCGGCTTGCGGACAGTCATCGCCAGCAACACCTACTGGCGGGACGCCGAGACGTACTGGGACGATTTCCGGCAGCTTGGGATGGCTGATCACGTCGACGCCATCGTCACCTCGGTCGACGCAGGACACCTCAAGCCTCACCCGGCGGTGTTTCAGAAAGCGCTGAGGTGGGCCAACGTCTCCCCTGCCGCCTGCGTGATGATCGGCAACAGCGAGGAGAAGGACGTCGAGCCGGCCATCACCGCCGGCATGCACGCGATCTTGGTCTACCCCGACGATCCTGAGCCCCTTTCAAGCCGGGCGCACGCCACCGCGAGGGACCTGTGGTCTTGCGCCGCCGCCCTGAAGGCTATGCTCCGCGGTTGATGGAAAACTCGGCGACCGGCGGCGAGCGAATGGCAGTGCGCCTCGAGGTCAACGGCGAGGTGGCACACCTCCTGCTGCCGGTGCACAAGACCCTACTCGAGGTGCTGCGTGAGGACATGCAGCTCACAGGGACCAAGCACGGCTGCGAGCTCGGTGAATGTGGCACCTGCACCGTGCTGGTCGACGGGGCGCCGCAGCTCAGCTGCCTCGTGCTGCCGGCGCAGATCGAGGGGAGGTCCATCACGACCATCGAGGGCATGGCGCGCGGCGCGGAGCTTCACCCCCTTCAGCAGGCGTTCGCGGAGCTGGGCGCGGCGCAATGCGGTTACTGCACTCCCGGCATGCTGCTGGCCGCCAGGTCCCTGCTCGATCGCCATCCAAAGCCGTCGCGCGACGCGATTCGCGAGGCTCTCGCCGGAAACCTGTGCCGGTGCACCGGATACTCGAAGATCCTGGAGGCGATCGAGCTCGCGGCGGACCGGATGGGATGACCGAGCGCGCACCGGGCAACCAGTTCGGAGTGGTCGGCAAGCCGCTGACCCGGGTCGATGCGGTCCCCAAGGTGACCGGGCGAGCCGTCTACGCCGACGACATGCTCCTGCCTCGAACCCTCCACTGCCGGATTCTCCGCAGCCCCCATCCGCACGCCCGCATTCTCTCGATCGATACGTCCGGCGCGCGCCGGATCCCCGGCGTTCATGCGGTCATCACGGGCGCCGACCTTCCCGTGAAGTTCGGCATCCTTCCCGTGACCCAGGACGAGCGCGCGCTTGAGCATGAGAAGGTGCGCTACGTCGGCGATCCCATCGCCGCGGTGGCGGCGGTTGACGAGGCGACGGCAGCGGCGGCCTGCGAACGGATCAGGGTCGAGTACGAGGTGCTCCAAGCGGTGATGTCCATCGACGACGCGCTCGCGTCCCCTAAAGACGAGTCGATCCAGGACTACGGGGGCCCGCAGAACATTCACAAGCTGGTCGCACTCGAGTTTGGAGATGTCGAGGGGGGCTTCGAGTCGGCGGATCACGTCCGGGAGGACGTGTTCTTTTACCAGGGCAACACCCACCTTCCGATGGAACAGCACAGCGCCACGGCGACTTGCGTGGACGGAAAGGTCACGCTCTGGTCATCGACGCAGGTGGTGCACTACGTCCATCGAGCCCTCTCCAGGGTGCTCGAGCTGCCGATGAACAGGATCCGGGTCATCGGCGCTGCACACGGCGGCGGGTTTGGCGGCAAGACCGACCCGTTCGCGCACGAGATCATCGTGTGCAAGCTGGCCATGCTGACCGGCAGGCCGGTCAAGTGCACCCTCACCCGGGAAGAGGTGTTCTACGCGCACCGTGGCCGCCATCCGGTCCTGATGTGGGTGCGCACCGGGGTCAAGAGGGACGGGCGGATCACGGCGATGCATTTCCGAACCGCCCTGGACGGCGGGGCTTACGGCTCGTACGGCGTGGCCTCGACCTTCTATACGGGTGCGCTGCAGACGGTCACGTATGACATACCCGCCTACCGGTTCGAGGGATGCCGGGTCTTCACCAACAAGCCGCCCTGCGGGCCCAAGAGAGGCCACGGCACGCCTCAGCCTCGCTTCGCGCTCGAAGTCCACCTCGACAAGATCGCGCACGACATCGACCTTGATCCGGTCGAGCTGAAGCAGCGCAACTTCGTCAAGCCGATGACCAGGACCGTCAACTGGCTCCGGGTGACCTCTTGCGGGCTCGAGGAATGCAGCGAGCGCGTGCTCGCGGCGTCCGGCTACCGGCGCCGCGAGAGGCGAGCCGGGCGGGGCATGGGCTTTGCCATCTCCAGCTACCTGTCGGGCGCCGGCACCGCCATCTACTGGAACGACATGCCGCACTCAGAGGTCCAGATCAAAGTCGACCGAGGAGGCGTGACCGCCTACTGCGGGGCCATGGACATCGGCCAGGGCTCGGACTCGGTGCTCGCCACCGTCGTGGCCGAGGAGCTGGGCCTGCAGCCGATTGACATCAGGCTCGTGACCGCCGACACCGACACGACCCCGATCGACCTGGGTTCGTACTCGTCGCGGGTGACATTCATGGTGGGCAATGCGGCGATTGAGGCGGGCAAGAAGATGCGCGCGATGCTCGTCAAAGCCGCAGCGGCGAAGATGGGCTGCAGCCCGTCGACGGTCGGCGTCGGCGCCGGCAGGATCGGCGATTTCACATTTGAGCAGGCCGCCATGCTGGCGGAGGCCCGGTTCGGCACCCTGACCAGCGCGGGCAGCTACACGCCACCCGCAATCGCTGGACCTTACAAAGGCTCAGGCGTCGGGCCCAGCCCAGCCTACAGCTACTCGGCGTGCGTTGTGGATCTCGAGGCCGATCCACGCAGCGGTCTGCTCCACGTCAACAAGATATGGATCGCGCATGACGTTGGCCGCGCGATCAACCCCCTTCTGGTCGAGGGTCAGGTCGAGGGCAGCGTCTACATGGGCCTCGGCGAGGCCTTGATGGAAGAACAGACTTTTCGCAAGGGCCTGCACAAGTGGCCTTCGATGCTCGAATACAAATCGCCGACGTTTCTGGACATGCCCGAGGTCGAGACCTTCATCGTCGAGACCGTCGATCCCGAGGGTCCATACGGCGCCAAGGAAGCGGGTCAGGGACCGCTGCTTCCGGTTCCTCCCGCAGTCTGCGCGGCGGTGCACGACGCTCTCGGCGTCTGGATCGACGAGGTGCCCATCACCCCCGAGAAGGTGGTCGAGGCGTTGAGAAGAAAAGGCAAGGGAGAAATCCCGCGCTTCGGTCCGGTGCGGTTTCCGAGCATCCCCTACCCGGAGACCATCAAGGTCGATCCGCCCCCGAAGGATCTCAGAGAGATCGTCGGCTGATGCTTCGTCTCCCCCCTTTCAAGCTGGTGCGGCCGCGGACGCCGCGGGAGGCGGCTTCGATCGCCGCCGAGCTCGGTCCTCGAGCGATGTTCGTCGCGGGTGGTACCGATCTCTTTCCCAAGCTCAAGCGGCGCCAGTTCGAGGTCGAGACTTTGATCGGCCTCGATTTCCTGTCGCGCGAAATCAACAACGGGTCCGCCTCGTGCACCGTGGGCGCGGGCGTCACCCTTGCGGCGGCGGCGACCCACTCTCTCCTCGGCGGCGGATTCGCCGGCTACGCGGAAGCCGCCGGACTCGTCTCCTCCCCGCCGCTCCGCAACGCCGGCACGACCGGGGGAAACCTCTGCGTCGACACGCGATGCAACTACTACGACATGACCTATGAGTGGAGGAAGGCGGCCGGCTTCTGCATGAAGAAGGACGGCGAGATCTGTCTCGTCGCCCCGGGGAGCCCACGCTGCTGGGCCGTCTCGTCTTCCGACACAGCCCCGGCCGCCATCGCGCTGGACGGGATGGTTCTGCTGGCCGGCCCGGACAGTGACCGCGAGATTCCCGTCTCGGCCCTGTACCAGGATGACGGCATCGACTACATGGCAAAGAAGCCGTACGAGGTGGTGACGCATCTACGTCTTCAGGCTGCCAGGGGCACCCGGAGCGCGTACGTGAAGCTCCGTCGACGCGGCTCCATAGATTTCCCGATCGCCGGCGCTGCCGTCGCTGCGGTGCTCGACGGGGACGTGGTGAAGACGTGCCACATCGTGCTGTCCGCAGTGGCGTCACATCCGCTGCAGGTGGCGGCCGCCGAAGCCTTCATCACCGGAAAACGGCTGAACGCCGAGGTCATCCGGGAGGCTGCGGAGATCGCAGCCAAACCTGCCAAGCCTCTGGATAACGCGGACATGAGCCATTTCTGGCGAAAAAAGATGATTCGCGTGGTCGTCGAGCAAGCGCTCGAAAAAGTGACGACCCGAACCTAGGTTTCGGTGGTTAAGCTTTCTAGGTCAGGGATTACGTTGAAATTACATTCCCGCAGACAAAGCGGCCAGGGACTAGTGGAGTACGCGCTCATCCTCGCGCTCGTGGCGCTCATAGTCGTCATCGCGCTGATCGTCACCGGCCACCAGCTGATCAACCTGTTCTCCAACATCTCGGCGACGCTGTGCCAGTACAAGGTCGGTTGCTGACGAGCTAGTCTCGGCGCCCGCCGCCACCGGCGGCCCCACCCCGCGGCCCGGCCCAAGTACACTGGTACATACGTATGACCGGGGCGACCGCGACCGAAAGCACCCGCGATCAGATCATTCACGCCGCGGCCGAGTCGCTGCTGGAAAACGGCTACTCGGGCCCCAGCGTGCGTTCCATCGCCTCGAAGGCGGGCGTCGCCATCGGCAATCTCCAGTACTGGTTCCCCACCAAGTCCGAGCTCCTGGTGGAGGCGTGGCGCTACCTGACCGCGAGGTCCGTCGAGGAGCTGCGCCTGGGGATGAACCAGCTCACCGACCCGCTCGAGGTGTTCGAGATCGGCGTCGAGTCACTGTGGGATTCGCTACGCCGCCTTGGTGACGTGCAGCTCGCGGCGTTCGATCTCCTGGTCCAGGCCCCGCGCACCGAGCGGCTTCGCGCGTACCTCCCCGAGCTGTTCACGAGATACCGCGAGGTGATCCAGGAGCAGCTCGACCGGCTCGAGGAGGACGGAAGGGTCCGGCTGACCGTCCCTCGAGAGGTGCTCGTGCCGCTTGTCCTCAACACGGTGCTCGGCTTCGGCCTCTATTACGTCGTCACCCGCGACGACGAATCGTGCGTCCGCGCGCTTTCAGCTTTTCGCCAGCTCGCCGGTTCGCTCGTGGAGCCGGTGGGTTGACGACGCAGGTCATCGAGCCCGAGCTTGAGAGGATCGAGAGCCTGTGGACGGGCGGGCTGTCAGACGCCTACCGCTCTTATCTGAAAGCGGTCGCGGGCTACGACCGCGCGGCCCAGCCGAAGCTTGCCCTCGCGGCCGCCCTCGTCGAGGTCGGCGTCGAGCTCCAGGGCCTTGGGCGGCGCGCGGCTCCGCCGCCGATGCTCTTGATGGGCGACCTATGTCTTGCCCGATCCTCGCGTCTTTTGGCTAGCGCGGCACCGCAAGCGGTGCAGGTCGCTTTCGCGAGCGCCATCGAATCGATGTCGTTTGCCGCGGCCTCGAACGGCGAGGCGCGTCCGGTGCGCGAGCTGCTCCTCGCGGCGCTCAAAGCCGGCCGATGATTCACTCGAGGATCGAGTTTCAGACCGATCGCCCGACTCAGTTCGTCGACATCACCGAGCGCCTTCGCGACCGCGTCCGCGGGGCCGGTTTGCTGAACGGGCGATTGCACCTCCAGTCCCTGCACACCACCGTGGGTCTAGCGGTCAACGAGAACGAGTCGCTGCTGCTCGGCGACTTCGAGCGGCTGCTCGCACGGCTCGCACCCGAAGGCGGTGGCTACCAGCACGACGACTTCACGCGACGATTCGAGATCGCCGTGGATGAGCCGGTCAACGGCCACGCCCACTGCCGTCAGCTGCTGCTCAGCGCGATGGCGACGCTTTTGGTCGAGGACGGCCAGCTGGTGCTGGGCCAATGGCAGTCGGTCTTCGCAGTCGAGCTCGACGGCCCGCGGCGAAGGCAGCTCGCGCTGCAGCTGGACGGCGAGTTCGAGGAGCCGGCCGCGCGGTCGAACCCGAAAGGCCCGGACGCGCTGGTCGAGCTCGAGCTCACACGGCAGCTGCTGGTGGACCCCGATCCAGTAGCTCTGCCCATGCGACGCCTCGTTGAGGCCGGCGGCAAGCGCGTGCGGCCACGGCTCGTTCAACTCACGGCAGCCCTCGGGCCCCGAACCGATCCACTGCGGGCGGCCGAGCTCGCGGCCGCTGTCGAGCTGCTTCACAACGCCACGCTCATTCACGACGACTACGTCGACGAAAGCACGCACCGAAGAGGGCGGCCGACCGTCGCGGCCGCGGAGGGTCCTGAGCGCGCCATCGCGGTGGGCGACTACTACTTTGCGAAGGCGACCCGGCTCATCGCGCAGATCGGGAACCGCGCGGTGACCTCAGCCATCGCCGAAGCGCTCGAGGCGATCTGCGCCTCGCAGATCGACGACGTCGCGCTACGAGGCGCGTACCCGGGTGATCGCGAATCGTACCTTCGGGTCGTGCGCGGCAAGACGGCCGCCCTTTTCTCGGCGGCATGCGCCGCTGGGGCTCTGCTGTCCGAGGCCCGGCCGGACGTGGTCGAGGCCCTGCGCCGCTACGGCGAGCTACTCGGCACGGCCTTCCAG
>JBIOJB010000075.1:0-14501 GCA_044450465.1 Candidatus Dormibacterales bacterium | reverse complement strand
CATGGTTTGGTGGACTAGATGTGTTGGTGAGACGTGGTGTACGTACTCTCCTGCACTTACCTCCTCTGTAACCCCACGGGTTTCGCCGCGGAGCCTCAATGACGAGGTCTCCGAGACGTTGGCGGTTGTGCGAAATGGTCCGCTGACTCGCGTCGGGTCCGTTGCCTCTGTGGTGACAACCACGGTCAGCATCGCCATACAAGTGTTGTGATACCTGAATTAACCCACTCACGTCAATGGGTCCGGGCAAGTTTTTTGTTCAGCGCGGCGTCTTGAAAATCTTGCGCTCGCGGAACAAATGGACTCGTGCGCGACGGATGAAACACTGAGACGATAGTCGGATGCGAGTTGTTCTCGGTCATGGAGCGTCAGGCAACGCGGCGTCGATGAAGCCCTACGTGGTCGGTTTCAAACGACGCGGAATCGACGCCATCGCCGTCGATTTGCCGCGCGGTGGTGCTGAAAAGGCCGTTCCCGTTTTCATCAAGACCTCAGGTCGAGGTCATGACGTCATCGGCGGTGGTCAGTCGTTCGGTGGACGGGTCGCGAGCATGGCCGCAACCGAGGCGGACTTCGGCGGGCTGATCCTCTTCTCATATCCGCTGCACCGACCTGGCTTCACCGATCAGAGGCGGACCGCCCACCTTCATCTGATTCGCTGCCCCACGCTGTTCCTGAGCGGCGACCGCGACCCCTTCGCGCGCCTGGACCTCTTGAAGGAGTCGGTTAAGCTCGTGCCGGGCTCCGAACTCAAGATTCTTCCGGGTCAAGGTCACGGCCTCCTTGCGGTGCTCGATGAGGCGCTTGACGCGGCGGCCGACTTCATCGCCAGGCGAATCCGGCACGCAGGAGCCAAAGCATGACCGCGAGCCAGCACATGGTCCAGGCCAACGGTCTCCGTTTCAGAACGGTGGTCGATGGTCCGGCCGACGGTGAGCTCTTCCTCTTGCTGCACGGCTTTCCGGAGGGCGCGGAGTCATGGTCGAGCCAGCTCGAGGAACTCTCCAAGGCGGGTTTTCTTGCCGTCGCTCCTGACATGCGTGGCTACGGTTTGAGCGAAGCCCCGGAGCCAGCCGACCAGTACACCATCGCCCATCTGGTTGAGGATGTCGCGGGCGTCATCAAATCGTTCGGCCGCTCAGAGGCCCACGTCGCCGGACACGACTGGGGTGCCATCGTCGCCTGGTTCTTCGCCAGCCGCCACCCCTCGATGGTGAAGACGCTGACCGCGCTGTCGGTCGGCCACCCAGCGGCCATCGCCGCCGCCAGCAGGGAGGACGAGGATCAACGGGCGCGCTCCGCCTACGTCGGTCTCTTCCTCCAGGAGGGAAAGGCTGAGCACGTGCTGGCCGACGACGGCTATCGGCGGCTCAAGGCGATGTTCTCGTTAGGCCCAAACCCCGACGCCGTGCCGGGCAATGTCATCGCGCATTTCGTCGAATCGCTGTCGCGCCCTGGCCGGTTGACAGCCGCGCTCAACTACTACCGGGCCAACCTTTCGGCGGGTGGCGGAGCTTGGGCAGCGCTGGCCGGCGATGTGAAGGTCACCGCCCCCACCGTCCTTCTGTGGGGCGACGAGGACCCCGCCCTCGGTCGGCGGGCCGTCGAGGAGACACCCCGCCACATGAGCGGCCCTTACCGGCTGGTCGTGTTGCCGGGGGCCGGGCACTGGCTCCAGTTCGAGCGGCCGGACGAGGTAAGCCGGTCGCTCATCGGGGTCGTAAGTCATTAAGCTTTCATCGATGCTCCAGGGGAACGATCAGGAGCGGCGCCTGTCGCTACGTCGCCTCGATGACATTCTGGAAACCCTCGAACAGCTCAACCTCCACGACCGGACCGAGCTCCCCGACGCCGTGGCCGAGGCGCTCGTGCTCATCGGGATCGAGACTCCTCACGACATCCCGATTCCACAGCTGATCGAGCGGGTGTGGGCGATGCAGCAGCCTTACCTGATCACCATCGTGGTCGAGCGGCGGCGTCGGCGCCGGCGCAAGGTGCCTTCCGACCTAAGCCTTGGTTGATTCAAAGCGCTGACGCCACGGGAATGGCTTGAAGCCTTCTCGCGAATCGGCGCGGGAGTCCGAAAGGCGGTCCTGCCGATCTCGGGGACCGAGGCCGGTCGCGCGCCGCTCGCGGTCGGCGCCGGCGGGGACACCACCATGGAGGTGGATCGGGCGGCTGAAGCCGTCGTCTTCGCCGAGCTCGGCCGGCTCTTCGAGCGAGGCGAGCGCTTCTCGGTGCTGTCCGAGGAGTCGGGGCATCGCAACTTCGGGGCCGACTACCCGCTGGTCCTGGCCGATCCCGTGGACGGGAGCCTCAACGCCAAACAGGGAGTGCCGCTCTTCGGCCTGATGCTCGCCGTTCTTGACGGGCCTCTCGTCGGTGACGTTTTCGCTGCCACGGTCGTCAACCTCAGCACCGCTGAAGAGTGGACCGCGATCCGGGGCGAGGGCGCCTGGCGGTCGGGCGCGCAGATCACCGTGCTTCCACGGGCCGACAGGAACCGCCTTGAGCTTCTGGGTCTCGAGAGCACGCCGGGAGCCCTGACTGTCGCTAGGCCGCTCGTAGACCGGTCGTCGAAGATCCGCATACTGGGGTCGATGGCGATCTCGCTGGCCCTGACAGCCGGTGGAGGATTTGACGTCTTCTGCGCGCCGATGCCGGTCCGGGTCTTCGACACGGCGGCGAGCCTCTTGCTCCTGGCCGAGGCGGGCGGCGTGGCCACAGACACCGCAGGCGAGCCCCTGGCTCGACTCAGATGCGGGCTCGACGTCCGCTCCACGGTGCTCTGCGCCGCCACCCGCGAGCTGCACGCCGAGGCTCTCAAGATCCTCGAGGCCGCGAGATGATCTTCGGCCCGAGCAACACCGTCTTCGTCATCCTCAGCTTCGAAGGCCCCGACGTGTACAGCCAGGCCGGCGGTCTGGGCGTCAGGGCCAAGGGCCTTTCGCGGGCGCTGGCCGAGCTCGGATACCAGACATACCTCTACTTCTGTGGCGACCCCGACCTCCCAGGTGTGGAAGACCTCGAGGGCGGCCGCCTCCACTACCGCCGCTGGAGCCAATGGATTTCTTCCCGCCACCGCGGAGGCGTGTACGACGGGGAGGACGGCAAGATCCGGGACTGGAACTCGAGCCTCCCGGAAAGCCTCATCGACAACGT
Source organism: Candidatus Dormibacterales bacterium (assembly GCA_044450465.1). Taxonomy (GTDB): domain Bacteria; phylum Chloroflexota; class Dormibacteria; order Dormibacterales; family Dormibacteraceae; genus JBIOJB01. Next base: position 11,339 of record JBIOJB010000075.1, on the reverse strand, counting down.
GATCGCGCCGGCGGTCGCCTCGGGCAGCGCCGTGGTGGTCATGGGTGAGGAGTGGCACACGACCTGGTCGATGAACCTGATCTCAGACGCCCTCCACTACCGAGGGCTGCGCGATCGAGTCGTGATGCTGTGGAACGCGAACAACACGTTCGGGTTTCACCGCGTCAACTGGTCCACGCTGGCATTCGCCACCACCATCACCACCGTCAGCCGGTACATGAAGTTCCGGATGTGGGAGTGGGGCCAGAACCCGATAGTGATCCCCAACGGGATTCCCCGTAGTGCGATCAGTGACGCCGACCCTGCTACGGTCGCCGAGCTCAGGGCTGCCGCCGCCGCTGACCACTTCTGCTTCAAGATCGGCCGGTTCGACCCCGACAAGCGGTGGCTGATGGCGATATCGGCCGCTGCGTACCTCAAGCGTCGTGGCCGCAAGGTGCGGCTGATCATCCGCGGGGGTCGCGAGCCCCATGGCGGAGAGGTCATCGGCCACGCCCTCAACCAGGGTCTCACCGTGCTGAACGTGAACACCCCTTCCGATGCGGCAGGCCTGGCTGCGTTGATGCGCGACAACTCGGAGGCCGACATCATCAATCTCACGAGCTTCGTTCGAGATGAGCTTGTCCCGGTGATCTACTCGGCTGCCGACGCGGTGCTTGCCAACTCCGGGCACGAGCCGTTCGGCCTGGTTGGGTTAGAGGTCATGGCGGCAGGTGGGATCGCGGTCACCGGCTCGACCGGGGAGGATTACGCCGAGGCTTACCGAAACGCGCTCGTGCTCGAGACCGACGACCCGATCGAGCTGGTGACCGAGCTCGTCCTGATGAAGGAGAAGCCCGCGCTGCTGGCCTCTATGCGAAAGCGCGGGCGCGCCACCGCGCGCGACTACGTGTGGGAAAAGGTGATCGATCAGCTGCTCCTGAGAATCGAGTTTGCCGCCGCCCGCCAGTCGATCAGGGTGCCGGAGCACGAGTCGCGGGAGCCGAGCGCCGCCCGACCCAGGCCACGCAGAAAGGCCGCCACCAAAGGCGCCGCCGCCAACGCGCGGCTCGATTCTTAAGAGTCCGGGCGGGCCAGGAGAGATTGCATGGCTGAGAACCTTGTCGTCTACGCGGTGGTGCATCAGCCCCGGCGCTTGCGGCTGCCGGCGAAGTTGATCCCCCCACGAACGCCACCCGACCAGTTCGCGGGTCTGCTTTTCGACGACGCGATGGACAAGCGCTACTTCGAGAAGGTGTCCCGTTACGCCTACGCCCCGGCCAGCGCCATGTTCCGGGACCTCACCAGGCGGGGCTGGCGGATGTCGATCGGATTCAGCAACTCGTTCCTGGTTCAGGCGGAAAAGTGGGACCCGGCCGTCCTCGACTCGTTCAAGCGCCTGTGCGCGAGCCCCAATGTCGAGGTGGTCTGTGTCGAGCCATACCACTCGTGGCTCCTGTACCTGGACATCGCCGCGTTCAAGGAGTCGATGCTGTGGGCTCGAAAGCGGCTCGAAGAGGTTTTTCAAAAGCCCGTAACGGTCACCGACACCACTGAGATGTTCATGTCCAATGACGTCTATTTCGCACTTCAGCAATGCGGGTTCACGGGCGCATTCATGGAAGGCAGGCCGTGGCAGCTGAGCGGTCACGAGCCGACACACGTTTACCGATACGCCGGCCAGCGGATGGCGCTGCTCGCCCGGCATCACGAGCTCTCCGACGACGTCGGCTACCGGTTCTCCAACCAGGGCTGGAGCGGCTGGCCGCTGCTGGCCGAGACCTATGCGAGGTGGTTGCGCGAAGCCTGGGGCGAACTGGTCACGCTTGGATGGGATTTCGAAACGTTCGGGGAGCACCATCGCGTCGACTCGGGGATCTTCGAGTTCACCCGCGGTTTGAACCCTCAGCTCCGCAAACGGAAGGTGCGAATGATGCTCCCTTCCGAGGCGATCGCCGAGCTGGGCCAGTCGGGACGGGACATTCCCATCAACGAGTACGGCACCACCTGGGCAGGCGACGGCGGGATGGAGTTCTTCATCGGCAATCCGGCGCAGCAGGGAGTGTTCCGTCTCATGCATCACGCTTACTCAAAGGCACGCCTCACCGGAGACCCGACGCTGATCGAGCTCGCGAAGTGGCTGCTTCAATCGGACAACCTTCACCTCATCCAGTGGTTTGGGCGCTTTGGCTCCCAGGCCGAGGTGAGCGCCTATTTCACGCCGGACGAGTGGTGGGCGCTGGGCTCGAACGGGATCATCCGAGAGCAGCAGCGGGTCTACCTCAACTTCATCCGGGCCATGGACTCCTACGCGGGTTGAAAGCATGAAGCCGCTTCACGTCGCCTTCGTCTGGCACATGCACCAGCCCGTTTATGAGGAGGAACCTATGCGGTTCCCCCTCATCGCGCCGCTGCCTCCCACGCCTACGGCGCGGGGACCCCAGAGGAAGCCCTATCGGGCCGGGCAAGCGGCGACCCGGCCCTCGTCCCGAATCGTTAAGGCCAGCATGAATCGGCAAGGGCCGGCGCTCTCCCTCCCCGGGAAGGGACTTTCAAAAGGGTGAAGCCACTCCACGTTGCTTTCGTCTGGCACATGCATCAGCCCTATTACAAGGACGACCTGACCAGCACCTATCTTTTGCCCTGGGTCAGGCTGCGCAGCGCCAAGGACTACTTCAAGATGCCGGCTCTGCTGGACGCGTATCCAGACGTCCGGGCGACCTTCAACCTGGTCCCGTCTCTACTGGCCCAGATCGAGGACTACGGAAGGAACGAGTCGGTCGACCTGTTCTTGAACCTCAGCCGGCGTCCAGCCAGGGACCTCTCACCCGAGGAGCGCGAGTTCTTGCTTCAGTGGATGCGGGAGTCACCTCGCGCGCTGCGAGTCCAGCAATCGCCCCGCTACCTAGAGCTTGCCTCCCGCTCGGGCGACGCGCAGTTCACCACGGCGGACCTCACCGATCTGCAGGTGTGGTTCAACCTGGCCTGGTGCGATCCAGTCTGGGTGGAGTCCGACCCCGGTCTCGCCGAGCTCAAGCGTCGAGACCGCGACTTCTCAGAGCAGGACAAGACCATTCTCTTCGAGGCGCAGCTCCAGCGCATGCGGCAGGTCATCCCGAAGTACCGCGAGCTGGCCGACCGCGGCCAGGCCGAGCTGACGTTCTCCCCCTTCTATCACCCGATCCTTCCCCTCATCTGCCACGCCGATGCGGCACGCTCAGCGAGCCCGCAGATCCAACTGCCGGAGCACCGGTTCTCGCATCGAGAGGACGCGGACCGCCAGATGGACATGGGCATGGGCCTTTTCGAGCGCCTGCTGGGACGGCGGCCGAAAGGGATGTGGCCTTCCGAGATGGCGGTGGGGGAGAGCGTGATCGGGCTCGCCACCAAGGCCGGGCTCGACTGGATGATCAGCGACGAGGAGGTGCTGGCGCGCTCGCAAGAATCGCACTTCTCCCGCGGGGACCAGCTGTACGAACCCTTTCGCCTCGACCGCGAGGGCAGCTCGGTGGCGATCGTGTTTCGCGACTCGCAGCTCTCCAACACGATCGGATTCGACTACCAGCGAGCGTCGGCGGCGGCGGCGGCGCGCGACATGATGGGCCGCCTCGGTCGCTTGCGCGAGGCTCAGGGTGATCGTGACTTGCTTGCCGTGATCGCTCTCGACGGTGAGAACCCGTGGGAGTTCTATCCGCGAGACGGGCACGACTTCCTGAACGCGCTCTACACGGAGCTCCAGGCCAGCCGCGACGTCGTGACCACCACGGTGTCGGACTTCCTCGCCGAGCACCCGCCGCAGAAGCAGCTCGAACACCTTCACACCGGGAGCTGGATCGGGGCGAGCCTCGACACCTGGATTGGAGATCCCGAGCACAACGTGGCGTGGGATCTGCTCGCCGAGACGCGCGAGTGGCTTGCGGAACAGCCGCACGAAAAGCCTCACGAGTCCGACCAGGCGGCGCTCGCTTGGCGCGAGGTCATGATCACGGAAGGAAGCGACTGGTTCTGGTGGTTCACCCGGAAGCACGACTCGGGCATGGACCAGATCTGGGACAACCAGTTCCGCCTTCATTTGCGCAACGTCTACAAGCTGATGGGGGCGCGGGCACCGGCCCGGCTCTTCCAGCCGATCATCGAGCGTGGCCCGGCGCGGGACCGCACAGTTCCGGCTGCGCTGATCAGCCCTGAATCGCGCGACGATCCGGCCTGGGCACAGGCCGGCTCTTTCGTCGTCGGGTCCGGTTTCGGGGCGCTTCACCGACCTGCCGGCGTGGTCGAGCGAGTCCTGTATGGAAACGACGCCGAGAGCCTATACGTGCGCATCGACAGCCCGCGCCACCCATCAGAGCTCGAGGCACAACAGGTCGAGTTCTGGCTCTACTGCTCAGGCGCGCCGGCCGTTGACGGCGAGGGGGATATGGCGTTGCCCCTTGGGGCCGACGCCGCGGCCGACTTCGGGTTCGAGCCCGCGCACGTGATCCGTATCGTCCCGAAGGGGGAAGGGGCGGCGATCACCGTCGGCCGTGTCGTCGAGCCGCAGAACAAGGCCGTCACAGACAAGAGGTGGGACACCGCCGATCTGTTCTCCCTGGCGATACCGTTCCAGGCGCTGGGCAAGCGGCCCGGAGACACCGTCGAGATGGCGCTGGTTGTCAGCCGCGACGGTCACGACATCGAACTGGTGCCGCCGTCCGGCTCGCTCGGAGTACGGGTGCCTGGGGACACGTCTGCGATCGAGGTGCCGCACTCGCAGCGGCTCAAGGTGCTCGTGGCGACAGCAGAGCTCGTTCCGTTTGCCAAGCTCGGCGGAGTGGCCGACGTCGCGTCGGCGCTTTCCAAGGAGCTCGTCCGCCTGGGCCACGACGTGCGCGTCGTGCTCCCGAGGTACCGCCAGGTCGACATCGCCCGCTACGGATTGAAGCCGGTCGTGACCGACTTGCGGGTGCCCCTGGGCGGGCAGACGGCTCAGGCCACCATTTTCGAGGGCCGTCTTGGAGAGTTGAAGGTGTACTTCGTTGACTACCCGAGCCTCTACGACCGGGACGGCATGTTCGGGTTCGGGGACGACGACGCCCGATCGGTCTTCTTCGCCAGGGCCTTGCTCGAGATGATCCCGGCGCTGGAGTTCGTGCCAGACGTGATTCACGTGCACGACTGGTATGCGGCCCTGGTGCCAAACCTGCTCGAGCGTGCCTACTCGCTGGAGCCATACACCGAGATAGCGACCACGCTGACGGTGCACAACCTGGCGGCCCAGGGCGTTTTTGGTTTCGGCGCCTTGGTGCTCGCCGGGCTCCAGGAATGGGGCCTCATCGAGCTCGGCATCCCCGGCCTCGACCACGTCGTGAACTTCATGGGCCGTGGGATCCACTTCGCCGACGCCGTCAACACGGTCAGCGAGCGATACGCGACCGAGATCCAGACCCCGGAGCTGGGCGAGGGGCTGGACGAGCTGCTCCGGCGCAACGCTCACAAGCTACACGGGATCGTGAACGGCATCGACTATGAGATCTTCGATCCCGAGCGCGACCCGAACCTCTCCCACCATTACTCGGCGGCGGACCCGAGCGCGAAGGCCCTGTGCCGGGCGGCGCTGCGGGCCGAGCTCGGGCTCGACGATGTCAACAGGCCGCTGTGCGCGATGGTGTCGCGCTTCTACGACGTCAAGGGCTTGGACCTGGTCGAGCAGTCGATGGCACAGCTCCTGGAGCTCGGCCTTCAACTTGTCGTGGTCGGCACGGGTGACCGCAGATACGAGGACATGTTCCGGCGCTGGGCGGCTGAGAAGCCGCACCAGGTGGCGGTTTCGATTGGATTCGATTCTTCGCTGGCGCAGCGGGTGTACGCGGGAGCCGACATGCTGTGGATGCCGTCCCGGTTCGAACCGTGCGGACTCGCACAGCTGATCGCCCTGCGCTACGGAACCATTCCCGTGGTGCGCACCACTGGCGGCCTGGCGGACACCATCCGCGACTACGACCCTGTGGGGGCGTCCGGGAACGGCTTCAGGTTCGGGCCATACGATCCGTGGCAGTTCTTCGCCGCCGTGGTGAGGGCGTCTGAGACCTTCCGTCATCCCTCGGCTTGGGCGTGGCTCGTGGAGCACGCCATGACAGAGGATGTCTCGTGGTCACGCTCGGCACGGCGTTACGTGCAGCTGTACCTGGGTGCCATCGCCGCCCGCCGAGAACGCCGAGGCCTTACCGCGATCATTTCCTAGTCGCACTAATTCAGTTAGTTCCCCGCATCGTGCACCGGCCGGATTCATTCCGGCTTTCTAGTTAGTGCGGAAGTTGCCTTAGGCCGGATTTAACTCCGGCACTAATCCAAGAGGGTTCCCAGCGTCGTGCACCGGCCGGATTCACTCCGGCCGTGCTCCGGGTATGCCACTTTTCAAAACGCCACCTGGCGTCGTGCAGGAGACGTGGGGGTCCCGTGGGGGAGGACACCTGTCCTCACCCACGCCTTACTACCCGCCCCAGTCGGGGAGGAGGCGGAGCTGCTCGACCCGGCGGGCTCCCGGCGCGTAGGCCTGGTTGAAATAGTCGATCACCATGCGCCGAGCCGAGAAGGCGGTGGCAGTGTGGCGAATCGAGGCGCGCATCATCGCGACCCAGCGCTGGGGTATCCCTGCCGCGTCCCGCTCGTAGAACGCTGGGATGATCTCTCGTTCCAGCAAGCGATAGAGACCTTCGGCTTCCGCCTCATCGTCGACATCCGGGCGGTCGAGAGTCGCCCCGGAGGGTATCGCCCAGCCAAGCTCTGGCCGGTACGCCTCGTCCCACCATCCGTCCAGCACGCTGACGTTCAGGGCGCCATTGGCGCCGGCTTTCATGCCACTGGTGCCGCTGGCCTCGACGAAGCGGCGGGGATTGTTGAGCCAGACGTCTGCGCCCTGGACCAGCAGCCTCGCCAGGGCGATGTCGTAGTCCTCGAGAAACGCGATCTTGGGTTCCTCGCGGGCGACGTTGACGATGCCCGCGGCGATGTCCTTGCCTGGTTGGTCCGCGGGATGCGCCTTCCCTGCGTAGAGCAGCTGCATCGGCGTCTTCGGGTTGTGAAGCATGCTGGACAGCCGGGCGCGGTCGCGCAGCAGCAGGTTCGCCCGCTTGTACGGAGCGAAGCGGCGCGCGAAGCCGATCGTCAACGTGTCCGGATCGAGCTCGGCGTGACCCTCCGCCCGGGTGTGCGCGATCTCGATCAGCCGCCGCTTGAGTGCGATGTGAACTGACCACAGCTCGGTCGCCGGGATCTTTAGCACCGCGCTCCAACGGTCGTCCGCGCCGTCGAGGTCCCACCAATCGGTGCCAACGTGCCGGTCGAGAAGCTCGGCGATCTCAGGCGCAAGCCAAGTCGGCATGTGCACGCCGTTGGTCACCGACCCGATCGGCACGCGCGCATCAGAGAGACCGCTCCACGCGTCCTTCCACAGTCGCCGGGAAACGGCGCCGTGCAGCCTGCTCACGCCGACAGACTCGTCGGCGAGGCGAAGAGCGGCGAACGTGGTGCAGAAACTCTCGCTCGAGTCACCCGGACGCTTTCGACCGAGATCCATGAATCTGTCGAAGCTCAATCCAACCTCGGTGAGGTAGGGGTTGAGCAGGTCCCAAACCAGACTGGGCTGGAAGTAGTCGCTGCCGGCCGCGATCGGGGTGTGGGTGGTGAACACAATCCCCGCGCGGGCCACCAGCCGCGCCTCCTCGAGGCTCATCTGGCGCGAGGACCGGAGCTCTCTGATCCGCTCGATCGCGCAGAGGAAGCTGTGCCCTTCGTTGAGGTGGTACACGCCGGCGTCGATGCCGAGGGCGCGCAGAGCGCGCACACCGCCGATACCGAGGACGATCTCCTGTCGCAGCCTGCGATCGGGTTCGGGCACGTACAGGCGGTCTGTGATCGAGCGAAGGTCCTCCGGGTTGGACTCGAGATCGGTGTCGAGAAGCAGCAGTGGAACGCGTCCCACCTGGACTCGCCAGACGGCGATCCGGACGTTTCGGTTGCCGATGGGAGCCTCAACTTCGACGCCCGGGATTCGACTCACGGGAAGCTCGGTCCCGAGATTGTCCAGGTACACCTCGAACTGCCGGCCGCCGGCGTCGATCTGCTGGCGGCCGAATCCCTGCTTGTACAGAAGCCCGACCGCCACCAGCGGCAATCCCAGGTCGCTGTTCGCCTTCAGGTGGTCGCCGGCGAGGACCCCCAGCCCCCCGGAGTAGATGGGAAGGCATTCGGACAGGCCAAACTCGAGTGAGAAGTAGCCGACCAGCAGCGGCGCCTTCGCGTCCATGAACTTCGGGTGGCGATCGTAGTAAGCCTGGTGGTCGGCGCGAGCCCGCGCCATCGCCTGCTGCACTTCGGGTCGCTCGAACGCGCGGGCCACGCCCTCCTCACCCAGCTGGCCGAGCAGAAGCACCGGGTTCTGCCGCGTGGCCTGCCACAGCTGCGGGTCGAGCGAGCGGAAAACAGCCTCGATCTGGGGTCGCCAGGTCCAGAGGAGGTCGTGGGCAAATCGGTTAAGTTCTTCGAGCACGGACTTAAGATCGTAAAGACGGTGGCTACTCGATGAGGGCGGTGGTCATGGCTGGAGGTGAAGGTTCGCGTCTCCGGCCGCTCACAAGTCGCCAGCCCAAGCCGCTCGTCCCAGTGGCCGGACGCCCGATCATGGAGCACATCCTCCTGCACCTCAGGCGCCACCAGATGCGCGATGTCGTGGCCACGGTGCAGTACATGGGAGCGTCGATCAGGAACTATTTCGGCGACGGTTCCGAGCAGGGGGTTTCGCTGACCTATTCGGTGGAGGACTCGCCGCTGGGAACGGCCGGGTCGGTGATGCTCGCCCGCCAGCATCTCAACGACACGTTCGTAGTGATCTCGGGCGACTCGCTCACGGACATCGATCTCGCGGCCGCCGCCAGGTTCCACAGGGAGCGCCGCGCGATCGCGACGATCGTGCTCAAACCCGTCCCGAACCCGCTCGAGTACGGCGTGGTCGTGGTGGACGATGGTGGCGCCGTGCAGCGGTTCATCGAAAAGCCGAGCTGGGGCGAGGTCATCTCGGACCTTGCCAACACCGGGATCTACATCCTCGACCCGGCGGTGTTCGATTTCTTCAGGCCTGGCGAGGTGACCGACTGGTCGGGCGACGTGTTCCCGAAGCTGCTCAAGCAGGGTGAGCACGTATTCGGCTGGGTGGCCGACGGTTACTGGGAGGACGTGGGCAGCCACAGCGCCTACGTCAAGGCGAACTTCGACTGCCTCGAGGGCAAGGTCAAGGTCCAGCTGCCCGCCGACCGGGTGGCGGATTCGACCTGGGTCCACGAGGACGCCGAGGTGGCGACCACGGCGCGGATCGACGGACCCGCTCTGATCTGCGCCGGCGCCAAGGTAAGGGCGGGCGCCTGGATCAACGGGCCGTGCGTGATCGGGCCGTACACGACAGTCGACTCCGGGGCCAAGGTGTCGAACTCGATCACGTGGGATCACACCTACATCGGCCTGAACTCCCGGCTGCGCGGCTCCGTGGTGTGCCGGTCGGTGACGATCAAGAACGGCTGCCTTCTGGAGGAGGGCAGCGTGGTGGGAAGCGACGTCGTCATCGGCGCGGGCTCCACGATCAACGCCAATGTGCGAATCTGGCCGAACAAGGAGGTCGAGCCGGGCGCCGTCGTCCACGAGTCGATCATCTGGGCCGGCTCGTGGAAGCGTGGCCTGTTTAGCTCGTATGGGCTCAACGGCCTGGTCAACGTCGAGTTCACTCCGGAGTTCGCCTCCCGGCTGGGAGCCGCGATCGGTGCGCTCACGCCGAAGGGCACCGAGATCGGCTTCTCGCGGGACTACACGCGGTCGGCGCGAATGATCGGCCGGGCGCTGATGTCCGGGATGATCTCGGCCGGGGCGAATGTGACCGACCTCTCAGTGCTTCCGCTTCCGGTTGGGCGCTACTGGGCACGCCACAACCACGTGTCGACGATCCACGTGCAGAGCTCGCCGGTCGATCCGCGCTCGGCCGACATCCGCATCTTCGACGACCTGGGCCTGGAGCTGGACAAGCGCAGCGAACGCAAGCTGGAGGGCCTCTATTTCCGCGAGGACATCCGGCGTGTCTCGCATTTCGAGATGGGCCGTATCACGCGGAAGGACGGGCAGACCGAGCGCTACATCGAGGACCTGCTGGGCAAGCTGGACCTGGAGGCCGTGCGCGCATCGGCCTTCAAGGTGCTCATCGACTACAACAACGGCGCGGCGGCGCTGGTGCTGTCTCGGGTGCTGCAAGAGATGAACTGCACGGTCATCCCGCTCAACGCCTCGCCGGCGGAGGTTGTGCTCGAGCAGGACGACCCCACGTTTCGCGAGCACCTGCGGGAGATGGGCGTGATCGTGGCCGCGGTCAAGGCGAAGCTCGGCATATTCATCGACTCGCCGGGTGAGCGCTGCTTCATCGTCGACGAGACGGGCGCAGTGCTCGACCACGACGCCGCCTTCGCCGTGCTGACCCAGCTGGCGCTGACCGCCACGCCGGGGATGGCGTTGGGACCAGCGTCGGCCTCGCTGGCGTTCTCGATGATCGCCGAGCGCCTCGGTGGCCGGTTCGTGCCGACGAAGATCACGCCAGGAGCTGTCCTGCGCGCCGCGCAGCATGCGGACACGGTCATTGCGTCTGACGGTGCGGGAGGCTATTGCTGGCCGGACTTCGCCGTGTCTTTTGACGCAATCTTCACCACGGCTCGAGTATTGGAGCTGCTGGCCAAGAGCGGGGAGTCGCTGAGCGAGCTGCGCTCGCGGGTTCCGCCTGTCTCACATCGGGTGGCGATCGAGTTCTGCCCCTGGGAGGTCAAGGGCCGGGTGATGCGGGCGATGATGGAACGTCATCTGAAGGACCGGGTGGACCTGACGGACGGGGTCAAGGTGTTCGTCGAGGGAGGGTGGGTGCTGGTGGTGCCGGACGCCGACCGGCCCGAGTACCTGATCATCGCCTCGACCCTCGACCCGGAGACGTCAAACCGGCTGGTGCTCGAATACTCGGGCCTTGTCCGGTCGGTGGTGGGGGAGCTGGCGCCGCAGGCCGAGGCTGTGGTCGAAACGTAGGGTGCCTAAAATCATCGGAGCGCGTCCCTCCAAGCGGGAGTAGCTCATCTGGCAGAGCGCGACCTTCCCAAGGTTGAGGTAGCGGGTTCGATCCCCGTCTCCCGCTCCAACCCGCCCTCGCTGACGCTCGGGCGTGTCGTCGCGGGAGACGGGCGACCTGGAGAATGTCCGAGCCGCAAGCGGCTCGGTGCCGCTCCAACCCGCCCTCGCTGACGCTCGGGCGTGTCGTCGCGGGAGACGGGCGACCTGGAGAATGTCCGAGCCGCAAGCGGCTCGGT
>JBIOJB010000074.1:0-14637 GCA_044450465.1 Candidatus Dormibacterales bacterium | reverse complement strand
GGGGGGCCACGTCGGTCGCAGCGCTGATCGCACTGCCGCTCGCTGGAGCCGCCGCGGCCACGAGCCTCGCGGAGTACGGGCGGCTTCTACGCAGGCTTCGCTCGAGGCCGGCCAGGCTTGGCACCACACTGGTTCGCAAGCGCCGGAGGTACGGCGCCTACCTGGCCCACCTCGGCCTCGTCGTGCTCGTGGTGGGCATCGCCGCCTCCCACATCTGGCAGCAGGAGAAGGACGTCACGCTGATGCCGGGCCAGCAGGTCACGGTGGCCGGCAACACCCTGACTTACGGGGGCGTTCAGGCTCGCCAGCTTGCCGACCACACCGAGCTGGTGGCACTAATGAAGTTCGGCGGCCAGGTGATGGAGCCCGCCCGCGCCACCTACGCCGGGTTGGGTGGACAGTCTCTCACTCACGTCGCCATCACCACGACCCCCGTCGCTGACATCTATGTGGTGCTCGCCGGCACCGGCGCGGATGGCTCGGCGTCGTTCCGAGTCTTCTTCAACCCGCTCGTGAGCTGGATCTGGGCCGGCGGGGCGGTCATCATCTTGGGCGTCGTGCTCGGCAACCTCGGCGCGCCCACCCCCGCCGTGGCGCCGGCTGTGCGCCGTGTCGTCTCGCCGGTGCTCACCTAGATGGCGATCATCGTGGCCACGCTGCTCCTCTTCCTGGCCGGCCCGTTTGTGTTCTGGCCGCTGATCAAGACTCCGCCTGAGGCATAGTGTCCAGCACCAGACGTTCGAGGCAATTTCATCGGCGCCGACGGCCGGGGGCTCAAAGCCCTGATGCCTGCGTTATGTGGCCCGGCGCTTCTCGCTGCCCCCGCGGCCCCGGCGCGGGGACCCCAGAAGGAATCGCACTCCTCGTCGCGCCACCCCTGCCTTGGCACCGGCCGGCGGCGCCGCGACCTTGCTCACGAACCCCCGGCGCCGGACACTATCAGCAATGAGCGTGCTGGTCGCGAACGGGCTCACGCAGCGCTTCGGCCGCGAGGTCGCGCTCGACGCCGTCGACCTGGTGCTCGATTCAGGTGAGCACATCGCCGTGCTCGGTGAGAACGGCGCCGGCAAGACGACCCTGCTCCGCATCCTGGCGACGGCTGCGCGGCCAACCTCGGGCCAGCTGGAGATCCTCGGACTTGACGCATTTAAGGAAAAGCGGCGGCTTCGCCGCCGGATCGGCTACGTCGCACACGCGCCGGGCCACTATCCCGCCCTTTCGGCGATGGAGAACCTCGAGTTCTTCAGCGATCTGTACGGGGTGGATCGCAAGAGGGCCGCGGAGGTGGTCGAGACGGTCGGCCTGGCCGACGTCGCGCGCCGGCCCGCCGCCCAGCTGTCGCGCGGCATGCAGCAGCGCCTGGCGCTCGCGCGCGCCATCCTTCACGAGCCCAGGCTCCTGGTGCTGGACGAGCCCGATGCAAGCCTTGGCTCGGACGCCGCAGACCTGCTCGGTGGCGTGATGCGTGGCCGCACCGTGATCCTTGCCACGCACGATCGTGCGCTGGCCGCCAGGCTCTGCCCCCGGACTCTGACGCTCCGACACGGGCGACCGGCGGGCACCGCAACCCGGCTGCGAGTGGTGCAGTGACCTCGGTCCGGGTCGCTCTGGCCGTGGCGCGCAAGGACCTTCGCTCCGAGTGGCGGACTCGCGAGCTGGTGCCGGCGCTCGCCCAGTTCGTGGTGCTGGCCCTCGTGATCGCCAACTTCGGCTTCTCCATCGACGCTAGCAACGCGCGCGCAATCGCGCCCGGCATCCTCTGGCTGGCCCTGGTCTTTGCCGGCCTGGTGGCCTTCGGCCGGGCGTTCGCATCTGAGCGCGAGCAGTCGTCGCTTGAGGCCATGCTCATGACGCCCGCTTCCCCATCGGCCATCTTCGCCGGCAAGGCGGTGGCGGCGACGCTGCTCCTGGTCCTGTGCGAGGCGGTGATGCTGCCGGCGTTGACCCTGTTCTTCGGCACCCCCCTCTCGTTCGGCGTGGCGGCGGCGGTCCTGTGCGCCACGGTGGGGATGGCGGCCCTCGGATGCCTGTTCGCTGCAATCTCGGCCCGCCTGCGCGCGCGAGAGCTGCTCCTGCCGCTGCTCACCCTACCGCTGTGGATCCCGATCCTGATCGTGGGCGGGCAGGCCGTCCAGGCGGCGATGGGACTGTCGGGCGGCTACGACCAGGCCATGGCCCTGCTCATCGACTTCGACATACTTTTCGTCGTGCTAACCTCCCTCGCGGCGCGGTTCGTGCTCGATGAATAGGTACGAGGCGGCGGCGGTAGGCGCTGTCGCGCTCATGCTCCTTTCGGCCGGAGCGATCTTCCTGTATGCGCCGACCGACGCCCTCCAGGGCCCGGTGCAGCGGATCTTCTACCTCCACGCGGCCGCGGGCCTGGCCGCGTTCGCATGCTTCGCGGTCGTGCTTGGCGGCGGCGTCGCGTTTCTATGGCGCGACAACGAGAAGGCTGACCGGCTGGCGCGCGCCGGGGCGCTCGTCGGGGTCGTGTTCACGTCCGTGACGCTTGTGATGGGCATGATGTGGGCCAAGCCCATCTGGGGCGCCTACTGGACCTGGGACGCGCGCCTGACCTCCACGCTGGTCCTCTGGATCATCTACGCCGGTTACCTCCTGGTCCGCCGGCTGGCCGAACCGGGCCGCCAGGCCGCTCGCTTTGCCGCGGTCGTCGGAATCTTCGGTTTCATCGATGTTCCGATCGTTTACTTCAGCGTCACGTGGTGGCGCACGCAGCACCCGAGCTCGATCGTCGTCAGCGACGCCCTGCCGGCCGAGATGCTGTCGACCTTCATCCTCACCATGTTCTGCACCCTGGTGCTGGCGGCGGTGATGATCGCGATCCGCTACCGGATCGAAACACTGAGCGACGCCAGGCAGCACACGTTTGCTCCGGCGCCCATCGTCGTGGCACGGGAACCGGAGCCGGCGCGTTGAGCTACCTGGTCGTGGCCTACTCGTTTGCGGGCGTAGTCCTCGGCGGCTATCTGATCTGGTCGCTGAGCCGCCTCCGCAAGCTCTCCTAGGAATCGGAGCCGCTCGGCTCTTCAGGCGTCAAGCGGTTCTTCTAGGGGCGGCTCAACTGATCGTCGAGCGCCTGTTGGAGCTTCGGAGCCAGCCCGGCGACGATACGCTCCGTCAGGCCCCACACCACGCTCTCCTCGTGGGCGAGATAGCGAAACTGCCACGGCAGGGCGCTCCTTGCCCACGCGCCTTCGTCGAGCAGCCTGTCGAGCGGGATCGAAAGCACGCCTTCGAGCTCGCGCTCGTCGTGCACGAACGGCGGGACGGGGTCAGGCAGGTGGGCTACGAACGGGACGACGGAGAAGTTCGACACGGAGGTGTAGATAGGGGACCCGGCTCCCAACGGAACGAGCCGGGCCGCCGGCACGCCGATCTCCTCCTCGACCTCCCTGGCAGCGGCCTCCCACGCCGACTCACCCGGCTTGACGCCACCACCTGGAAGGGCGACCTGGCCCGGGTGATCGCGCAGGTCGGCCCGCCGGCGCACGAAGGGAACCATCCAGCGGCCCGAATCGCGGTACAGGATGAAGACCACCGCAGCATGGCGGGAGCCTCGGCGGAACTCCCCCCAACCCCCGATCGGGGCGAACAGGCTTTCGAGTCGGGCCATGAATTCGCTCATTCGAACCCCCCGGACTGTAGCGATCTCCAGGCAGGCGGTAAGCTATGAAAGGTAGCTACGCATGATTGATCAAACAAGTAGCCGCATCGAGAAGCAGGAAACCGCCCTACGACGCCACAACAAGCGCCGGTACGCCTTCCAGAGGATGCTCGAGGCCACCGATCGGGTGCTGTGGCGGCTGGAGGAGATGAACCGGGACGGCGTCAAGGTCGTGCCGGCCAATGTTCGGGCCGAGCTGCGCGGTCTGGCCGAGACCATGCCCGCCAAGGTGCGGGAGGCCATGCGCGACGCGGCCCAGGTGCAAGATGCGCTCGACAGCCTCTTCGAAGTTCAGGAGCGGCTGTTCAGGTGGCGCTACCCGGACTGGCACGACGTCGACCCCGACGGCGAGGATTCCGAAGACTTCGACTACGCGAGCTGAGCCCGGAGCCTGAGCGCTCAGGCGCTGGCGTAGGTTAGCAGCAGGTCCGTCCCAAAGGCGGTCAGGAACCCGAGCAGCAAGCCCCAGGCAAAGGTCGGTGGCGAGCTGACGCGGCGCCCGAGGTTGAACAGCTCGTTGAGAACGTATAGAAGGGCGCCCGCCGCCAGCGCGAGGAACGCGATCGAGAAATACGTCGAGCTCGCCAGATAGCCGATCCACGTTCCAAGGAAGGTGGGTCCG
The DNA here is from genome assembly GCA_044450465.1 of Candidatus Dormibacterales bacterium. Lineage (GTDB taxonomy): Bacteria > Chloroflexota > Dormibacteria > Dormibacterales > Dormibacteraceae > JBIOJB01. Next base: position 10,330 of record JBIOJB010000074.1, on the reverse strand, counting down.
CCACCGATCAGACCGGCCAGGCCGAGAAATCCCCACGACACGGGCTTGGTCTCTGTGGTCATAGGCGCCGCGATGCCGAAACCCTCGGTGATGTTGTGAAGCGCGAACCCGACGGCCAGCACGCCTGTGAAGGCGATGGCGCCGACGTGCGCCGACTCACCGATGGCAAGACCCTCAGACAGGTTGTGAAGCCCGAGACCCGTGGCGATTGCGAGCGAGAGAGCCTGAGGGCTCGGGTTGGGCGTGCCATGCCGCAAGTGGCCGAACACGGTGCGGTTGAAGTAGACAAGGCCCAGCAGCCCCGCCGCCAGCCCCCCGGCGAAGATCGCCGCCATGGCCGCGAACGGCCCGCCTCGACCCTGCTCCAGCGCCGCGGAAACGGGATCGCCGGCATGGCTCAGGATGTCCCAGAGTAGGAAGACGAGAATGCCCGTGGCAAACGCATTGAGAAAGCCCTGGACCGTTTTGGGCAGCCCGCGCATCTTCGCCACCGGCAGTCCAAGGAACACCGTGGCCCCGGCGATCGCGCCCAGGCCAACCGCCGCCCATTGGCTCATAGTTCTCTCACGCTAATTAGTACGTGCAAAAGATGGAATTAGGTAAGTCTAACGGCGCCCCAAGAGAACCTTCGGAGGTGGTCTCGCGCTACCTCGAGGCGATCTACTACATGTGGTCTGAGAAAGAGCTCCTGCGGAGCGCCCGGCTTGCCGACTGGCTCGGGGTGAGCCGGCCCACCGTGACGGTCGCCCTTCGCCGAATGGCCAGGGACGGTCTGGTGCGCCTCAACGGGCGCAAGGAGATCGAGCTCACCAGGTCGGGTATGGGCAAAGCCGAGTCGATCGTTCGCCGGCACAGGATCATGGAGCGCTGGCTCACCGACTCGCTTGGCCTCGACTGGGTGGCGGCCGACGCCGAGGCTGCTCGCCTGGAGCACGCCGTGTCAGAACGCGTCGAAAAGAGGCTGTTCGAAACGCTGGGCCGCCCGGCCACCTGTCCGCACGGCAATCCGATCCCGGGCCACTCGGTCGCGTCGCCACGCGAGGCTCGGCTCTCGGCCCTGACGGCCGGTACCCGAGCCTCGGTCACGCGCGTCTCCGAGGTGGCGGAGCGGGAGGCGCCGGCCCTGCTCGCTTACCTGCATCAGCGTGACCTGGTGCCGCGCCGCGAGATCAGGGTGCTCGAGGTCGACGTGGTGGCCAAGACGATCCGCGTGCGCGTGAAGGCGCGCGCCGTCACGCTGAGCCACGAGACTGCGGCCAAGATCTGGGCGGTCCCGGCGCCGGCGCGCCAGAAACCGCGCTAAGACACTAAGCCGGCTGAGGCTGCGCGCAGGCCGAGCAGCGCTTGGCGGCGATCGGGATCTCGGTGAGGCACTCGGGGCAGTTCTTGGTGGTCGGGTCGGAAGGCGGCTCCTTCTTCATGCGGGCGAGAAGCGCCGTGTATGGCACAACCACGAAGAAGTAGATGACCGCGGCAATGACGACAAACGAGACGAGCAGGTTGATGAAGTCGCCATACAGGAACTTGCTGTTGTTGATCGTGAACGTGAGCCCGGAGAAATCGGGCTTGCCACCGATGGCCGCGATCAGTGGAGTGATCAGGTCCTTCACGAATCCCGTGATCAGGGCGCCGAACGCCACTCCAACCACGATGCCCACCGCCAGGTCGATGACATTGCCCCGCAGTACAAACGTCCTGAACCCCTTCATCGCAGGCCTCCCTTTGTAACCATCTTTACTCCGACGAGATCGTAAGCACCACCTTGCCGAACTGTTCCGCCGAATCCAGTCGTGCCAGAGCCGCCTGGACATCTTCCAATGGAAAGACGCTGTCGACCACCGGCCGAAGGCCATGGTCGATCGCGTCCAGCACCGCCTCGAATTCGGATGCGTTGCCCATGGTCGAGCCGAGAAGGTCTGCCTGCCTGAAGAATAGGCGCGGCATGGTGATCTCGGCCTTGGCGCCCGAGGTCGACCCGCAGGTCACGATCCGGCCGCCCATCGCAACCGACCGCATCGACTCGTCCAGCGTGGCGGGGCCGACGTGCTCGAACACCACGTCGACGCCGTCACCCGTCGCTTCCCGCACCGCCTTGCTGAACTGCGCCGAGTCGTATGCGGCGTCGGCGCCCAGCTCCAGAGCGCGCCGGCGCTTGGCGTCGGATCGGCTGGTCGCAAGGACTCGAGCGCCAAGGTGCTTGGCGATGGCGATGGCCGCCACCGCCACCCCTGCGCCCGCTCCGACGACCAGCACCGTCTCGCCGCTGCGAAGCCTGGCCCGCGTCGTCAACATGCGCCAGGCCGTCAGGAAGGCGAGAGGGAAGGCGGCGGCCTCAGACCACGAAAGCGATATGGGTTTGCGGAAAATGTTGCGCGCATCGACGTGGATGAGCTCGCAGGCGGTCCCGTCCGAGGTCTCACCGAGGATCCCGAAGCTCCGGCACTTGACGTTTTCGCCGGCTTTGCACCACTCGCACTCCCAGCAGCAGAGCGTCGGGAAGATCACCACCTCCTGGCCTGGGCGCCAGGCCGGATCCGAGGACGCATGGACCAAGCCGGCGCCGTCGGCGGCGATCACGCGGGGCGGTGTCACGCGCTGAGCTCCGTGCGCCATCCACAGGTCGAGGTGGTTGATCGAGCAGGCCCTCAGCGCCACCGAGACCATCCCGGGTCCTGGCTCCGTGATCGGCCGCTCCCGGACCCGCACCCCAGCGGGACCGATCGGCTCCTCGTATGCTGCCACGCGTCCCTGGCTCAACACGACTGGAGCCGGAGGAGGGGCCATTTGCGAAACTTAATCGAATCCCAGACCGTGCCGCACAGAGCGCAACCTAACCCTCGCCACAACGTTGCATGGGGTGTGCGCGCGGCGGTCGCCCTGGTTGCCCTGGCCGTGCTGCTTCAGGCGGCGCCGGTGCAGGCCGCGCCGGCCCTGCCGCCCGGTCAGAAGCAGGGCAAGTACACACGCTGGTTCTATCCGAGTCAGATGAGCTACGGGCCGCTCGAAACCGGGACGGGAAACACCGGCACGGCGCCCGCGTCGGAAGCCTTCCTGACACTCCCCTTCATGGGATCGCACTACATCACCTCGATCTTCGACCACTGCGGGCCGAATTATCAGAGCGACGGAAAGGTATGCCGCTACGACGGGGTGATCGCGTCATCAAGCGTGGGCGGCCCCGACCCGGGGTTCACCGCCGGTTACGCCCAGACCCCGGGCGGCCACGACTACCTCTACTACGACGGCCACGACGGCTATGACTACGGCCTCAACTACGAGCCCGTCGCCGCGGCGGCGCCAGGGACGGTGATCCTCGCCAGGTGGGACGTGCCGAGCTGTCATGCGTGTGGTGGCGGACTGTACATCGAGATCAGCCATGGCAACGGGCTGCTCACTTACTACGGGCATCTGTCTTCGGTCGACGTCGCGCGGGGACAGCGCGTGAGCCGCGGCCAGGTGATCGGAATCTCGGGCATGTCCGGCGAGGCCACCGGACCCCACCTTCACTTCGGCGTCTATTACATCAACGGCGCGGGTCCGCTCGACCCTTACGGATGGTCCGGAGCGCCCCCTGACCCTTACGCCAAGGACCTGGGCGATCTGTGGCTCACCGGCTCTCCCCGGTTCGCCGGCATCGCCATGCCCAAGGTCGCGATCACCGCGGAGCCGGACCCGAACGATCAGACGGCTATCGACGTCGCATGGTCGAGCCCCGGCGACGGCGCCCGCTTCTCGGTTCAGGTCGTCCGCGAGGACGGAACGGTGGCGAACCTGGCTTCAGGCGGTGGAGGTTCCGCGACGTTTCGCGGAGCGCCCGACCAGAGCTACTGGTTCTGGGCAACCGTGACCACTGCGTTGGGGTGGAGCGACGCCGGCGCATCGCCTGTCGTGCGCCTGCCTGGTGTGAATCACGGACAGCAGGGCTGAGGCCCCGGCCGTTTCTCACAGCGGTAGGAGGTCGGCGAGCGCGGGCGTGTCTTCGGAGAGGTCGTCGAGGACCTGGTGCGGGCCGATGAGGAACGACCTGATCATCGAACGGCCTGGCTTGGCGGCCGCTTCGGCGATCCTGTTGATCGTCACCTTCACCATGTCTTCAGTCGTGATGTAGTACGACCGGAACCGCGCCTGGGCGGGTACGTGCATGAGAGGGGCTAGGAATCGATCGATGAGCTGGCCCATGGCCGAGTCCAGGATGATGTGGCCGCTGATGATCGCCGTCGTTATCCCGCGCTCGGCCCAGGCCGGCGCGCTCTCCTCGACCCATCTGTCCAGCGCGCCCTTCGACTCGGCGATGCTGCGGTAGAAGCTCGGCGCCCGGCTGAAGAAAGAGGTCCACAGGCTGCTGTACACGGTGATGCTTCCGCCCCTGGGCAGTCCCGCCGCCACCTCCTCGATGAGAGAGCGCGCTGAGGAGTAGTTCACCCTCATCGCGCCCTCACGGCTCGCGGCGACCAGCGGCATGATCTCGGCTCGCGCGCTTTCGATCGCGGCGGGCAGCTCGCCGGCTGGGACTCGGCGCAGGGCGACGCAGCGGCGCACCAGCTGCCGCACCACGGGCTCGAAGCCGCCGGCTGCTGAATGGACCAGGTCAGTCAGGCGCAGCCCGCCGGCGGCCAGCGCGTGCAGCGCCGCTCGGGCCGCGGCCGCGTCCGTGATGTCAACGGCGAAGGGATGAAAGCGCGTGCCGCCGAGCTCCTCGGAGAGGGCGGCAAGCCGCTCCGGGCTCCGACTTCCTGCGATCACGTCGGCGCCGAGACGATGGGCCTCTCTGACAACGGCGAGTCCGCTTCCGCTCGATCCGCCCGTGACGAGCACCGTGTGACCTTCCAGGAGCATCAGGTTCTGAGATCGTAACGAGGCTCTGGCGTACATGGACCGCCGAGTCCTGGAACAAGAGTGACCCACTAGAATCTGCAGGTCTTGATAGCCGAGGCCTTCGAAGGCAAGACCATCTTGGTCACCGGCGCCACCGGCTTCCTCGGCAAGTCGATCGTCGAAAAGTGCCTGCGATCGCTGCCGCAAATCGGCCGCATCAACCTCGCCATTCGATCGAGCGCGCGCCGGCCGGCGGCCGAGAGGCTCGAACGGGAGGTGCTCTCGAGCCCCGCCTTCAAACGCCTTCGCGAAGAGCTAGGCCCGCAAGCCTTTGCCAAGCTCGTCGCGGAAAAGCTCGGCGTCGTCGAGATCGATCTGGGCCGGGATGGCGTAGGTCTCACCGAGGCCGGGCGCGAGTCGCTGCGCGCTTGCCAGATCGTCATCCACTCGGCCGCCGCCGTCGAGTTCGACAACCCGGCCGACCAGTCCGCTCAAACCAACCTTCTCGGCGCCGTGCGCTTCGTCGAGGCGATCAAAAGCGTCGGATCCAAGCCTCACCTAGTCCACATCTCGACGGCTTACGTGGGCGGGATGCTTCGCGGCCTCGTGCGCGAGGATTTGCCTCTGGACCCGGGCCTCAACTGGAGGCACGAGGCGGCGGTGCTGACCAACCTGCGCTCCGCGGTCGAAGAGGAGTCGCGGCGGCCGGAGATTCTCAACAAGCTGAGGCACCAGGCGCGCTCGCGAATGGGCCCTGCGGGAACTCCCGCCGCGGCTCGCTTGACCGAGCGCCTCCGGGACCGGTGGGTGAAGGATCGGCTGATCGAGCGCGGGCGGGTGCACGCCAACGCGATGGGCTTCAGCGACATCTACTCATTCACGAAAGCGATGGCCGAGCACGCCGTGAGCGAGCTTCACGGCGACGTGCCGCTCTCGATCGTCCGTCCGTCGATCATCGAAAGCGCGCTCAAGGAGCCCTTTCCGGGCTGGCTCGAAGGATTCCGGATGTCGGAGCCTGTGCTGCTGGCCTACGGCCGAGGGATCGTGCAGGACTTCTCAGGCCTGCCGGACGGCGTGTTCGACATCATCCCCGCCGACCTGGTCGTCAACGCCGTCCTCGCCGTGGCGGCTGCGCCGCCGCCCGACTCGGAGCCCCGCGTTTACCACGTGGCTTCGGGAAGCCGGAATCCGCTGCGACTGCGCCGGCTGACCGATGAGGCCCATCGGTATTACACGGCCAATCCACTGCGCGATCGGTATGGCCAGGCCATCGGCACCAGCGACTTCACCTATCCGCCCAGGGACGAGCTGGCGCTGCGGGGCAACGTAACGCTCAAGTTCCTCCAGGCGGCGCAGTGGGTGGTCGAGCGCCTCCCGCTGGGCGCCGGGGTCGCGCAGGTGTCAGACGACCTTTTCGACCGGCGGGAGAAGCTCGAGCGCGGTCTCAACCTGCTTCAGCTCTACGGCACGTACACCGACGTCGACTGCATCTTCGACACTCGCCACCTGATGTCGCTCTGGGAGAGGCTGCCCGCGAAAGAGCGCGACATCTTCCCGTTCGATCCCGCCCTGTACGACTGGACGCATTACTTCCAGGAAGTCCACATGCCGACGGTGGTACGTCTGGCTCGCGCCGAAACGGCTGCGGGCAAGGGCAAGCAATCGACCGGGAGCACGGCAACCAAGCCTGTCGCCAACACCGCCAAGGCGGCGCTGGCCCGCCGGAGTGGCCGCTCGGATGTGCTGGCAGTCTTCGACGTCGATGGAACGCTCGTCGAAACCAATGTCGTCGAGTACTTCATCTGGATGCGGCTGCGATCTCAGCCGGTCGAAGAATGGCCGGCGATGCTGGCCAAGATGCTTCGCGAGGCGCCCCGCTGGCTGTACCTGGAGCGGCGGTCGCGAGCAGAGTTTCAACGCAGCTTCTATCGCGAGTACGACGGGCTCGACTACGAGATCATGAAGCGGCTCGGCCGCGAGGCGCTCGACGCGGTGACCCTACGCCGCATCTACCCAGAGGGCATCCGCCGGATTCGTGAGCACAAGCGAGCCGGACATCGTGTGCTCCTGCTCACCGGCGCGCTCGACGTCGTGGTCGAGCCGCTTGCCGAGCTCCTCGAGGTGGAGGTCGACTGCGCGCATTTGCTCCTGAAGGACGGCCGTCTCACCGGCGATCTCGAGTCGCCACCTCCCGCCGGCGAAGCCCGTGGCACGCTGCTCGAGGAGTACGCGGCGCGCAACAGCATGGTCCTTTCGGAGAGCTTCGCCTATGCCGACTCGCTGTCTGACCTCCCGATGCTGGAGCTGGTCTCCACCCCGGTGGCGGTTAACCCTGACGCCCGCCTGTCCCAGGTGGCTGGGCAGCGTGGCTGGCGCATTGAGCGCTGGCGGATGGCTCCGGGCAACTGGCGTCTACCCATGCCCGATCCGCGTTCGCCCGAATACTTCGAGGCGGTGCGCAGGTGATCGCACCGAGGTCCGATTGCTAGCGCTGCAGTTCGTCAGGTCGATCCCCGCCTTCGCCATCGTGAAGGCGTCAGGCGGGCGGGCCGACGTGGCCACCAGCAGTCTGTCGATGCTGAAGCTCGGCGACCTGGCCGAGCCGGAGCTCCCGGGCCCGCAGTGGGTGCGGGTGATGCCGACCCTGAGCGGCATCTGCGGCTCGGACCTGGCTGCCATCGGTGGGCACGCCTCTCTGTATCTGGACCCGCTCACCAGCTATCCCTTCGTTCCCGGCCACGAGGTGGTCGGCACGCTCGACGACGGCTCCAGGGTCGTGGTCGAACCGGCGTTGGGCTGCACCGTGCGAGGAGTCGATCCACCATGCCCGCGCTGCGCCGAGGGCAGGCCAGGGCTCTGCTACAACGTGACCGAGGGGCCGATCAAGGTCGGCCTGCAGACCGGGTACTGCGCGGACACGGGTGGGGGATGGGGCGAGGTTCTGGTCGCGCACCCAAGCCAGCTTCACCAGGTTCCCGAAGCCCTCAGCGACGAAGCCGCCGTGCTCATCGAACCATTTGCATGCTGCGTGCACGCCGCCCTGCGCGGAGGAGCCTCGAAGGACGATGTTGTGGTCGTCACCGGGGCCGGCACGATCGGGCTGCTCACGATCGCCGCGATCAGGCTGTTCACAAAGCCCAAGCGCCTGATCGCGGTCGCCAAGCACCCGACCCAGCGCGACCTGGCGCGCAAGCTCGGCGCAGACCAGGTGGTCTCGCCGGACGAGGTGTTTCAGCGCGTGCGCTTTGCCACAGGCGCGCGCCGTCTCGAAGGAATGAACCGGTCGCTGCTGCTCGGAGGTGCCGACATCACGTTCGAGTGCGTCGGCCGAGCAGACAGCCTGAACGACGCCGTGCGTTTCACGCGCGAGGGCGGAACGGTGGTCGCAGTGGGCATGCCGGGCGAAGAGAGGGTGGACTGGGCTCCGATCTGGCAGCGCGAGCTCACCGTCACCGGCGCTTATGCGTACGGGTCTGAACCGAAGCGCAAGGGACGGCGCACGTTCGAGCTGGCGCTGGAAGCGGCACCCGACCTGCATCTCGAAAAGCTGACAGGGCCGCTCTTCGGGCTTGGCGAGTACCGTGATGCGATCGCGTACGCCATGGCGGCGGGTCGACTGGGCGCGGTGAAGGTCGCATTCGATCTGCGAGGATTGAGGGCTTGAGCGTGAGGAACCACTAGGTTGTCTCGTCCCGGAGCGGTGATCGAGGTCGATCGAAGCACCCCACCGGTGCTTTTCCACTTCGGCGAGGGCGTGCGGCTCGAGAAGCTGCCGCTGGGCGCCCGCATCGTTTACCCGCCCGACCCCTTCGAGCCCATCGCACACCCCGAGCGGGCGATCAAACGGGCGCTGGCCAAGCCGCTTGACGACGACCCGCTGAAGTCACTGCTGCGCAGCGGCATGAAGCTTACGATCGCGTTCGACGACCTGTCGCTTCCGCTGCCACCGATGGCTGCGCCAGACGTCCGCCAGCTCGTGATGGAGGAGGTCATCGACATGGCCGCGGAGGCGGGGGTGGAGGACCTCCACATCATCGCCGCGCTTGGCCTGCACCGCCGGATGACAGAGGACGAGATCCGCCACATCGTGGGCGAGCGGATCTTCAGCACTTTCTGGCCGGACCGTCTCTACCAGCACGATGGCGAGGATCCTGACAACAACGTCTTCATCGGCAAGACCGCGGAGGGCGAGGACGTCACGCTCCACAAGCGGGCGGCCGAGTCGGACCTCGTGATCTACGTAAACCTCACCCTGGTGCCGATGGACGGAGGTCACAAATCGATGGCGACGGGCCTCGCGACCTATCGGGGCATCCGGGCCCACCACAACGTCAAGACGCTGCTCGCGTCGCGCTCCTACATGAATCCGGCCGATTCGGCGCTGCACCACTCATGCATCCGTCAGGGTCAGCTGATCGAAGACACGGTTCGCGTGTTTCACATCGAGACGACAGTCAACAATCACGCGTTTCCGGCGATCGCCAACTTCATGCAGAAGCGGGAGACGGACTGGACCGCGCAGGACCAGGCGATGTTCCTGGGCATGAAGCAGATGACAGACCTTGCTCCGCCGGCGTTCAAGCGCAACATCTTTCACGCCATGCGGGCCCCCTACGGACTCACATCGGTGCAGGCGGGGCAGGTCGACGCTGTCCACGAGAAGACGCTTGAGGCGGTTCGCAACCAGATCAGCGTGCGAGTAGAGGGTCAGACGGACATCGTCACGCTGGGCGTTCCGTATCTCGGGCCGTACAACGTCAACTCTCCGATGAACCCGGTGCTCGTGCTGTGCATGGGCCTCGGGTATCTCTTCAACTTCTACCGCAACAAACCGGTCTTGCGGAAGGGGGGAGTGCTCATCCTCACGCATCCGTGCCGCTACGAGTTCGACGCTGTCCAGCACCCGAGCTACATCGACTTCTATGACGAGGTGCTGGCGGACACCAAGGATCCGAAGGAGATCGAGAAGAAGTACGAGAAGCGGTTTGCCGAGGATCCATGGTTCCGGCAGCTGTACCGAAAGTCGCACGCCTACCACGGGGTTCATCCGTTCTACGCGCTGTACTGGGCCGCCCACGCGATGGAGCACGCGGGCGACATCATCATCGTCGGGGGCGACCGCGAAGTCGTGCATCACCTCGGTCTCAAGTGCGCCAGCACGATGGAGGATGCGTTCGAGATGGCCGAGCAGACCGTCGGCCGCTACCCGAGCGTGACGCACTTGCGCACTCCTCCGATCATGTTGTGCGATGTGCAATGAATGAGAGGAAACCGGGGGTTTCCTCTCATCGCAGCGCTGCGCGCTGCTGCTCTCCTTCCCGCTGTTGGGATTTATCGAATTTGGAGACTCCCGGCCACGAGTTGGTGGCCAATACGAACGGACAAAGTCGCGGCCAGGATGAACCTGGCCGCCCCCGCCATGTTGAGATTGGTCAATGAGAGGAAACCGGGGGCTGCCTGAGCGGTGACCAGGTACTCCGGCCCCGGCCCGCTCACGCGCATCGTCGACATGCTC